>JBQTHZ010000035.1:0-46314 GCA_052388515.1 Chloroflexota bacterium | reverse complement strand
TCAGCGGAGCGCCGCGGCGATGCCTCCCGGAGCGTAGTGCGGCTGCTCCGCACACCCGACGATGCAGCCACGAGCATCGCGGCCCTCGGCGCCGGAGAAGTGCCACCAGGTGTCATCGGCGTGGCGCACCAGTCGGCATCCACAGGCGACGCAGGTAATCGGAGCGAGCCGTCCGTCACGGACGGAGAATGCGCTGAAGGTACGGTCGACGGCGATGGGTTCGAGGAACTGCATGCCATGAGCGTAGGACCGCCGGCGATGACCGTCGGTGCCGAAAAGAAACCAATTCTGTTGCGTTCGGGTTGCAGGTCAGAACCCGCGGGGTCATGCGCTCACGTCGACACGCTCCACCGCGCGGTCCATGGCTCCGCGCAGGATCAGGCTGAGCTTGTCCCATTCGACCAGGAAGGCGTCGTGCCCCTTGTCCGAACGGATCTCTCGATCCACCGCATCGGCCCCCCGCCGATCGTGCCGCATCGACGAGTGCGCGGACCTGGCGACGACCGAAGAGTATGTCGCCCTCGATCCCGACGGGCAGACGGCGAACCCGCGGGGAAGCCTACGGCGGCGAACGCTGGCCGATGAGGCGCGGATCGGCATCGCGCCCGAGGACGAACCAGATGGCGTGCACCGGCGTGTCGCTTATGTTCGCCAGCCGATGCGGAACGCTCGAGTCGAGCGACACGGCGTCGCCTGGCTGGAGGACGTATCGGTCGAAGCCGATGATCACCTCGAGCACGCCGCTGATGACATAGCCCCACTCGTATCCCGAGTGGCTCTGGTACGTATCGCCGGGACTCGACGCACCGCCCACGTCGTACACGACGAACAGGAACTCGACGCCCGGCTGGGAAGTGGTGGTGAGTCGCTCCCACACCACGCCGGAAGCGAGGCGGATATGGTGGCGAGCGGCGGCCTCCTGGACCGGGGACGGCCGGGCCCCGGACTCGGCGGCGGTCTCGAGCGTCGATGACCGCTCGTCGTTGAACAGCAGCTCGTCGAGAGAGACGTCGAGCTCGGTGACGATCGCGAACAGGGTGCTGACCGAGGGCCGCGCGCGGCCCCGCTCGATCTGCGAGATGAGGCTCGGAGAGACTCTCAGCCGCGCGGCAAGCTCGCGGAGGCTCAGGTGTCGGGCGCGCCGGCGAGCGCGCAGCCGCTCCCCAACCTCGGGGTAGTCCGGCTCGAATGCACGTGCGGCATCCCTCACGATCACATGATCATCCAGCCGCCGTCGACCCGCAGGTCGACCGCGTTGACCGATGGGTTCTCCAGCAGGAACCGCACGGCATCGACGATGTCCGCCGACCGGACGAGGCGCTTCGTGGGCGTGCGGGCCAGGATGTGGTCGAGAGGCTTGCCCTTCCAGAACGGGGTGTCGCTCACGATCCCGGGGTGGATGGCGTTGATACGCATCGGCGCCAGCTCGGTCGCCAGGGTGACGACCATCCCGACGATGCCGCCGTTGACGGTGGTGACGGTGGTCGAGCCGGGATATGGTCGGTCCTTGGCCAGGCCGCCGAACAGGACGATCGAGCTGTCGTCATGGAGGCGGTCGAGCAGGGCGTGAATCACCTCGGTGTACCCGACCAGCTTGAGCGTCGCCAGGTTGATGGCCCGCTCGATGTTGTAGTCGCGGACCCGGTTGTCGTCGCGGTCGATGGCCGTGATGACGAGGTGGTCGACTGCGCCGATGTCGGCCAGCGCCTCCTCGATCCCGGCCGGCTGCGAGAGGTCGACCGTGACACTTCGCACGCCGCTGCCGATCTCAGCGGCAATCGCCGCCCCACGATCGGTGTCCCGGCAGCTGATCACGACCTGGCGCCCTGCGCCCGCATAGTGCTCGGCCACCGCGCGCCCGAGCCCCGAGCTGCCGCCGATGACGACCACCGATCCGACCGATGTCATGCAACGACCTCCTTACCGGTTCTCTGTCTCGAAGCGGCGCCAGTGATCGACCCAGCGATACGAGTGCCGCTCCGGCGGTTGCGGCGCCTGTGTCTCGATCCATCGCACGCGCCCACTTCCCGCATTGAAGAAGCCGTGGGTTGCGCCCACCCCGGCAAAGACGACGTCCCCGGCGCGAACGGTGCGCGCCCGGCCCTCCAGCTCCGTCTCGATCTCGCCATCGAGGAAGAAGTAGGCCTCCTCGAAGGGGTGGTCGTGGACCTGCGCCGCGCCGCCCGGCTCGTAGTCGACCGTGAACATGGTCAGCAGCTCGGCACCGAAGACCCGGTCGACCAGCATCTTCACGCTGATCCCGCTGTAGACCACCAGCGCCGTGTCCCGTCCCGCCGGACGGCGGCCGCGTGCCGGATCGGTCAGGGCCAGCGCCTCGGCCTGGGGCGGCGTTCCGTCGTAGTGCCCGACCCAGCGAAGGCGCGGGTCGCCGAATTGCGGCCGGACCGCCGCGGCGGCGAGCGCCTCGAGGTCGAACGGGTCCGGCTCGAAGAACGTGTCGCGACGGCCGGCATCGGGAGCAAGGCGCTGCGGTGTGTTGAGCGACAACCAGCGAGCCTGCTCTGGACCGGCATTGCCGAGAGCGTGCCACGTCCCGACCGGCATGAACGTGAAGTCACCGGCAATCAGCCGGTGGGCATGGCCGTCGATCTCGACGAGCAGCTCGCCGGCGAGCACGTACAGCGCCTCCTCGAACGAGTGGAAGTGACGCTGGAGCCAGCCGCCCGGTGCGAGCGCGCCGATCGCCATCTCGGTATGGACGGATCCCTGCTGTGGGCCGACCACCACCTGGCGCGAGAGCCCGTGCCAGGTCGCCGACGACTCCAGGGGCCGGTTGGTGAAGGACCAGTCCACCGAAGCAACGTGGGTGGTCATGCCGTGCTTTGCGCTCCTCCTCGGTACATTCCAGTGCCATTGCACACCGAACGCATGGTGTCAGTGTCGTCAAGGTCAGGGGTTCTTGAGGGCTTGGAGGCTTGGACTACTATTGAAACACCGCTGTACACCCGCGCAATCGGACGATGCCAACGGAGGGACGCTGCCGATGTCCAGGCCGATCGCTTCTCCGGGACTCATGACCGTCGACTGGGAAGAGCGCGTCAACCCGGAGCGGCTGCGCACCTACAGGTTCCAGCGCGCGCGGGCGGCGCTCGAGGCCTCCGAGCTGGGCGCGCTCCTGCTCTTCGACTTCAACAACATCCGCTACGTGACGAGCACCCACATCGGCGAGTGGGCGCGCGACAAGATGACGCGCTTCACGCTCCTCACCCGCGGCGGCGAGCCGCACCTGTGGGACTTCGGCTCGGCGGCCAAGCACCACCGGCTGCACTGCCCGTGGCTGCCGCCGGAGAACGTGCGGGGAGGGATGATCGGGCTGCGTGGCGCGGTGGCGCCGGACGCCGGGCTGTTCACGGGTGCTGCGAAGGAGATCTCCTCGATCCTGCGCGCCGAAGGCGTGGCCGACATGCCGGTCGGCGTCGACATCGTGGAGCCGCCGATGCTCGCCGCCCTCGAGGCGCAGAGCATCTCCGTCCGAGATGGGCAGCAGACGATGCTCGACGCGCGGGAGGTGAAGTCGCCTGATGAGATCATGCTGCTCAACATCGCGTGCGCCATGGTCGACGGGGCGTACCAGCTCATCAGCGAGCGACTCAAGCCGGGCGTCCGGGAGAGCGAGCTGGTGGCGGAGGTGACCAAGGCGCTGTTCGACATGGGCTCGGAGCACGTCGACAACATCAACGCCGTCTCGGGCGAGCGCTGCTCGCCGCATCCGCACGTCTTCAGCGACCGCCTCATCCGGCCCGGCGACCAGGCGTTCTTCGACATCATCCAGACGTTCGTCGGATACAAGACGTGCTACTACCGCACCTTCGTCGTCGGCAGGGCCAGCGACGCGCAACGCGACGCGTACAAGCGGGCACGGGAGTGGATCGACGCCTCGATCGAGCTCATGAAGCCGGGCGTGACGACCGACCAGGTCGCGTCGGTCTGGCCGAAGGCGCAGGAGTTCGGGTTCGAATCGGAGATGGAGTGCTTCGGCCTCCAGTTCGGCCACGGCGTCGGGCTCTTCCTCCACGAACGGCCCATCATCAGCCGGCTCAACTCGCTCGAGCACCCGATCGAGCTCAAGGAGGGCATGGTCATCGCGCTCGAGACCTACTGTCCGGCCACGGACGGATATTCCGCGGCGCGGATCGAGGAGGAGGTCGTCATCACCGCCCAGGGACCGCAGGTGATCACCCGCTTCCCGTCCCAGGAGCTGTTCGTGGCGAACGAGTACTGATGACCGATACCGTCCGCGCCGCGACCGTCGAGCTCGACCGCGAGGTGCGACTTCGCATGTACCGCACCATGGTCGAGGGTCGCCTCTTCGAGCAGCGCACCCACGAGCTCTTCCTGGCCGGGCTGGTACGCGGCACGACGCACCTGGGGATCGGACAGGAGGCGGTGGCAGCCGGGTTCGCCGCCGCCATGCGCGCTGACGACTGGACCTTCTGCACCTATCGCGGCCACAACCACACCCTGGCCCGAGGCGTGCCGATGGCGCCGATCCTGGGCGAGCTGGTCGGGAAGCAGGGCGCGCTCATGGGCGGCAAGGGCGGCTCGATGCACCTGACCAGCGTCGAGCACGGGGCGATGGGATCGTATGCCATCGTCGGCGCCCACCTGCCGATCGCCGTCGGCGCCGCCTGGTCGGCGCAATACCGCAGGTCCGGCCAGGTCGCGGTGTGCTTCTTCGGCGACGGCACGACGAACATCGGCGCATTCCACGAGGCGCTGAACCTGGCGGTGGTCTGGAAGGCGCCCGTCGTCTTCGTCTGCGAGAACAACCAATACATGGAATACACGCCCATCGGAGCCGTGACCGCCGTCGAGCGGCCCGCGGCAGACCGCGCGGCGGCGTACGGACTGGAGCCCTTGGTCGTGGACGGCAACGACGTCGAGGCGGTGCATGCCATGGCGCGCCGCACGATCGACCGTGCCCGTGATGGTGACGGACCTGCCCTGGTCGAGGCGATCACGTATCGCCAGGGCGGCCACTCGCGCGCAGACCCGGGCACCTACCGTCCTCCCGACGAGGTCGAGGCGTGGCTGGCCCGCGACCCGATTCCGACCTATCGGCAACGTCTCCTCGACGCCGGGCTCGACGCCGGTGCACTCGACGCCATCGACGCCGAGACGACGGCGATGGTCGCGGAGGCCGAGGCCATCGTCCGCGATGCGCCGGATCCCGACCCGGCGAGCGCGACCACGGAGGTCTGGGCGGATGGAGGCTCGTCATGGCGGACCTGACCTATCGGGCGGCGGTTGCCCGCGGCATCGCGCAGGAGATGGAGCGCGATCCGAACGTCGTCATGCTGGGCGAGGACATCGGCGCCGCGGGTGGCGTGTTCAAGACGACGGAGGGCCTCTTCGCGCGCTTCGGTGCGGAGCGCGTGCGCGACACGCCTATCAGCGAGCAGGCGATCATCGGCGCGGCCATGGGCGCCGCGATGACCGGCCTGCGCCCGGTGGCGGAGCTCATGTTCAGCGACTTCTTCGGGGTCGCGTGGGACATGGTCGCCAACCAGGTCGCGAAGACGCGCTACATGACTGACGGCCAGGTGAGCCTGCCGCTCGTGATTCGGACGGCCAACGGCGGTGGGCTGCGGTTCGGGGCGCAGCACTCTCAGAGCATCGAGACCTGGGCCATGGCCATCCCGGGGCTCAAGGTGGTGGCGCCCTCGACGCCGGCCGATGTCGTCGGCCTCATGGCTGCGGCCATACGGGACCCGGACCCCGTGATCTTCTGTGAGCACAAGGCGCTGCTCGCCGACAAGGCGGACGTCCCCGACGGCGAGCTCGTCGAGGAGCTTGGTGTCGCGAAGATCGTCCGAGAGGGGAGCGACGCGACCGTGGTGGCCCTGGCTGCCATGGTGCCGCGCGCGCTCGCCGCGGCGGAGACGCTGGCCTCGGAGGGTATCAGTGTCGAGGTGATCGACATGCGCTGCCTGGTCCCGCTGGACATGACGACGGTGCTGGCATCGGTTCGAAGGACGCAGCGCCTCTTCACGGTCGAGGAGAACCCGCGGCTGGCTGGCTGGGGCGCCGAGGTCGTCTCGATCGTGGCCGAGGAGGCGATCTACGAGATCGACGGGCCAATCGTGCGCATCACCACGCCGCACGTCCCGCTGGCCGCCAACCCGATCCTCGAGGACGTCCAGATGCCATCGGCGGCGCGGGTCGCGCAGACGATTCGCGCCACCATGGAGGCGAGCCGATGACGTCGGTGGCGGTGATCGGGACCGGCCGCATGGGATCGGCCATGGCCCGTGCCCTGGCGCGCGGCGGTGTGTCGCTGGTCCTTCACAATCGCACCCTGGCCACGGCACACGCGCTGGCCGAGGAGCTCGGCGCGCGGGTGGCCCCCACGCCGGCCGAGGCATCGGCCAGCTCGGAGATCGCGATCACCATGCTCGCCGACGCGGATGCGGTGCACGCCACCTGGGACGGGCCGGAGGGGCTCGTGGCGGGGGCGCGCTCCGGCGTCGTGCTCGTCGACATGAGCACGGTGCCCCCCGACACCCTGGCGCCGTTCGCCGCACCGCTCCACGAGCGCGGCGTGGGGATCGTGGACGCGCCGGTCTCGGGGAGCGTCGCATTGGCCGAGGCCGGCCAGCTGACGGTCATGGCTGCCGGCTCGGCGGAGGACGTCCAGCGCGCCCGGCCGGCCCTCGACCTGGTGGCCAGGCAGGTGACTCATGTCGGACCACTGGGCAGCGCGGCGGCGCTCAAGCTGGCGGTGAACACCCTCATCTTCGCCATCAACAACGGAGTGAGCGAGGCGCTCGTCCTCGCCGAGCGCGCCGGCGTCGATCGGGCCCTGGCCTACGAGGTGTTCAGCACGAGCGCCGCCGGCGCCCCGTATCTCGGATACAAGCGGGCAGCCTTCGTTCAGCCGCAGACGACGCCCGTGGCCTTCTCGCTCGAGCTGGCGGCGAAGGACCTGCGGCTCATCATCGACCTGGCGGATCGGCTCCGCGTGCCGATGCCCCAGGCGCGCGCGAACCAGGACCTCATCGGCGACGCATCGGCCGAGCTGGGTGCCGATCGCGACTTCTCGGCCGTTGCCACCTACCTGCGTCAGCTCGCGAGCGCGGGCTGACCCATCGGCGTATCAGGAGAAAGGACCGAACCTGTGACTGACCGCATCCTCATCCGCGGCGGGATCGTGCTGACCCAGGACCCAGAGCTCGGCGAGATGGCTGCCGCGGACGTGCTCGTCGAGGACGACAAGATCGCCGAGGTGGGCAAGGACCTGGCGGCGGACGGTGCCCGCGTCATCGACGCCGCCGGGGACATCGTCATTCCCGGGTTCATCGATACGCATCGCCACACGTGGGAGACGTGCATCCGCACCTGCGCCCCGGACTTCGCGCTGATCACCTACTTCAGCGCCATCCTCGACAAGTTCGCGCCGCACTATCGACCCGAGGACGTCCACTCCGCGACCCTGTGGGGCGCGCTCGAGTGCATCAACGCCGGGATCACCACCCTCGTCGACTGGGCGCACATCATGAACACGCCCGAGCACGCCGACGCATCGGTCCGTGCCCTCGAGGATTCGAAGATCCGATCGGTCTTCGCCTACGGCTTCCCCAACACCTCGCTGGTCGACTGGTGGTTCGGCCCGGACTACACCGGCAGCGTGCTGACGTCCGACGGCGACGAGGCGCGTCGCCTGCGGTCGCAGTACTTCAGCTCCGATGAGGGCCGTATCACCATGGGCCTCGCCACTCGCGGTCCCGGCTTCTGCAAGCCCGAGGTGGTGCGCCATGACTGGGAGTTGGCGAAGGAGCTCGACATCGACATCACTGTCCACGTCGCCATGGATCGATTCGGGTACACCAAGGGCCAGATCGCCGCGCTGCGGGACATGGACCTGCTGTACGAGGGCACGACCTATGTCCACGCCTCGCACTTCACCGATGACGAATGGGCCCTGGTCCGCGACTCCGGGGGGAACGTGAGCTTCGCGCCGCAGATCGAGATCCAGATGGGCCACGGCTGGGCGCCGGCGGTCACCGCGCTCGAGCACAACGTGCCGATCGGGCTCTCCTCCGACGTGGCGACGACCGCATCGGCAGACCAGTTCACCCAGATGCACGCCATCCTCGGCTCGGAGCGCGGGCGCAAGCACCAGGCGGCGTGGGACGATCACCTCGACGGGCTGGAGGCTTCGCCCGGCCTTATCACGTCGCGCCAGGCGCTCGAGTGGGCGACCCTCGGCGGCGCCAGGGTCGCCGGGATCGACGACCGAACCGGCTCGCTGACGCCGGGCAAGAAGGCCGATATCGTCGTCATCGACGGAGGCGCCGTGAACGTGGCGCCGATCATCGACCCGGTCGGCGCCGTCGTGTGTGCGGCCGACATCTCGAACGTCAAGACGGTCCTGGTCGATGGCGAGGTCATGAAGGAGGACTTCAGGCTCAAGGCCGACCTCGCCAGTCCGCGCAGGGCCGTGGAGGCGTCGCGCGACTACCTCCTCTCGAAGTTCGGGGACCCCGAGCCGGGCTGGCTCCCTGGTTCGTAGCCTCCCGATCGCGCGCCTCAGCGGAGCGGGGGTCCTGCGGCTGATCCGCCTCGGTCCGCAGCCGGAGGTTGCGAAGTGGGTTCGCCGATTCGCGACCGGAACGCGACGCACGCACAACCTCGCTGACGCCGACACGCGGCCGGCCCGGCCATATCGTGGGGCCACCCGCGAAGAGGCGAGCCGGATCGATGAGCGTCAGTCCCCTTCGGCCGATCGAGGTGCCGCTCTACGACCCGCGGCATGAGCACGACGCGTGCGGGGTCGGCTTCGTGGCCGACGTCGAGGGCCGCTACGCCGGGAGCACGGTTCCGATGGCGCTCGAGGCACTTGCCGCCCTCGCCCACCGCGGCGCCCGCGCAGCGGATGACCGCACCGGTGACGGGGCCGGCATCTCGATTCCGATCTCGAGGCGCTTTGGCCGCCGACTGCTCGCCGAAGCAGGGGTGGCCCTTCGACCACGAGGGCGGGTGGCCATCGCGATGTGCTTCCTCCCCCCAGACGGCGCCGATGCCGCCGCCCGCCAGATCGAGTCCCGCGCCGAGGACGAGGGTCTGAGGGTCGCGGGATGGCGTGACGTTCCCGTGCAGCGGGAGCTCGTGGCGGACCGCAGCGCGTCGGAAACGCCCACGATCCGGCAGGCGATCATCGTGGGCGATCGCCGGCTCACCCCGCTCGCCTTCTCCCGACGCCTGGCGATCCTGCGCCGCACCGTCGAGCGAGATGCACCGGGGCTCGCCGTCGTCTCCATCGGCGCATCCCAGGTCGTCTACAAGGGACTCTTCGTCGGCGATGAGCTGGGCCGTTTCTACGACGACCTGCGGGCCGATGACCTCGATGCGCGCTACGCGATCTTCCACCAGCGCTACTCGACGAACACCTTCCCTTCGTGGCGGCTCGCCCAGCCGTTCGGGTACCTCGCGCACAACGGCGAGATCAACACCGTCCGAGCGAACCGCGAAGCCATGCGCGGCCGGCGGCGTGCGCTCGGCAGCGGACGATGGGCCGCGCGCATGGCGCGGATCGGCCCGCTGGTCACCGAGATCGGCTCTGACTCGCAATCGCTCGACGATGCACTCGAGCTGATGCTGTTGAGTGGGATGCGCATCGACGAAGCGATCGGGTCGCTGATTCCAGCGGCCGAGGGCCTGGGCGGCCCTGCACTGGATTTCGCGCCGGCGCGCTCCGAGCCGTGGGACGGACCGGCAGCCCTGGTCTTCGGCGATGGCCGGCGGGTTGGCTGCATGCTCGACCGCAACGGGCTGCGGCCCCTGGCCATGACCGTCACCCGCGATGGGCTTGTGATCGTCTCGTCGGAGGCAGGAAGCGTGGAGCTGCCGGCCGAGCGGGTGACGCATCGGCGCAGGCTGGGTTCCGGTGAGATGCTCGTCGTCGACGTCCATGCCGGGCACGTGGTGGGCCCGACGCTGGAGCGCGGCGGTTCGACGCGACGCGCAGAGATGCCCGCGCAGATCGTCAACCTCCCTTCCGGCCATGCGCCGCCTGCAGAGATCAATACGCGCATCGCGCTCGGGCTCGACGCGGAGATCGTGAAGCAGGTCATCCGGCCGATGGCGAGCGAGGGGCACGAGGCGACCTGGAGCATGGGCGACGACACGCCGATCGCCCCCCTGGCCAGTCGGCCGCGTCGCGTTTCGGCCTTCCTGCGGCAGGCGTTCGCGCAGGTCACGAACCCTCCGATCGATCCGGACCGTGAGCGCGCGGTCATGTCGCTCGAGATGGCGGTGGGGCGCCAGCCAGACCTCCTCGGCGGCCGGCCGTCCGAGGCCATCGTGATCAGTTCGCCGGTCCTCGACGCGCACCGCTGGCCGCAGGTGCTCGACTCCCTCCCACGGGTCGCGCTGCTCGACGCGACCTGGCCGATGTCGCGCGGATCGGGTGGTCTGGCGGTCGCGCTGACGCGCCTGCGGCGTCAAGCGCGAGCAGCCGCTCGACGAGGCGCCCACCTCGTCGTCGTGTCCGACCGCGCGGTGTGCGAGCGACGGATCGCGATTCCATCGGTCCTTGCCGTCGGCTGCGTCAACCAGGAGCTCGTTGCGTCAGGGCGTCGCTCGCGCACGGACGTGGCGGTCCAGACCGGCGACGCCTTCGATGTCCACGACATCGCGATGCTCGTCGCGGTCGGCGCATCGGCGGTGCATCCGTGGCTGCTGTTCGAGCTGGCGGCGGAGCAGGCCGGCGAACGAGGCGCCGAGGGGCTCGACGCCGAGACAGCGCGCCGCAACACCGTGGCCGCCCTCGAGCATGGACTGCGCAAGATCCTGGCACGGATGGGCATCAGCTCGATCGCGTCGTACCGCGGCGGCCAGATCTTCGATGTGCTCGGACTTGACGCCGCACTCGTCGCAGTCTGCTTCCCCGCGGCCAACCTGTGGCCCGGTTCCATCGGCGTCGATGCGATCGGCCACATGCTGGTCGCGCGTCACCGCGGGGCGTTCAGACGGGGAGCGCCGTCGCTCGAAGATCCCGGATTCGTACGCTTCCGGGGCACGGGGGAGGCCCATGCGTACGCGCCGAAGGCCGTGAAGGCGCTCCAGGCTGCCGTTCGGTCCGGTGCATCGCTGGTCGCCTACGGGGACCTGCTGCATGATCTCGGTCCGCGCCAACCACGAGACCTCCTGGACCTGCGTGCGGCCGGGCCACTGCTGCCCCTGGAAGCGGTTGAGCCGGCATCGGCCATCGTTCGCCGCTTCGTCAGCTCGGCGATGAGCCTCGGAGCGCTGTCGCCGGAGGCGCACCAGGCGATCAGCATCGGCATGGCACGCCTGGGAGCCAGCGCCAACTCGGGCGAGGGCGGAGAGGACCCCGCCTGGTATGCGCCATCGGCGGATGGCGACCGACGCGATGCCGCCATCAAGCAGGTCGCCTCGGCGCGCTTCGGCGTGACGGCCGAGTACCTGGCTCGCGCCCAGCAGCTCGAGATCAAGATCGCGCAGGGCTCGAAGCCCGGCGAGGGCGGTCAGCTTCCGGGCAGGAAGGTGACGGCCACCATCGCCCGCCTGCGGCGCGGCCAGACGGGAGCCACCATGATCAGCCCACCCCCGCACCACGACATCTACTCGATCGAGGACCTTGCCCAGCTCATCGGTGACCTTCGAGCCGTCAATCCGCGCGCTCGGATCGGCGTGAAGCTCGTGGCGGGTGCCGGGATCGGCACCATCGCGGCAGGCGTCGCGAAGGCGCAGGCCGACTATGTGATGGTCTCCGGGCATGCCGGTGGCACCGGCGCGTCGCCGCTCTCCTCGATCAAGCACGCGGGGCTGCCCTGGGAGCTCGGCCTGGCCGAGGTCCACCAGGTGCTCGTCCGCAACCGGCTGCGCGATCGCGTCTCACTGCGCACCGACGGCGGGCTCCAGACGGGACGGGACATCGTGGTGGCGGCGATGCTCGGCGCCGAAGAGTACGGCTTCGGCACGGCGGCGCTGGTCGCCATCGGCTGTGACATGGCTCGTCAATGCCATCTCGACACCTGCCCGACGGGTATCGCGACGCAGCGCGAAGATCTCCGCGCGAAATTCACCGGCACCCCCGAAGATGTCGTCGCCTTCTGCATGGCACTCGCGGACGACGTACGGAGGGAGCTGGCGGCGCTGGGTTTGGCATCCGTTGCAGACGCGATCGGCCGCAGCGACCTGCTCGGGCCACGCAGGTCGGCGGCGCTCGACGTGGGACCGTTGCTCCACGAGATGGCCTGGAGGCCAGTCCTGAACGAAGCGCCGAACGACCGCCCGCGCTGGGCCCCGCGGCCGGCGGATCCGAGCTTCGAAGCCGATGTGCTCGAGGCGACACTCGCTGGCGTCGCCGCCGGCGACCCGGTCATCGTGCGCGCACGGGTGGCGACACGGGATCGCAGCATCGGGGCGCGGCTCGCGGGTGCACTCCAACGCACGGAGGAACCCAGGCGACTGCCACACGTTCGGTATGAGCTGCACGGATCGGCCGGACAGAGCTTCGGAGCATTCGCCGTGGCCGGCATGCGGATCAGCGTCACCGGCGAGGCGAACGACTACGTCGGAAAGGGGCTCTCGGGCGGCACGGTCGTCGTGCGGCCGCCGATGGCGCGCGACGACGCCCAGGATCAGGTGATCGCCGGCAACGTGTGCCTGTTCGGCGCCACCGCGGGTGCGCTGCACATCGTCGGCCGGGCCGGCATGCGGTTCGGCGTCCGCAACAGCGGTGCCCGTGCGGTGGTGGAAGGCATCGGTGCACACGGCTGCGAGTACATGACCGGGGGCACGGTTGCGGTGTTGGGCACCATTGGGCCGAATTTCGGAGCCGGCATGACCGGTGGTCGCGCCTATGTTCTCAGCGGGGACGGTGCCGAGGACCGGCTCAACACCATGAGCGTCACGTCGCGCGCGCTCACCGGTGAGGCCGACGCGCGCCCCCTGCTGGACCTCCTTGCGGAGCATGCCGCCGAGGGCAGCCGGCGTGCGGCCGCACTGGTGGCGGGGGGCCAGGACCTCCTGAAGCAGTTCCTCGTGGTCGAGCCCCGCGCTGCGGTGTCCATCACCGAGGTCCCTGCCGAGCAGCTGGCTGCTGCTCGATGAGGCGGTACCCGACCGCGCGGACCGGCGTTGGAAGCGCGCCGCCGGCCTCGCGCAGCTTCGCCCGCAAACGGGCCAGGTGTGGCTTCGTCCATAACGGATCGGGATCAGGTTCGCCTGGCCATCCTGCTTCGAGGAGTTCGGCATGCGTGACGAGGTCTCCGCGAGCCGACAGGAGCGCATCGAGGAGGGCGTATTCGATCGGCGTGAGGCGGAGCAGCTGGTCTGCGGCCCACGCTTCATGGCGTCGTCGGTCGATGCGCACCGAACCGACTTCGTTCTCGGCGGCCGACGCATCAGTCTCGCTCCGCCGGGTGACCGCCCGGATGCGCGCGAGCAGCTCCTGCTTGCCGAACGGCTTGGTCACGTAGTCGTCGGCGCCGGCGTCGAGCGCCTCGACCTTGGCTGTCTCCTGGCCTTCCCCGGAGAGGACGATGATCGGCGTGCCTCCACGCTGCCGGATTGCCGAGCAGACGGTGAGCCCGTCCAGGCCCGGCATCGCCAGGTCCAGGATCACCAGGTCCGGCAGCTCCGCATCGTACCGGCGGATCGCATCGTGGCCGTCATACGCGGTAATCACGCGGTGCCCGGCACTGCCGACGAGCGCCGCGATGGCGCCGACCATCGCCGGTTCGTCGTCGATGACGAGAATCTTGACGGTGGATGTCGTCGTCATGCACTCGCCCTGGACGCCTCGGCGAGCGCCGCGACGAACTGGCTGCCGCTGCCGGGTCGGTCCTCGATCCAGAGATGGCCTCCCATGGCGCCCATGAGTCGCCGTGCCGCGAACAGACCGACACCAGCGCCGGGCATGCCATCCTGGTGAAGGCGGACGAACGGCTCGAATACCGCGTCGCGCTGGTCCGGTGGGACACCGGGGCCGTCATCGCCGACGCACACGTGAACCTGGCCATCGGAGCTCCAGTCGGCGACGACGATGGTCGCACCCGAAGGCGCGTACTTGGCCGCGTTCTCGAGGAGAAGCTCCAGCACCTGGGCCAGCCTTGCGGGATCGCCGATCGCGCTCGTGGTCTGCCGCGTGTAGCGCTCGAGCCGATGGCGGCGCAGCAACGGCGCGAGCCGGGTGAGGACCTCATCGATCACCGGCCCGACTTCGATTGGCCGGCGCTCGATCGCCAGGAGTTGATCGACACGTACGGTGTCGAGGATCGTATTGACGAGCGCGTCGAGTCGCATCACTTCGCCGATCGCCGCCGCATGCCAGCCTGCGATCTCCGAACGGTTCGGCGCGTCAGCGGCCTCGGCCAACAAGTCCAGGTATGCGCGCATCACGGCGAGCGGCGTGCGGAGCTGATGGGTTACGACCGCGATCAGCTCGGCCCGGGCCTGGTCCACGCTGCGCAGGGCATCGAGCTGTGCCTCGGTCTCGAGGTGGAGTCGCCTCCGCTCGACCACGCCGGCCAGCATCTCGGCGATCGTCGCGAGGCGACGCACGTCTTCGCCAGCGAACTCGCGACGCGCGACCGTCTTCACGTTCAGCACCCCGACGACTCGGTCGCGGACCTCGAGAGGCACGGCAAGGATCGAGGTGAATCGCTCATGGTCGACGCCCCGGATCCACGCGCAGCGCGGGTCGTTCGCGAGATCGCTGCTGACAACCGGCTCGTGATCACGCGCCGCGATGCCGGTGATTCCCTGTCCGATCTCCAGGCGAGCCACGCCGACCTGCTCGCGATCGACGCCGTTCGTGGCGGCAAGCGTCAGCCCCGCCCCGTCGCGGTCGACCAGGTAGAGAGAGCACACTTCCGCTGTCATGGCCACGGTGCTGCGATCGACGATGAGCTGCATCAGCTCGTCCCAGGTGGGCGCGGATGCACCGAGGCGAACGATCTCGCGGAGAGCGACGAGCTCGTCGCTCTCGATGGTCGTCATCGGTCTCCTCCGCTTGCAGACGGAGGGCGAGCAGACTCTGCGCGTGCAGGGCAGACGCGACGCTCACGCTCGCTGCCCTCCGGCTGCTGATCCTAGCCTACTGACTCGTTGTCGGTGGCCACCGCGGCCAGGTTCGTGCCTGCCCGATCAACCGGCAGCAGCGGGGAGCTGGAACCAGACCTCGGTGTGGCCGTCCTGCGAGGACGCTCCGACGCTGCCGCCGTGCGCCTCGACGACCTGGCGGACGATGGCGAGGCCGATGCCGGCTCCGCCGCTGGCGCGCGTTCGCGAGTGATCGACGCGGTACAGGCGCTCCCAGATGAGCGGGAGCTCGGCCGCCGGGATGGGGGCACCGGTGTTCTCGACGGCGCAGCGCACCCAGCCACCATCTTCTCCGATGCGGACGATGATCTCGCCGCCGTCATCGGTGTAGCGGGCCGCATTCTGCATCAGGTTCGTCACGACCTGGCCGATGGCATCCGGGTCGGCCAGCAGGGTCGGCATCGATGATGCGTCCTCGATCCGAACGGAGATGCGGCGACCGGCCAGCTCGGGCGAATGAATGTCGACCGCACGCTGGACGAGGGTCGCGAGGTCGACCTCGGCCCGTGCCTGTGCCCGTTCACCACGCTCCCCACGCGCCAGCTCGTCGAGGCCGGTGACCAGGCCGGTGAGGCGCACGATCTCCTCGTTGACCGTGCGCAGCATCTCCGGCGTCGGCTCGACGATGCCGTCGGCCATCGCCTCGGTGTAGCCCTGGAGGCTGGTCAGCGGCGTGCGCAGCTCGTGCGCGACGTCCTCGACCACCGCGCGCCGCAGCTGCTCGACGCGCTCGAGGCTGGCGGCCATCTGGTTGAACGCATCGGCCAGGCGCTGAAGCTCGGGATCGGGCGCGTCGGGCACGCGGGCGCCAAGGTCGCCGGCGGCGATCGCGCGGGAGGCATGGGTCAGACGGTCGAGCGGTCGAAGGATGCGACGCAGCAGCCACCAGGCGGCCAGCGCACCGAGCACGAGGCCCACCAGGGCGCCGAGGATGAGCACCTGACCGATGTACTGGTCGAACATGGCCTGCGCCTCGGCCTCGGACGAGCCAGCCTCCATGGCCAGCTCCATGACCTGTGCGGAGCCGAAGCGCTGGACCGCCATGAACATGATGATCGCCATCACCAGCGCGAGCATCACCCACAGGCCGATCAGCCGAAGCCGCAGGCTCGCCATCTTCAGGCCGATGCGGCGCGCGGCTGGCGCCGCTCGATGGGCGCCACGAACTTGTAGCCGACCGTCCGAACGGTCGCGATGAAGCGCGGGCGAGTGGCGTCGTCGCCCAGCTTTCGCCGGAGGCGCCCGAGGTGGACGTCGATCGTGCGATCGAAGATGCCGGGATCCCCCTCGCCGTGGAGCGCGTCGATCAGCTCGTCGCGGGTCAGCACCCGGCCCGGCCGGCTCATGAGGCTGCGCAGGATGCGGAACTCGAACGGTGTCAGGTCGAGCCGGCGGCCGTTGAGATGGGCCTCGACTGCGTTCGGATCCAGCTCGAGCGGACCGGCGACGAGGTGCGGCTCGTCCGAGCCACCCTCGGATCGTCGCCTTCGGAGCAACGCACGCACCCGTGCCATCAGCTCGCGCGGCGAGAAGGGCTTGACGACGTAGTCATCGGCTCCCATGTCGAGGCCGATGACCGTGTTGCCCTCGCCGCTGCGCGCCGTCAGCAGCAGGATCGGCACGTCCGACGTGGCGCGGATGCGGCGGCAGACCTCGAAGCCGTCCAGGCGAGGGAGCATGACGTCCAGCAGCACCAGGTCCGGCCGCGCACGGAGCGCGGTCTCCATGGCGGCCTCGCCATCGGCCGCGACAAGCACGCGGTGCCCGTCGCGCTCAACGTACAGGCGGAGCAGATCGCGGATCCTGGGATCGTCGTCGACGATCAGCACGGTGGCCATCGAGATCCAGAGTATGACCGGCGTGTGAAGGACCGATGACCGGCGCATACGCCGACCCGTACCATCGACTCGTTGATTCAGCACATCGGCTCGCGCGTATCAGATGGGCAACCGCCGTCGGCGATTGCTTCATCTTCTAAGGAGAACCTGAACGTGCGAACCTGGAAGCCGACGTCACTGCTGCTGGTGGGCCTTGTCGCCCTCGCGGCGTGCACGTCCGACCCGGGCACATCCACCGAGCCGAGCACGGCCGAGTCGATGGCCCCCGAATCCATGGCACCTGAGTCGATGGCTCCGGAGTCACCCGAAGCGTCGATGGACATGGACATGGGTGGCGAGAGCGCCATCAACAGCGACGCCGCCAACCTGCGCACCGATCTCGACTACCTGCTCGGTGAGCACCTGATCCTGGCCTCCAAGGCGACCGGCGCGGCGCTCGACGGGCGGACCGATCAGTTCGAGGCCTACGGCGGCCTGCTGAACACGAACGGCACCGATCTCGGCGGCGCCATCGGCTCCATCTACGGCCCCGAGGCCGAGGACGAGTGGAACCGCATCTGGAGCGCCCACAACGGGTTCTTCGTCGACTACACGACGGGCGTGGCGACCGATGACGCCGCCCTCGCCGACGGCGCGGTCGAGGACCTGACCATGATCTATGTCCCAGAGTTCAGCGCATTCCTGGCCGGAGCCACCGGGCTTCCGGAGGACGCCGTTGCCGGCCTCGTGACCGACCATGTCCTTCAGACGAAGGCCGTCGTCGACGCGCAGGCCGCCGGTGATTGGGAGGCCGCCTACGAGGCCATCCGCACCGCCTACGCCCACATGCAGATGATCGGTGACGCGCTTGCCCCGGCCATCGCCGAGGGCAATGACATCGAGGGCGAGGCGATCAACCCCGCCGTCGACTTCCGTGTCGCCCTCAACCAGCTCCTCCAGGAGCACCTGTTCCTGGCCAGTTTCGCGACCGATGCCGCCATCGGCGGTCGCGACGATGAGTTCGCCGCGGCCGGTGCCGCGCTCAACACGAACGGCACCGACCTCGGGGGTGCCATCGGCGGGCTCTTCGGCCAGGAAGCGGAGGACGAGTGGAACCGCATCTGGAGCGCCCATAACGGCTTCTTCGTCGACTACACCACCGGTGTTGCCACCGATGATATGGCCGTGCAGGACCAGGCGGTGGAGGACCTGACCACGGTCTACGTCCCCGAGTTCAGCGCCTTCCTGGCCGGCGCGACCGGCCTCCCCGAGGACGCCCTCGCGGAGCTGATCACCGAGCACGTGCTCACGACGGCAGCCGTCGTGGATGCCCAGGGCGCCGGCGACGCTGCAGCAGCAGCCGAAGCCGACCGCACCGCCGCGATGCACATGCGCATGCTGGGCGACCCGCTCGCTGAGGCGATCGTGGCCGCGCAGCCGGAGAGCTTCGAGTAGTTCCTCCCATCTCTCGAGGGGCGGTCCGGATCGACTGGGCCGCCCCTTCTCAATGCACGAAGGATGAACCCGATGCGAACCACGTTCCTGATTGCCGCGCTCCTCGTCGGACTCGTCGCCTGCTCGCCCGCCGCCGAGAGCGACGCTCCGGTGTCCGCCGATGCCTCGACCGCGGCTTCGCTTGCCGTCAGCGTGGCCGACTTCATGATCGATCCGTCCGAGCTGGAGGTCGACGGCCCGGGCGTGACGATCGACGTCACGAACGACGGCCCGACGCCGCACAACCTGACCATCCGTGACGCCGACGGCGAAATCCTGCTGGCGACCGCGGACCTGAGCGTCGGCGAGATGGAGACGATCAGCGGCGAGCTCGAGCCCGGCGAGTACACCATCTTCTGCTCGCTTGCCGGCCACGAGAGCCTCGGGATGAGCGGCACGCTGACCATCTCTGGCCCCTGACGGAGCATCAAGGTCCTGACAGGCGGCACCGGGAACGTCCGGTTCCCACGCCCAGCGAGCAAGCGCTCGTCCGTCGATCGTCCTAGTACGTTGGTACGGCCCCTGCACTCTCCTGCCTCGTCGCCACGACCCGGCGGTGGGCCGTGGGTTTCGCCAATCGGATCCGATGCCGCGCACGCGGCTGGTGTCACAGGAAGGGATGGGGCATTCATGCACTCGCAGACCACGTCGTTGAGAGGCTCGCCGATCGGCATCGGCCTGGCGATCTTCGCCACGATCACGCTCATGCTCACGCTCGCGTCCGTGGTTCGTCCGAGCCCGGTTGCCGCGCAGGACGAAGATGGCGCGACACTCAACATCTTCAAGCTGGTGGAAGGCACGACGACCCGGCTGCCGGGCGCGGTGTTCGAGGTCGAGGGGCTCGACGGCACATTCACGAGCGATGAGAACGGCCAGATCTGCATCACCGGTCTCCCGGAAGATGCCGAGTACCTGGTCCGCGAGATCCAGGCTCCTGACGGCTACGAGATCATCGAGCCGGAGCAGACGGTCGAGGTCGACAACGATGGCGACTGCGACAGCCCGGACGCGCGCTTCTTCAACCGACCGACCGACGAGGGCGAGGGTGGCGGCGAGGAGGAGACCGTGAGCGTCTCGATCATGAAGCACCTCTGCGACGACGTGAGCACCGTCGAGGAGTTCGAAGCGGTCGAGAGCGCGGGCGCCGGCGGCCAGCCGGGCGGGATCGGAACGATCTCGGGCCTGGTGGCGACGGTCCTCGGCTGCCCGACCATCGTCCTGACCGGTGACGTGCCGACCGATGGCGCGATCACCAACGGCACGGTCGATTTCGACTTCAGCGTCGTCGACGCGAGTGGCACGCGGATGCTGTCAACGGACGGTACCTTCGAGCAGGCGGCGCTCTGCGAGGACGACGTGATGCTCGATGCCGATGGAGATGGCACGATCGAGGCGGACGTCTGCCTGGACACGAGCCACTACATGTTCGAGATGATCGATGGCGCCGTGGTCGTCACCGAGACCGCGGATCCGGCAGGTTCGACGGGGCTCGGCACCATCCGCTTCACGCCGGGGAGTGAGGACGAGACGGCCCTGACGACCTCGATCGATGAGGTCGAGGCGACGGGCGTGATCATGCTCGACACCAGCACGGCGTCCGAGACGGCGCTGTCTGACGGCATGATCATGATCCACGCCTACAACTTCGCGTTCGTGGCTCAGGATGTCGAGGAGGAGGAGGGCGAGTCACCCGACACCGATGGCAGCGGGCCGACCGGCGAGGGGACGCTGGGCGGTAACCCTGTCGGAGCCGGCGGCCTGCCGGATACGGCCACGCCGACGGTGACGGAGTCGCTGCCCGCTGCACTGCTGGCACTGTTCGTGATCGCCGGACTGGGATGGACGGTCCGCCTCAATCTCGCGGCCGTGCGAGCGCGTTCGCGCTGACACCAAGGGTCAATCACGACCTGCGGAGGGTCTTCGGCTCAGCCGGAGGCCCTCCTTCGCGTCCATGGCATGTGGGCTGCATCACTTCGGCACCGAAGGGAGCATCCATATGACCGACCAGCCGATCAGCGAACCGGAGCCGCCCGATCCACGGCTGGACCGAACCGAAGACGAACCGGAAGCTGAAGCCGATCAGGCGCCGATTCGGCCGAGCCCGGCCGAGGGTGGCGACGAGGCCGATGGCGGACCGCGCCCCCCACGCCCCAGCCAGGCGGAGGGCGAGCGCGCCTGATTCCGAGTCGGCGCACAAGCGGGGGCTCGATCTGATGATGGAGACGCTCGTGCTCACCGGCTCCTGAGGGCAGCGCGCGAGCGAGCCTACAATCAGGCTCCCACCAATCACCCGCTGGAGGATCACCCTGGATGCATGCCCGCTTCCAGGTCGCCGACGATGCGTGCGGCCAACATGTCGACGGACGCCTCGTGGACCCAGTGGCCGGCCGGGTAGTGCGCGTCGCGGTGGTATCCCGTGGCCGCGATGATCGGCACGCTGGTCACTTCCGACACTGCGTGCAGCAGGTCCGGTCGACGGCCAAGGCCGATCGGCGTCATGTCGACGATGGGGCCCAGGCCACTGGATCGGCCGTCGAGGACCTCGGCGGTCGAGAGATCGAGGTCGTCGAACTCGTCGCCCGGCAACGCCGGACTTCGCAGAAAGAGATGGTCGTGGGCATCCACGACGCCGAGCGCGGATGCCGGCATGGGACCGGTCACCGTCATCACCTGCGCGTCGGGCATGGCCGCATGGTAGCGGCCCGGGGGTCAGCCCTCGTCGATGTCGGCGTCGCTCTCGGGATCGGCGTCTGACTCCGGCGGGATGTTCGCCTCGTCCCCCTCGGTCATGGACGGGTCGTAGGCGAGTCCTTCGTCCGGCGGATCGCCGCTTGGCTGGTTGACGCTGGTCGCGTCTCGCTCCTGCTCCATCGGCTCAGCGGCTCTCGCCCGCGCGACGCACGTCATCGTCGCCGGCCTGGTCGCCCTCGCGGTGACCGGTCGGCCATCCGTCGTCGCTCGGCGAGTCACCGGCCTCGTTGTTCGTCACGGCAATCCGTTCGGCTCCGTCATCGAGCTGCTCACGCACGCTCTCGGTGTTCTCGTCAGGATGCTGGCCTATCCACGCGCCGCCCTCGCGGCGCTCGGGGTCATCGGTCATTCGATCGGCCTCCAGTGCTTCGTCGTGGTTCCATGCAAGCAGCGCGCCGAGCTGGCCACGGTTCTGCTCTGCTTCGATCCATGGCCGATGCGCTCGACCGCGATGCTCGAGACGCGGCAATCCCCCGCGCGCGGAGCGTCGGGGCGCTTCGTGCGCTGGCGACGGGCTGTCGTGCATGCGAGCTGTGGGCGCGCGCCACGCAGACCGTGTTCGGGGATGGGTCGACGACGGCACGGCTGCTGATCGTCGGGGAGCAGCCCGGCAACAGCGAGGACCTCGAAGGGGCGCCGTTCGTGGGTCCCGCGGGACGGTTGCTGGACCGCGCGCTGGTCGACGCGGGCATCGATCGCGACGATGTGTACGTCACGAACGTGGTCAAGCATTTCAAGTGGCGACGGGCGCCGAGCGGCAAGCGACGGATCCACCAGAAGCCGGACCGCGCCGAGGTCGAGGCATGCTATCCATGGCTCGAGGCCGAGGTGGCGCGCATCAAGCCCGAGCTCACCGTGTGCATGGGTGCGACGGCCGCGCAGGCCGTGCTCGGCAAGTCCTTCAGGGTGACGCGTCAGCACGGCGAGGTGACAGGCTCCGCCCTCGGCCAGGCCCTCGGCACCATTCATCCGTCCGCCGTGCTGCGAGCGCCCGACGACGACCGCGATGATCTGCTCGCCCAGCTGATCAGCGACCTCCGCGTGGCCGCCCGCCATCTCTCCTGACCACCGCGGCTTGCACGCCACCGCGAGCACCCACGGGCTGACAGCCGGTCAGCCGTTGTAGGCCGACATGATCCGGTCCTTGGCCCCGCTGCGATGCTCGGGATCGGTGTCGTGCGTATCGGTGGAGCCGGGCGTCGGGACGGCGGAGGCGATGTCGACGCCCGCATCGGCCAGGAGTGCGTTGACGGCGTCGACATACGCTCCGACCGAGGCCTCCAGCACGTTCTCGCTCACGAAGCGACCTGGATAGAGTGGGCCGTTGTCATCGGCACGCGACCGGATGGAGAGGGAGACCGACCCCTTCGTCTCGTGACCCGGGCCGGCGGCATGCACGTCAAAGGTGGTCAGGACCACGCCCTCGCCGAGCAGCGGGGCCAGCGCGTCATCCACGGCGCGCATCAGCGCGTCGATGGCGCCGTTGCCCTCGGCGTGGGCGCGCCAGCGATGGCCTCCGCCGTGGAGGACGAGCGACGCTCGGCTGCCGCGCTCGCTGCCGCTCGTCGCGGACCAGCGCTCGATGCTCAGCGCCTGGGTCGATTCGGTCTGGGGAAGGGTCATCGGGATCGGTCTCCTTGCGGTTGGCCGCCGGCAGAAGGCGGCACGTCAGATCGGGGTGAGCCAGTTGGCGTAGCGCTCGTCGCTGCCGCGCACCGCGGCGAAGTAGCGACGCTGCATGTCGAGCGAAACGAGGAAGTCGCCGGTGCCGACCGGGCGGTCGTCGATCGACGAGATCGGCGCCACCTGCACGCCGGTGCCGGTCAGGAACACCTCGTCGGCAAGGTACAGCTCGGAGCGGTCGATCCGTCGCTCGACGACGTCGAGGCCGGCGTCGCCTGCAATCCGGAGGATCGCTGCACGCGTGATTCCGGCCAGGACGTCATCGGTCAGGGGCGGCGTGGCGACCTCGCGACCGGACACCACGAACAGGTTGGCCGCCGATGCCTCGGCCACGTGGCCGTCGCCGGTGAGCAGGATCGCGTCGTCGTAGCCCGCGGCGTGCGCATCCTCGGCCGCGAAGGCTGCGTTGACATACGAGCCGCTGATCTTGCCGCGGGCGGGGATGGCATTGTCGCCTACTCGCTGCCAGCCGGACACGGTGACGCGGATGCCGCCGGTCGGCAGGTAGTCGCCGAGCGGGATGGTGAAGATCCCGACCCGATCCTCCAGGCCGGTGAGCTGGACGCGAATGGAGCGCGCCGCCTTGTAGATGAGCGGGCGGATGTAGGCGTCGCCCTCGGTGGCGTTGCGGCGCAGGAGGTCCCGCGTGATCTCGACGAGGTCGTCCGCCGACTCCGGCACCGATGCGCGCAACAGCCGTGCGTTGCGCAGCAGCCGCTCGTAGTGCTCGTGGGCGAACAGGATGGCACTGCTGCCATCAGCCTGGCGGTATGCCCGGATCCCTTCGAACACGGCCGTGCCGTAGTTGAAGGTGTGCGTCGCGATGCTGACGTTCGCTTCGCCGATGGGAACGATGCCGCCCTCGAAGTAGGCCCAGCCGCCGATGCCGCCGGTGGCGCCCGGGTGGCCCGATGCCGGACGAGCCTCGACCGCCGTCACGAGGCCTCTCCGGCGGCCAGGCGCGTGGGGTGGTGCGCTGCATGCGACGAGCTGCGTTCATCTCGCCTGCGCGGACGGGCGTCGAGGCGCCAGATGGCGTACTCCAGGGAATCGTGCAGGGCGGCCAGGGAGGCGGCGATGATGTTGGCATCGGCGCCGGCGGTCAGCCACGAGCCGGTCTCGTGCCCGGTCTCGATGATGACCCGCGTGCGAGCGCCGGTGGCCGCCTCGCCGTCGATGATGCGCACCTTGTAATCGACGAGGTGCACCTCGTCGAGGGTCGGGTAGAACGCGCCGAGCGCCTTGCGGAGCGCGAGGTCGAGCGCGTTGACCGGCCCGTTGCCATCGGCCGCGGTGTGCAGCACCTCGCCATCGACCTCGACCTTGACGCTCGCCTCGGCGCGCGGTGGCGCACCGTTGCGGCGCTCCACGATGACGGTGAAGTCGACGATCTGGAACGGTGCCAGGTAGTCCTCCCGGCGGCGCCGAACGAGGAGCTCGAACGACGCGTCGGCGCCCTCGAAGGATGCTCCCTCGGACTCGAGCTGCTTGATCAGCTTCGAGAGCTCGCCGGGATCGAGGCCCTCCGACGCCAGCTGGCCCAGCTGGCGCACGCGCCAGGCGGCGTTCGCGCGACCGCCGAGCTCACTGACGACCAGCCGCGACGTCCCGCCCACGACCGCCGGATCGACGTGCTGGTACGCCGGCTCGACGCGAGCCGTGGCGGCGCCGTGGACGCCGCCCTTGTGCGCAAAGGCGCTGGTGCCGACGTACGGCTGGTGCGCGTCGGGGGCGATGTTGGCGACCTCGGCGACGAAGCGCGAGAGCTCGGGCAGGTGGCTCAGGTCATCGGCGCTCGGCGCCGTGTCCAGCCCCAGCTTGATCCCGAGATTCGCCCAGATGGTCACGAGGTTCGCGTTGCCGCAACGCTCGCCGTACCCGTTGATGGTGCCCTGGACGTGACGAGCACCGGCCTGAACGGCGGCGAGGGAGTTGGCCACCGCCAGGCCGGCATCGTCATGAACGTGGATGCCGAGGGTCACGCCCGTTCCCAGCTCGGCACCCACGCTCCGCGTCATGGCGGCAACCTCATCGGTGAGGCAGCCGCCGTTGGTATCGCACAGCACCACCGTCGTCGCGCCGGCAGCGAGGGCGGCGCGCAGGGTGGCGATCGCATAGGAAGCATCGGCCTTGTAGCCATCGAAGAAGTGTTCGGCGTCGTAGACGATCTCGCGGCCAGCGGCACGCAGGAAGGCGACCGACTCGCCGATCATGGCCAGGTTCTCCTCCGCCGTCGCGCCCAGCACGTCGGTGACGTGGAGCAGCCAGCTCTTGCCGAAGATGGTCGTGACGGGCGTCTCCGCCGCCAGCAACGCGCGCAGGTTCGGATCCTCGTCCGCGCGGTTCGACCGATGGCGTGTCGAGCCGAACGCGGCGAGCTTTGCATGCCGGAACGTCATGGACCGCGCGGCGGCGAAGAACTCCTCGTCCTTCGGGTTCGACCCCGGCCAACCGCCCTCGACGTACGGGAAGCCGGCCTCGTCCAGGCGGCGAGCGATCTTCAGCTTGTCGGCCAGCGAGAGGACGAGGCCCTCGCGCTGCGTGCCATCGCGGAGCGTGGTGTCGTACAGGACGATCATGCCGTCACCTCCATGCCCGCGCCGATCCGCGCGACCAGGAAGCCCGCGATTGCCTCCGTGCCGTCGGATCCGCCCAGGTCACCGGTGCGCGGTCCATCCTCGATGCATGTGTCCACGGCCGCCTCGAGCGCATCGGCGGCCTCGGCCTCGCCCAGGGAGAGGCGCAGCATCAGCGCGGCGGAGGAGACGGTCGCCAGCGGATTCGCGAGCCCCTGGCCGGCGATGCTCGGCGCGCTGCCGTGGACGGGCTCGTACATGCCGAAGCGGCCGTTCGACGTCGCCCGCGTCCCCAGGCTGGCCGATGCGAGCAGGCCGAGCGAGCCGGCGATGGCTGCCGCCTCGTCCGACAGGATGTCACCGAACAGGTTCTCGGTGACGATCACGTCGTAGTGCGACGGCTGGGTCAGGATCAGATAGGCGCTCGAGTCGACGAGCGCGTGCTCGACGCTGACCGTGGGATGGCTCGGTGCGATGTCGTCGACGACTTCGCGCCACAGGCGGCTGGAGGCGAGGACGTTCGCCTTGTCGACGCTGGTGAGGTGGCCGCGCCGGCCTTCCGCCAGCTCGAAGGCGAGCTCCACGATGCGTTCGATCTCCGGGCGCGTGTAACGCAGCGTATCGACCGCCGATTCGACACCATCCTCGTTCGAGCGGCCCTGCGGGCGGCCGAAGTAGAGCCCTCCGGTCAGCTCGCGCAGGATGAGGATGTCGGCGCCGGCGCGGATCTCGGGGCGCAGGGGCGATGCCGCGTCGAGCGCGCCGTGGGCGACGACCGGGCGCAGGTTGGCGAACAGCTCGAGCTCGGAGCGAAGGCCGAGCAGCGCGTCCTCCGGTCGTGTCGCGGCCGACGGGTCGTCCCAGCGGGGGCCGCCGACGGCACCGAGCAGCACGGCATCGGCCGCGCGACAGGCCGCGAGCGCGGTCGCCGGCAGCGCCTGGCCGACCGCGTCGATGCTCGCCCCACCGACCGGCTGCTCGTCCCAGCGCACCTCGAAGCCGAACGCGCTTCCGGCCGCGTCGACGCACCGACGCGCGACGGCACACACCTCCGGCCCGATCCCGTCGCCGGGCAGGGAGGCCACGCGATGCTGCCTCATGGATGGCTCCCGGCCGGCGTCGCGACCGCATCACCGGCCGTCCGTCGCTCGCGCGCGGCGGCGACCGCATCGGCCGCCACCGGGTGCTCCGCGATCAGCTTGTTCACGGCCGCCAGGTAGGCCCGAAGGCTCGCCTCCACCACGTTCGTGGAGAGTCCGTGGCCGGTGAACGTCTGCGGCACATCTCCGTTGCCGGCGGGCGAGCTGATCTTGACGGTCGCCTCGCCCTGTGCGTCCTCGCCTGAACCGATCGAGCGCACCTGGTAGTCGACCAGCTGCGGGCGACCCCCGATGATCTGCTCGAGCGCGCTATCGACCGCTGACAGGAGCGCGTCGACCGGCCCGTTGCCGCCGGCGAAGGCGCGGAACGTCTTGCCGTCATAGAAGAGCGACACGTTGCCGCTCGAGGACTCGCCCTGGCGGCTGGCTGCCGCCCAGTGCTCGAGGCCGACGAGCTGCGGAACGGGATCGGCGTGCATCTCCGCCAGCGCCAGCAGGTCCGCATCGGTCACCTGCTTCTTCTGGTCCGCCAGGCCGATCGCCTCGCCGTAGAGAAGGTCAAGCGTCTCGGGCTCGACATGGATGCCGAGCCGCCGCAGCCGCTCGTCGAACCCGGCGCGGCCTGAGAGCTTGCCGAGCGTCAGCGTCGAGCCGGACAGGCCGACGGACTCGGGGGTCATGATCTCGTAGGTGAGCGGATTCTTGAGGAAGCCGTCCTGGTGGATGCCCGACTCGTGTGCGAATGCGTTGGCGCCGACCACGCTCTTGTTCGGCTGCACCGGGATGCCGGTCAGGTAGCTCACGAGCCGGCTGGTCGCGGTCAGCTGCTCGGTTGCCACGCTGGTGGTGGCGGATCGGAACTGCCCCGGGCGCGTGCGGAGCGCCATCACGACCTCTTCGAGCGAGGCATTCCCGGCCCGCTCGCCGAGCCCGTTGACGGTGACCTCGACCTGGCGCGCTCCGGCCTGGATGGCGGCCAGCGTGTTGGCGGTGGCCAGCCCCAGGTCGTTGTGGCAGTGGGTGCTCACGATCGCCCGTCTGCCCACCAGGCGTACCACCTGCTTCACGACGGCGGCGTACTCCTTCGGCTCGGTGTAGCCGACGGTATCGGGCACGTTGATGACCGATGCGCCTGCCTGCACAGCAGCCTCGAACGCTTCGAGCAGGAACGGCAGCTCTGAGCGCGATGCGTCCTCGGCGCTGAACTCGACCTCGTGGTCGGGACCGACCATCCGTCGTGCCTGTGCGACGCAGGTGCGGATCCGCTCGAGCACGTCCTCGCGCGTGGTGCGCAGCTTGTGGGTGATGTGGATGTCGGACGTGGCGATGAAGACGTGCAGCTGACGCTTCCGTGCCGGATCGAGCGCTGCTGCCGCCACCGTGACGTCGGCCGGGACGCACCTGGCCAGCGCGGCGATGGCCGGCGCATCCTCGGCCGCCCCGACCTCGGCCGAGATGCGGCGCACCGCCTCTGCCTCGCCGGGGGAGGCGGCCGGGAATCCGGCCTCGATGACGTCGACGCTCAGCCGTGCCAGCTGCTTCGCGACGGTGACCTTCTCGTCTGCGGTGAGCGCGGCGCCCGGCGTCTGCTCGCCGTCACGCAGGGTGGTGTCGAAGACGCGGATGCGGGGCGGCATCAAGCCACGCCCTCGCCCGGGATCGACTCGGCTTTCTCGCGGCCGCCATCGGCCCAGCCATCGGGAGCCTGCCTGGGACCGATGAAGTCCATGTGGCTCCGCAGCTCAGCGCCGACCCCTTCGATCCTGGCGTTTGCGTTCTCCCGTCGCAGACGCTTGAACTCCGGCGCGCCGTTGCGGCCTTCCTCGATCCAGCGCTTCGCGAAGCTGCCGTCCTGGATCTCGGCAAGGATCTGCTTCATCTCGGCGCGGATCCGCTCGTCCACGATGCGTGGTCCCGAGACGTAGTCGACGTACTCGGCGGTATCGCTGATGCTGTAGCGCATGTACTGCAGGCCGCCCTGGTACATGAGGTCGACGATCAGCTTGAGCTCGTGCATGGTCTCGAAGTAGGCGAGCTCGGGCTGGTAGCCGGCGTCGACGAGCGTCTCGAACCCGGCGTTGACCAGCGACGTCACGCCGCCGCACAGGACCGCCTGCTCGCCGAACAGGTCGGTCTCCGTCTCCTCGGCGAACGTCGTCTCGAGCACGCCGGCGCGGGATGCGCCGATGCCGCGCGCGTAGGCCAGCGTGCGCGCCCGCGCCGTTCCCGTTGCGTCCCGGTGGACAGCGAACAATGCGGGCACGCCCCCGCCGCCCTCGTACAGGCGACGCACCAGGTGGCCGGGGCCCTTTGGCGCGACCATGCCGACGTCGATGCCGCCCGGCGGATCGATCTCGCCGAAGTGGATGTTGAAGCCATGGGCGAACATGAGGAGCGCGCCATCGGCCAGGTTCGGCTCGATCTCGGCGTGATAGACCGATGGTGCCGCCGTGTCCGGCACGAGCACCATGACGACGTTCGCCCCCGCTGTGGCCGAGCCCGCGTCGGTGACCTCGAGGCCGGCCTCGCGCGCGCGAGTCGCCGAGCTCGAATCGGGCCGGAGGCCGACGATGACACGGACGCCGGACTCTGCGAGGTTGCGCGCGTGCGCTTCGCCCTGGCTGCCGTAGCCGATGACGGCCACCGTCTGGCCGTCGAGTGCGGACGCATCGACATCGGCGTCGTAGATGAGCTTGGTCATGCCCGGGGTGCTCCTTGCTCAATGGTGGGGGTGGCGGGCCCGGCGGCCATGGCAACGGCGCCGGCCCGAACGAGATTGCGCAGGCCGTGGCCGCGCAGCGCCTCGAGGGCGCGATCGATTGCGTCGGGTGACGCGGTGAGGCGAGCCCGCCACACCTCGCCATCGGTGGTGAGCACCTCCCCGCCGGCCGATGCCAGGGCCGCGGCGATGGCCCGCTTCTCGGCAGGGCCGCGCGGCGGCTCCAGCTCCACGAGGGCGAGCTCCAGCTCGAGCCGGGGCGCGGCGGACAGGTCGGTGACGTCGAGGACCTCGATGAGCCGTTCGAGCTGAGCCAGCACCTGGCGCAGGTGGCCGTCGTCTCCGCGGACGGCGATCGTCATGCGCGACCTGCCGGGCTGGTGGGTCGACCCGACGGTCAGCGACTCGATGTTGAAGCTGCGCGCGCGCAGGAGCCCCGAGACGCGGTTCAGCGTCCCGGGACGGTCGACGACCAGCGCGCTCACGACGTGCCGGCGGTGGACCGCATCGGCCTCACCTGCAGGTAGGGTCGGGCGCGGTGCAGTCATCGCGCTCATTCGGAACCCCCCTCGACCATGTCGGAGAGCCCCTTGCCGGGCAGCATCATCGGATAGACGTTCTGCGCCTCGTCGAGGTGGAAGTCGATGAGCGACGGCCCGGGCGCCTTGCGCGCCTCGGCGATGACGCCGGCGACCTCGTCCGGCCGCGTCGCGCGCCAGGCGGGAATGCCGTATGCCTCGCACAGGCGGACGAGATCCGGCCCGAGCAGCTCGGCCGAGTGGTAGTTCTCGTCGTAGATGATCTCCTGCCACTGCCGGATCATCCCCAGCCGATGGTTGTTGAGGACCGCGATCCGCACCGGGATCTGGTCCTGCACCAGCGTGGCGAGCTCCTGCATCGTCATCTGGAAGCCGCCGTCGCCCACGATTGCCCACGTCTCCCGCTCCGGCGCGCCGAGTGCGGCGCCCATTGCCGCCGGGACCGAATAGCCCATGGTGCCCAGTCCGCCGCTCGACAGGTGCCGGTACGGATGGCGGAAGCCGAAGTAGCGCGCCGCCCACATCTGGTTCTGCCCGACGTCGCTGACCAGTGTCGCCTGATGATTGGTCGCCTCGCCGATCTGGTCGACCACGTAGTCGGCGGAGAGACGCCCCTCGCGCCACGCGCCGGAGCCGTGCCAGGAGCGCGCCTCGCTCACCTCGCGCCACGCGGCCAGCTGATCCATCCACGCCGTCCGTGGCTCGGACTGCGGCAGGCGGCGCAGGAGCGCGGCGAGCAGATCGCCCGCGTCGGCCACGATGCCGAGGTCGGTGCGCACGTTCTTGCCGATCTCGCTGCGGTCGACGTCCACGTGCACGATCCTCGCGTTCGGCGCGAACGTGCTCGTCTTGCCGGTGATCCGGTCGTCGTACCGACAGCCGATCCCGATCAGCAGGTCGCACTGCTGGATCATCTTGTTGACGTGCATCCAGCCGTGCATGCCGGCATAGCCGGCGCTGAGCCGATGCGTCTCGTCGATAGTCCCGATCCCGAGCAGCGTGTGCGCGACCGGGATCTCGGAACGCTCGGCGACGTTCCGCAGCAGGTCGGTGGCATTGGCGATCTGGACGCCGTGGCCGCTGAGGATGAGCGGGCGTTCGGCGGCCGCGATCATCGCGGCGAGGTCATCGGCCTCGGGCACGTCGCCACGCACCGGGCGCAGCAGGCCCGGCAGACGCAGCTCATACGCCTCCGGATGGGGGACCGATGTCTCGAGCTGCAGGACGTCCTTCGGGAAGTCGAGCAGGACCGGCCCCGGCCGCCCACTCCGCGCGATCTCGAAGGCCTCGGCCACCGCGTACGGGACCTCGTCGGGATCCATGACCACGGTCGCGTACTTCGTGACCGGGAGCGCGATGCCGACGATATCGGTCTCCTGGAAGGCGTCCTTGCCGAGGAGGGGTCGGGGAACGTTGCCCGTGATGGCGACCATCGGAACTGAGTCCATCATGGCCGTGGCCAGGCCGGTCACGAGGTTGATGGCGCCGGGGCCGGAGGTGGCCATCGCCACCCCGACGCCACCGGTCGCGCGGCTGAAGCCGTCGGCGGCATGGGCGCCGCCCTGTTCGTGGCGGACGAGGATGTGCCTGAGCGGGAACTCGCGGAGGACGTCGTAGATCGGCAGGACGGTGCCGCCGGGATAGCCGAAGACGGTGGTCACGCCCTCGCGGACCAGCGCCTCGCACACCGCGCGCGCGCCGATGCGGGGCGCGACCGTTCGCTGCGGATGGGGAGCGCTGGTCGGGAGCGGAAGAGCGGTCATGTGGCTGGGATCCTCGTCTCAAACAAGAACCCCGCCCGGCTTGGTGGCCTGGCGGGGTGTCGGTCGCTTTCGGGTTGCCTGTCCGGCTACTCGGTCGAGCGTCCTCCATCCCGCCATCCAAGAAGGATGACGAGCCGAAGAATGCTGATGAGTACGAGCACGCCGAAGAGACCGGTCGCGGCCGGTCGCATGGTCGTCTGGGCGGCGCTCATGCCGCGCTCTGTGGACATGGGGGGACCGTAGCAGCCGTGTCAACCCCGCGGCACCAGGACCTTTGGATGGACCCGTGGACGTCACAGCCCGCGGTCACGGCCCGGCTCTGCGCACAATGATCACCGTGGCAGCCATTGTCCAGAGCCGATGCCGCCGACTTGCACATTGCGCAGCGCGGCGAGCATTGTCGGGACAGCGGGGCGGTGACCAGCGTCCGCTGAGCGTGGATGCGGCTGCATTCGGGCGATCGCGGCCTGACTCTGCCCGCACTGCTCATCCTGACGAGCTTTGTTCCGATATTGTCGCGACGCTGGTCGGTATCTCTGCCCACCGCGCCAGCCGCTTGCCCGTTGTCGCGGAGACGTGAGACTTCCTGCCAATCATGCGCCCTGTGACTCATAGGCTGACTTTCGGTCGCCGCTCGGGCGTGTCCCTGTCCGTACTGAGCGTGGCCAGAAACCCCGATACACGCCCAGGGGCCCGGATTGCAGCGCTATCAGTCGCAACGTGCATATATGGCGACGAATCAAGGATGCTGCACCGGTAGGAGTCACATGGTGCATATCTGACAGGATCCACCATGACCGCGCCGGAGCTACCGCTGAGACAGCGCCCGGGCCAGTCGGGCGCCGGTCGTCACGGCACCCTCCGAGGCCGATTCCACCAATGCCGCGTACTTGGCCATCACACCACCGACGTGGCGAGGCGCCGCCGGCGTCCAGGCGGCCAACCGCCGCACGACCTCATCCTCTGGCACGTCCAGGTCGAGCCGTCGCCCGTCGACGTCAATGACGACGGTGTCGCCCTCCTCCACCACCCCGATCGGTCCGCCCAGCGCCGCCTCAGGAGCCACGTGGCCGATCATCAGCCCGTGCGTCCCGCCGCTGAACCGGCCGTCGGTGATCAGCGCAACCTCGCCACCCAGCCCTTCGCCCACCAGCGCGCCTGTGACGCTGAGCATCTCCTGCATCCCGGGACCGCCGACGGGGCCCTCGTGGCGAATGACGACCACGTCTCCAGGACCGATGCGCTGTGCGCGCACGGCGTCGTAGGCGGCCCCTTCGGAGTCGAAGACGCGAGCTGGCCCCCGGAACTGCCGCATCTCGTGGCCGGCGAGCTTCACCACGCAGCCGTCCGGCGCCAGTGACCCGCGCAGGATGGCAAGGCCGCCGGTCGGCTTGATCGGGTGATCGATCGAGACGACCACCTCCTGTCCCGGCGTCTCGACGGCAGCATCGGCGACTTCTGCGAGCGTACGCCCGTCGACATTGCGGGTGGACCCGTCCACGCGCCCGCCGCGGATGAGCTCGCGTGCCACCAGCCCGACGCCGCCGGCCTCGTGGATGTCGAGGGCGGTGTAGCGACCGCCGGGCATCATGTTGGCGACGATCGGGGTTCGCTCGGCGATGCGATCGAAGTCCTCCAGCTCGAGCGGGATGGCCAGCTCGTGCGCGATGGCAAGCAGATGCAGCACGCCGTTGGTCGAACCGCCGGTCGCGGCCACCGACGCGATGGCGTTCTCGATCGCCGCACGGGTCATGATGTGAGACGGCCGGATGCCGCCGTTCACGAGCTCCATGACCAGCCCGCCCGCCCGCATCGCAGCGTCCTCCTTGGCCGGATCCGTGGCGGGGATGCCGTTCAGGCCACCTGGCGAGATGCCGAGGAACTCCAGGGCGGTACTCATCGTGTTGGCCGTGAACTGCCCGCCACAGGCACCCGGACCGGGGCAGGACAGGTCTTCGATCTCGCGCAGCTCCTCCAGCGAGATCTTCCCGGCCCGATACGCGCCGATCGCCTCGAACACGGTCACGACCGTGGCGTTTCGCTTCCCGCGGATGGTGCCGGGGTTGATGGTGCCGTTGTAGAGGACCAGGCCCGGCAGGTCCAGGCGGGCGAGCGCCATGGCCGCGGCCGGGATCGTCTTGTCGCAGCCGACAAGGCAGACGATGCCGTCGAAGAGGTGCCCGCGCGCGACCAGCTCGATCGAATCGGCGATGACCTCGCGGCTGATCAGCGAGGCCTTCATGCCGTCCGTGCCCATACTGACGCCGTCGCTGACCGCGATCGTGTTGAACTCCATCGGCGTGCCGCCAGCGGCTCGAATGCCTTCCTTGACGCGGACCGCCAGGTCGCGCTGGTTGTAGTTGCACGGCATCGTCTCGATCCAGGTCGTCGCGACGCCGACGATCGGCTTCGACAGATCCGCATCGGTGAAGCCGATGGCCTTGAGCATGGCCCGCGCGGCGGCTCGGTCTGGACCGTCGAGGAGGACGCGCGAGTGTTCGCGCGGGTCGTAGTCGTTGGTGGCGGGATCCCTCGGCTTGGTCATGCGCGCGAGTCTACGACCTGCGTGCGAACCACTCCTCCCGCGTCTGACCCCAGATCTCGATCTCGACATTGAACGGCTCCGGCAGCACGCCGGGGCCCAGCAGTCGTGAGCCGAGCCTGCGAGCGACCGCCTGCGAGCGATGATTCCCGCGGCTCGATCGCATGCATCACCTCGGTCCACCCGAGCGTGTCGAAGGCCCAGTCGATCGCCGCGGTCGATTCCCTCGACCGCGTAGCCCTTGCCCCACGCGCCGCGAGCGAGGCCTCGCGGCCACGTTGCGCAGGGATCAGGCATTGGAGGCGACCGGTTGAGGCGCCTCGACCCGCTCGGCCCAGGCGTCGAGCGGCTGGCCGCGGCCACGCAACGTCAGGTGCCGCGCCTCGAGGCCGCTGGTCTCGAGCCCGCCCGCCGCGGCCGTTGCGTCGCTCACCAGCATCTCGCCCGCCGCGGCCTCGGAACCAAGCCGGCTGGCCACGTTGACCGCGTCGCCGAGTGCGGTGAAGTCCATCACGTCGTCGATCCCGCCGACGAACCCCACCCACGCCTCACCGGTGTGGACGCCGATGCCGACAGGTAGCGAGACCTCGGCAAGGATCTGCCTGGCCGACCCGATCGCGGCAGCCGCGGCGTGATCGCCGCCCACGAAGCCGGGGATGAAGAGCGCCATGACGCCGTCGCCGAGCAGCTTGTCGACCAGGCCGCCGGGCCCGCGAATGGCGTGGGCCGCGGTGCGGATGTAGCCATCGACGGCGGATGAGAACGCGGCCGGGCCCATCGTCTCGGCGAGATGTGTCGAGCCGCGGATATCGGCGAAGAGGGCGGTGATCTCGATCTCCGCGCCTCCCGGATGCTTCTGCGACTGGCGGAAGCAGCTGTTGCACAGCTGCGGATTGGCGGGGTATCGACCGTAGCCGAGCAGGTTCATGATTGGGCCGCCGATGCCGCCTTGCGGCGAAAGGCACATCTTGCAGCGCGGGTCCGAGGGCACATGGCGAAAGATGCGGCGCATCCGAGCGAGGTCGGGATGGACCCCGAGCAGGAGGTCGCGCCAGTCAGGATCCGACCGCCGATGCAGCTCTTCGCCCATTGGCATAGCCTATTGCGGCTGTCCACTCCAATCACGAGCCGCCCGCCGCGCCTGCGGCATGCCCTTGACGCGTCGGTTAGGGTCGCAACACCGATGAGTACTCCCAGCCCCGATTCCGCACGTCCGCAACCCCGAACGATCGTCGAGAAGATCTGGGACGACCACGTCGTCGTCTCCGGCACCGATGGCGCTCCTGACGTCCTCGGGATCGACCTCCACCTCGTCCATGAGGTGACGAGCCCGCAGGCCTTCGATGGCCTTCGCGCCCGTGGCCTCAGCGTGCGCCGGCCGGGCCAGACCGTCGCCACCGCCGACCATTCGATCCCAACCAGCGATCGAAGCCTGCCGATCGCCGACACGATCGCTGCGGCCCAGGTCGCGAAGCTGGAGGAAAACTGCCGAGAGTTCGGGATCCCACTGCACGGCATCGGCTCGCCGCACCAGGGGATCGTCCACGTCATCGGCCCCGAGCTGGGCCTGACGCAGCCCGGAATGACGATCGTGTGCGGCGATTCGCACACCGCGACCCACGGTGCGTTCGGCGCGCTGGCCTTCGGGATCGGGACCACCGAGGTCGAGCACGTGCTCGCCACGCAATCGCTCCTCCAGCGCCGCCCCAAGACCTTCGAGGTCCGCGTCGACGGCCAGCTCCATCCCGGCGTCACCGCGAAGGACATCATCCTGTCGCTCCTGTCCCGCATCGGCGTTGGCGGCGGGACCGGGCACGTCTTCGAGTACCGCGGCTCGGCCGTCCGTGCGCTGGGCATGGAGGGCCGCATGACGATCTGCAACATGAGCATCGAGGGCGGCGCGCGCGCCGGCCTTGTGGCGCCGGACGAGACCACCTTCGAGTACGTCGCGGGCCGCCCCCACGCTCCGTATGGCGCCGACTGGGAGGCGGCGGTGGAGCGCTGGCGCGAGCTGCCGACCGATGCCGCGGCGACCTTCGACCGCTCGGTCAGCTTCGACGCTTCGGAGCTGACGCCGATGGTGACCTACGGCACGAACCCCGGGATGGGCTTCCCGATCACCGACCGCATCCCTGACCCGGAGGCCATGACCGATGCGGCCCAGCGCGACTCCCTGCGCGCCGCCCTGGCCTATATGGCGCTGAATCCCGGCGAGCCGATCCTGGGGAAACCGATCGACGTGGTCTTCATCGGCTCATGCACCAACAGCAGGATCTCCGACCTGCGCGAGGCCGCACGCATGCTGCGCGGCCGCCACGTTGCCGATGGCGTGCGCGTGATGGTCGTCCCCGGCTCGACCGAGGTGAAGCGGCAGGCCGAGGAGGAAGGGCTGGCATCGGTCTTCCGCGACGCCGGAGCCGAGTGGCGCGAGGCGGGCTGCTCGATGTGCATCGCGATGAACGGCGATCAGCTGTCGCCGGGACAGTATTCGGTCAGCACCTCCAACCGCAATTTCGAGGGCCGCCAGGGCAAGGGCGGGCGCACATTCCTGGCGTCTCCGCTGACCGCGGTCGCGTCGGCCGTGACAGGCCGGCTGTCCGATCCGAGGGCGCTGCTGTGAGCGCGCGCGAACCGTTCTCGTCGGTCACGTCGGCCGCCGTGCCGCTGTCGCGCAACGACATCGACACCGACCAGGTCATCCCGGCGCGCTTCCTCAAGACGGTGAATCGCGATGGATTGGCCGACCAGCTCTTCCACGATTGGCGCTACCTCCCCGACGGCTCGCCGAATCCCGAGTTCGTGCTGAACCGGCCCGAGATGGCTGGCCGCCGGATCCTGGTGGCGGGCGACAACTTCGGCTGCGGATCGTCTCGCGAGCACGCGCCGTGGGCGCTCACGGCGTGGGGCATCCGGGCCGTCATCAGCAGCAGCTTCGCCGATATCTTCCGCAACAATGCGTTGAAGAACGGGCTGCTCCCGGTGGCGGTGCCGCCGGAGGAGCTGGGGCGCATCGGCTCCATCCTGGAGGCCGAGCCGGATGCGGCGCTGACGGACGACCACGAGACCAGCGAGCAGCGCCAGCCGGACGGTTCGGTCATTCCCTTCACGATCGACTCGTTCGCGCGTCGCATGATCCTGGACGGAACCGATGAGCTGGGCTACCTGCTCGCCCACGAGCCCGACCTCGCCGCCTACGAGGCGGCCCATCCGCCGAGGATCTCGACCCTGGCATGACCCGGTTGGCGGTCATCCGGGTGATCGCGTGGATCATGACCGCGTCGGCGGTCGCGTTCGGGCTGTTCACGATCGTGTTCGGCGTGGTCGGCCCGGGGCAGGAGATCCACGCGGTGCACAATGCGATCGTGGCGTCATTGCTGCTGGTGCTGTCGGCACCGCCGGCGCTCGCGGTCGCTCGGGCACCGGATCGTTGTCTATGGGCGCTCGTGATCCTGGGTCTTGTTGGGATCGCCTCCTTGGTCACGATGGCACTGAGCCTCACGCTCGACCCGTTCACGCTGCCATTCGCGCTTCTGACCGGCGTGCTGTGGGTGACCGTGCCCAGCCGGGAGGGAGCCATTCCGGCCGGGCGACCCAGCTGGATCATGCTCGTCATGGTTGCCGTCGCCGCGGTGCCGTTGATGGTCTATGCACTCGGCCAGGCGGAGCTGCAGCGGACGGATTCGTCGAGCGAGCACGCGGCCTTCTTCCACTGGGTCGAGTCATCGTTCTACGCGATCGCGATCCTGCTGCTCGGGTTGCTGGCTGCCGTGAGACCGGGTCCGTTTCGGATGGCCGGCTGGATGGCGGGGGTGGCACTGGCCATCCTTGGCGGCGCGTCGCTGCTGCTGGGCCAGCACGCATCGGCGATCGAAGTCCCGTGGAGCTGGGCTGCGTTGCTCGGTGGCCCTGCGTTCGTCGCGGTTGGAGCGTGGGAGGCGCGCCGAGGCTTCGCCTGACGCCGCTGCCCCGCCGTTGCCGGGGGAGCAACGATCGGCGAATGAAGCCTCCGGAACTGTTCCTGCGCGGTCGCACGTTGCTCTCGTGGCAACGTCCGCCGGCGGAGCGCATGCTCAGGCGTCCTTAGTTGCCGCGGTGGCAACGAGCCCTGGGGGTCACGGTTGCTCGAGGAGCCAGTCGATGGCCTCGAGGTAGCCGCGCCACCCGTGGCCGATGATCTGGTGCCGCGTGGCGGGAGCAGTCACGGATACGTGCCGCCACGGTTCGCGCGTGGTGATGTCGCTGATGTGGACCTCGACGGCGGGTCGCTCGCACCCCACGAGGGCGTCATGGAGTGCGTACGAGGTGTGCGACAGCGCCCCGAAGTTGCAGATGACCGCGTCGTAGTCGAGCTGCTCGAGCCGATCGATCAGCGCGCCCTCGTGATTCGACTGGAACGCCTCGAGCAGCGACCCACGCTCGAGCGCATGGGCGCGGGCCGCCTCGTCGATCTCGGCCAGTGTCATCGAGCCGTAGATCGCGGGCTGGCGCCGGCCGAGCGTGCCGAGGTTGGGTCCGTTGAGGACGAGGATCCGCATCGGTCTAGTCTGCGCTCACGTCGAATGAGCCGAGCACCCGCATGGAGCTGGTGTGGTCGCGGAGCGCGCCGAGCGCTCCGGCCAATGGCTCATGCGACGCATCACCCGCCACCTGGACCAGGAACCGATAGCGCCACGGGCCGATGCCCGATGGGCGTGACTCGATCCGGCTCAGGTTGATGCCGGCCTCGGAGAGCGACCCCAGCGCGCGGTACAGATCGCCGGGCCTGTGCCCGGTCTCGAAGGTGATGAGCGTCTCGCGTTCTTCGCCAGCGGCGGGGGCCAACGGTCCGTGCGCCGCCGGGCCCGACGCGGCGTCGGCGACCAGGACGGCGAAGCGGGTGACGTTGTGGGACGAGTCCTGGATGTCCGCAACGGCGATCTTGAGGCCGTACCGCTCGCCCGCGCGGGCCGATGCGATGGCGGCCGCGGTCGGATCTGCGCTCGACGCCAGCTCGCGGGCTGCGCCGGCGGTGTCGGCTGCCGGCACGACCTCCCACCCCCGCCCGGCCAGGAATCGCTCGCACTGCGCGAGCGCCTGCCAGTGGCTGCTGACGCGCTTCACGTTGACGAGCTCGACGCCCGCTAGCACCAGGAGCTGGTGGCGGATCGGCAGCAGGAGCTCACCGACGACGCCCAGTGATCCGCCGGCCAGCGCGTCGAGCGCGTCGCCGACCGTGCCGGCCAGCGAGTTCTCGAGCGGGAGGACGCCTGCATCGACCGATCCGTCCTCGACGGCGGCGCAGACGGCGGAGAAGGTCGACATCGGCATCGGCGTGACGCCATCGGCACCGAAGTAGCCGATGACCGCCTCCTCGCCGAAGGCGCCCGGCTCGCCCTGGTAGGCGACGGTCGTCATCCTGCGATCTTCCGCAGCCCGAGCCCCAGCTCGGCATCTGTCACGTCGTCCACATCGATGACATTGCCGATCTCCATCGGCAGGATCCACCGCTGCCGCCCGTCGCGCCGCTTCTTGTCGCCAAGCAGGGCCGACTTCACGGCGCTCGCGTCGAACGGGCGATGGAGCGCGAAGCCGAGCTGGTCGAGGAGGGCATCCAGGCGCGGAGCGAGCTCCGGATCCGCACCGCGGCTGCCTGCCACGGCTGCGACCGCGCGCATGCCGAGCGCGACCGCCGCGCCGTGGGGGAGTCGATATCGGCTCTCGATCTCGAGCGCGTGGCCGATCGTGTGGCCAAGGTTCAGCGTTCGCCGCTCGCCCTCCTCGAACGGATCGCGTTCGCAGACGGCCAGCTTGAGGCGAGCACTGCGCTCCACGATGGCGTAGCGCGCGGGCTCATCGGTCCGTATGGCCTGCCGCCCACGCTCCTCGATGAGGCGCCACAGGACCGGGTCTCCGATGAGCGCCGATTTGATCGACTCCGCCATGCCGTGGCGGCGCAGTCGCACGGGAAGCGAGCGCAATGCCGCGACATCGGAGATGACGGCGGTCGGCGGCCCGAAGGCGCCGACCGCGTTCTTTGCCGCACCGAGGTCGATCGCGACCTTTCCGCCGATGGCGCTGTCCGCCTGCGCGAGCCAGGTGGTCGGCACCTGCACCAGCGGCAGCCCGCGGGCGTAGAGGGCGCCGGCCGTGCCGGCCAGGTCACCGACGGTGCCGCCGCCGACCGCGATGAGCGCCGTGCCGCGCTCGACCCGCTGCTCGGCCAGCCACTCGAGGATCAGCTCCAGCCGTCGGATGCGCTTGGATCGCTCGCCGGCGGCGATGGCAAGGCAGGCGCGGGCAGAAACGGCGCGGATGAGGTCAGGTGCGGCGGTCATCAGCCGACGATCGAGCACGACGACACCCGTCGGGATGACGTCGGCGAGGTTGAGCCCCATGACGATGCGTGCCGTGGCCGGTCCGACCGGGTGGTTTCTCCGCAGCTCGGCGTCGAAGAGGCGACGGCCGTGGAGCGGCAGCCGTCTCGAGCACAGCTCGTCGGCGATCTCGCCGGGCGGGCGCGAGGCGTCCAGTCGGAGGTCGGCGGCGCGATAGACGGACACGCGCTCTGCCAGCACTCCCGCCAATCGTTCCGCGCTGTACGGCTGGAGGGTCGGCCGTGCAACCTGATCCGCGTGCAGCCGTCGAAGCAGCCCGGCGGCCGGGACGTCGAGCCACGCGACCGTGCCGTGGTGCCAGAGCGCCCATCGGTTCATGGGGTCGAGGGCTGCGCCGCCACCGGTGGAGATCACGGCGCCGGAGGTCGCGCAGGCCTCGTCCACTGCCTTCGACTCCTTCGCGCGGAACGCCGGCTCCCCGTGCCGCTCCAGGAAGGCGGACACGGGCATCCCGAGCTGCCCCGCCAGGAGCTCGTCGGTGTCGAGGTACGGGCGGCCGAGCCGTTCGGCCACCAGTCGGCCGACGGTCGACTTTCCGCTGGTCGGCATGCCCACCAGGACAATGCCGGAGCCGACGTCAGCCATGAAGGACGCCGGCCAGGTCGTGGTCGAGCGCCTGGCGCATGACCTCGATCGGCGCGTCGCGGCCAGTCCACAACGTGAAGCTGGCGGCCGCCTGGCGCAGCAGCACGCCGGCACCTCCGTGGGCCGTGGCGCCGATGCTGCGCGCATCGCGCACCAGCCTGCTGGCCTTCGGCCGGTACACGAGATCGAGCACCCGCAGCCCGGGTCGGAGCAGCCCGATCGGGACCGGCGTCTCGTCGGATTGCGTGCCGATCGGCGTGGCGTTGACGAGCAGGTCGGCCGTGGCGAGCGCGCCCGGTAAGTTCGGCCAGCGGGCCCGGTCCAGCACCAGGATCTGGTGACAGCCGACATCCTGGAGCGCGGCGACCGCAGCGCGCGACGCTCCGCCCGCGCCGAGTACCACGGCCCGATGCGTCCTGGGCGGCAGCTCGGCGGTCAGCGCAGCCAGGTCCGTGTTTCTGGCGATGAGCCGGTCGCGGTGGCGGAGGATCGTGTTGGCCGCGCCGAGGCGTCGGACCTCCGGCGCAAGGTCATCCACCAGCTCACAGACCGCGATCTTGTGCGGCGTCGTCACGTTGGCGCCGATGCGGCCGCCGTCGTACAGCGCGGCGACCTCGTCCGCCAGCGAGAGCGTGTCGACATCGCGCAGCTCGTACCTGGCATCGAGCTCGAGCGCCTCGAACGCGGCGTTGTGCATCGCGGGTGAGGCGGAGTAGCCGATCCCTTCGCCGAGCAGCACGGCGAGGGCAGTCATCGTTGCGGCCGCCCCGTTCGGCGCCGCCGACGCGCGACCGCCGCTCGCAGGTCACCGATGGTGTCGCCGCCGAACGAGTGGAGCAGCTCGTCCGCCACCACGAGCGCGACCATGGCCTCGCCGACGATGGCCGCGCGCGGCAGGACGGTGACGTCAGAGCGCTCGATGTGCGCGCGGCCGGGCTCGCCGGTGCCCATGTCCAGGCTGGGAAGCGGGCTGCGCAGCGTCGAGACCGGCTTCTGGGCGGCGCGCACGATGATCGGCTCGCCGTTGCTGATGCCACCCTCGATGCCGCCCGCGCGGTTCGTTCGACGCTCCCAGCGCTCCGACTCGGCATTCACCACGTCGTGCACGGTACTCCCGCGGCGCTCGGCGGCGCCGAAGCCCAGCCCGATCTCGACGCCCTTGACCCCGGGAATTGCCATCGTGGCGCCGGCCAGCAGACCGTCGAGGCGGGTGTCCCATTCGGAGGAAGACCCCAGGCCGATCGGCGTGCCTTCGACCACGACGACGAACGAGCCGCCGATCGAGTCACCGGCCTCCTTCGCTGCATCGACCTCGGCGAGCATGGCGCGCTCGGCCTCGGGATCGGGGCAGCGCAGCGGTGAGGGTTCCGCGAGGTCGCCCTCCAGCCAGTTGGCGGGGATGGCGTCAAGGACGTCATCGGCCTCCGGAAAGGCGCGGATCGGTCCGAGCTGGTCGACGAAGCTCCAGATCCTCATCCCGCAGGTCGCCAGCAGCTGACGGGCGAGCGAACCGGCGACGACGCGCGGGGTCGTGGACCGCGCCGACGCCCGCTCGAGCACGTTTCGGACGTCATCGGTGTCGTACTTGAGGGCACCCGCGAGATCGATGTGCCCTGGTCGAGCGCGAGTGATCGCCTTCGGGCGACGGTCATGCGTGATCGGCTCGATCGACATGCGCTCGGTCCAGTTCTGCCAGTCCCGGTTGTCGACGGCGAAGCCGACGGGCGAGCCGAGCGTGCGGCCGTAGCGGATGCCGGCGGTCCAGCGCACGCGGTCGCGCTCGATCTGCATGCGCCTTCCGCTGCCGTAGCCGTGCTGCCGCCGCCTCAGGTCGCGGTCGACGGTGCGAGTGATGACCCGCATGCCGGCGGGCAGGCCCTCCAGGATGCCGGACAGGCCCGGCCCATGCGACTCGCCCGAGGTCAGCAGGCGCAGCCGCCTCACGCGCTCACCGTGGTGAGGTCGTTCCAGAAGCCGGGATAGGACACGGCGACGCAATCGGGATCGTCGAGCACGACCGTCGAGGCGACCGCGGTGAGCCCGGCGATCGCGAACGCGATCGCGATCCGATGATCCCCGTGCGTGGTGACTCGCGCGCGCTGCGGTATGCCTCGTCGGACACGCCAGCCGTCGGGGAGCGCTTCGACGTCCGCGCCGATGGCCTTCAGCCCCGCGACCATGGCGGCGATGCGGTCCGTCTCCTTCACCCGCAGCTCGCCCGCACCGCGGACCTCGGACGGTTCGTCGACCGACGCCATGGCGACGGCGACCAGTGGCAGCTCGTCGATCAGCTCCGCGACCTCTCCACCGCCGATGTTGACGGGACGCAACGGATTCCCGCCGCGGACGATGATCTCGCCGATGGGCTCCGGGCCGCTGACCGCGACGCGCGTCTCGATCTCGACGCCCATCCGCTGGAGCAGCCCCACCAGCGCCAGCCGGGTCGGGTTGAGGCCCACGTCGACCATCGTCAGCTCCGCGTCCTGGTGCAGGGCAGCAGCCACCAGCCAGGCCGATGCGGCCGACGGATCCCCCGGGACGTCCATCGCGAACGGCCGCGGCCGCGCCGGGCCGGTCACGGTGGTCACAGAACCGTCGCGATGAATCGGGACCCCGAGGTTGGCGAGCATCCGCTCGGTGTGGTCGCGCGTCGGTCCCGGCGCCTCGATCGTCGTTGTGCCCGTTGCGTTGAGTCCGGCCAGGACGGCAGCGCCGAGAAGCTGGGCGCTTGCCACCGGCAGCCGATGCACGGCCGGCGCCGGCGAAGCGCGTCCGACGACCGTCATCGGCGCACGGCCGTCGGTGGTCGTGACCTCCGCGCCGGTCCGGCGAAGCAGGGTCGCCACCCGCTCCATCGGGCGGGCGCGCAGCGATGCGTCGCCGTCCAGCGTCGCCGTGAGCGGCAGTCCGGCCACGACGCCGGCGAGCAGTCGCATCGTCGTTCCCGAGTTGCCACAGTCGAGCACCGCGTTCCGCGAGGCGCGGCCGCTGATCAGGTACCGATCATCGGACTGCTCGATGGCGACGCCAAGACCGCGAAGGCAGGCGAGCGTACTGAGCAGATCGTCGCCGGGAGAGCGCATCGTGACGGTGCTCGGGCCGCCGGAGAGTGCCGCGAAGATGAGCGCTCGATGCGCGATCGACTTGTCCGCCGGCATGGTCAACTCGCCCCGGAGGCGAGCCGCGGGAAGGATGCTCGACGTGGTCGAGGCCGGCGTCACCGGCCGGATCCGGCCGCGGCGGCCTCCGCCTCGGTCGCCGATTGCGCATGTCGCCGCTGCACCGAGCGCGAGGCGCGCAGGAGCGCATCGAACACCATCGTCAGCTCGACCGGCGTCATCGGTCCTGTCGTTCCAGTTGCCGCTCGCTCGAGCAGGGCGCGCTCGCGGCGCACGTCGTGGCCGTGGGCGCCGGCATCGCGTCGCCGCTGGACCTCGAGCGCGAGCGAGGCCCGTTCCTGGACCATCGCCGCCAGCCGCGCGTCGAGCTCGTCGATCCTGTCGCGCACGTCGCCGATCACCTCGGTGGCAGGCGGCGCGGTCGCCGGGGCTGGGATCGCATCGGCGGATCTGACGAACTGGAGGCGGCGCAGCTCGTCCATGAGCGCGCCGAATTCTTCGAAGCTGAGGCTCTGGTCGCCGTCCGAACGCGCGTTGGCCGGGTCTGGATGGACCTCGATGATCAGGCCATCTGCTCCGACGGCGGCGCCTGCCAGGGCCATCGGCGCAACCAGCGCGCGGTGGCCGGTGCCGTGGCTGGGGTCGACGATGATCGGCAGGTGCGTCCGCGAGCGGAGGACGGGGACCGCGGACAGGTCGAGCGTGTTGCGGGTGGCGGTCTCGAAGGTGCGGATGCCACGCTCGCACAGGATCACGTTCGGGTTGCCGGCCGACAGGATGTACTCGGCCGCGAGCAGCCACTCCTCGATGGTGGATGACAGGCCGCGCTTCAGCAGCACCGGGCGTCGGCTCTGGCCGACCGCCTTGAGAAGGACGAAATTCGCCATGTTTCGGGCGCCGACCTGGAGGATGTCGACGTGCTCTTCGAAGGCCGCGACGTCGGCGGGGTCGACGACCTCGGAGATGACCGGCAGGCCGTACTCGTCATGCGCCTCGTGCAGGAGCTTCAGGGCGGGAAGGCCCAGCCCCTGGAACGCGTAGGGCGAGGTGCGCGGCTTGAAGGCGCCTCCTCGGAGGACGCGGGCTCCCTCGCGCTTCACGGCACGAGCGGTCTGCATGAGCTGCTCGCGGGATTCGATCGCGCACGGCCCGGCCATCACGACCAGCTCCTGGCCGAGCCCGATCTCCACGCCGTTCACGCGCACGCGCGTCCGTTCGACCTGGTGCTCGGAGCTTGCCAGCTTGTACGGCGAGCTGATGCGGATCACCTGCTCGACACCGTCCAGGGTGCCGAGGTGCGCGACGCTCTCGAGGTCGCTGCCGACGACCCCGATCACGGTGCGTTCCTCGCCCACGCTGATGAACGCCTCGAGGCCGTGCTCCTCGACGGTCCGTCTGACTCCGTCCACCTCGTCCGACGTCGCCGTCGGCCGCATCACCACGATCATCGGTCTTGCCTTTCCGCTCAAACCCTGTCCGCTTCGGGGAAACAAAAAACGCAGGAGCTTTCGCTTCCTGCGTCTGCGGGCACGAGTGCCTCTGCCGGCGAGTTCTACTCGCCTGCCTCGTACCCGCTAGCCATAAAACCACTGGAATGTCATGTGCCGCGGAGCGTAGAGCGCTGTTCGGTCGATGTCAACGGCCAGGACCGCGTTACGTCTCTTGCTCGCATTTGCCGATGCAGCAACTATCTGCGACTGACGGTACCGAACTCCGTCGTGCGTTTCCGCCTGGGCAAGCCACGACGATTCTCACGGCCGTATCGCGCCTTCCGTCGTCGATCGTTGCTCCACTGGCAAACGGCCCCGAGTCGCCGTCACCGGTCAACCGGACAACAACCCAGCCGCGTCGGCTGCGGAAACGACGACACGACCGCCGTCGACCGTCCAGACGGCACCGGTGACGTACGAAGCTTCCGGACCGATGAGGAAGCCGATGATGGCCGCAACCTCCGCTGCCGTTCCCATCCGACCGAGCGGCACGTCGGTGCGCTGGTCGGCCGGCAGGAGCCGTTCGTCGAAGTCGGTGGCGATGGCCCCCGGGGCAACGACGTTCACGCGAACACCATCCGGTGCGCCGATGACGGCCATCGAGCGCGCCAGCCCCTCCAGTCCGGCCTTGGCGGCGGCATAGGCAGGGGAGCGCATCGACCCCTCGAC
>JBQTHZ010000034.1:0-47578 GCA_052388515.1 Chloroflexota bacterium | reverse complement strand
AACTCGTCGCGGGTGATGTAGATGTCGGCCGGGTCGTTCCGCATCGGATCGCCCGGAACCTCAGTCACCCCGACCGCCTGGGTCGTTGCCCTGCCGCTGAAGATGAGTGCGGTCCCATCGTCGAAATTGCACTCCGGCGGTGCCTCCGCCTCAGGCGGCGCAAGGCCACAGCCTGTTGCCACGGCCGAAATCACGAGTACCGCCGGGAAGGTTCCGCCCCACATGACGTGCAGCATGCCGCGTCGTCATGCGGGGGAGCAAGCAGGATTTGGGACAATGTCCCGCGATGAAACCGATCGTCACGGCGCATGTCGACTACGTAACTGATCCCGAGAGCTCGTCCGATCCGATCGGCTTCCTGCTCGATGCCCTCGCTCAGCCAGGATCGGTCCTGCTGCTCGGGGTCGGCTTCCTCGTCGTCGTGATCGCGCTCCTCGCCTGGGCCAGATGGCGACCGATCGAGGAGGCGCAGGGGCGGTTCATCGAGCGGGCCACGAGCTACCGGGAGTACCTGCCGTGGATCGTCCGACTGTCCGTGGGGCTGGTGCTCATCGGCTCCGGGCTGTCGCGGGTTCGCTTCCTGCCGACGCTCGAGACCGGCGACCTGTGTGCGTTACTGCTGACCGGTACCGGCTTCCTGCTCCTGCTCGGGTTCGCCGTGCGACCCGCGGCACTCGTCGCGCTCGGAGCCTACGTGGTGACCTTCGTCGTCCACCCGGAGCTGGTCATGATGCTCGACGTCGCGGGCGCCCTCGCCGCGGCTGCCATCCTGGGGCCGGGGCGACCGAGCCTGGATGACCTGCTGCGCGCCGCGTTCCCGCGAGGCCCGGGCGCGCGCGCCGCCACCGAGAACTTTGCGGCAGATCACCACGATGACACCGTGCCGCTTCTGGTGCGGCTCGGCCTCGGTGGCGCCCTTGCCGCTTCAGGGATCGTCGACAAGCTGCTCATCCACGACCAGGCGCTGGCGGCGGTCGACCGTTACGAGCTGACCTCGGTCGTCCCGGTGACGCCCGAGCTATGGGTGCTCGGCGCGATCCTGATCGAGACTGCTCTCGGCATCGCCATCCTGCTCGGCGTGCTCACCCGCTTCAGCGCGGTGATCGGATTCGCCGTGCTGACGCTCGCGCTGTTCGCCCTCCCCGACGACCCCGTCATCGCCCACGTCGGCCTCTTCGGCCTCTCGTCAGTGCTCGTGATCCTCGGCGGCGGGCGCTGGAGCCTGGATCGCCTGGTCCTCGCGCCCATCGGGGAGCGCCTGCGCCGCCGTTGAGCACCTCCGCTGCCTCCGATGACATGTGTGCTGTGTCGCGCACAGTAGGTCTCGTGCAACCTGCCAAGCGGGTTCGTCCTCCTCCGGATGTGTCGTCCTGAACGCAGGCACTTGGTAGAATCTGGGATCGCAACGGAGCACGAAATCGCCCGCGCAGGTGGCGAGGCCAGGAGGATCCATGTCAGGCCACAGCAAGTGGTCCCAGATCAAGCGGCAGAAGGGCGCGAACGACGCGAAGCGCGGCGCGCTCTTCACGAAGCTGGCCCGCGAGATCATCACCGCCGCGCGGCAGGGTGGGGGAGACCAGGACGCCAACTATCGACTCCGCATGGCGGTCGACAAGGCCAAGGCCAACTCGATGCCGGCCGAGAACATCAAGCGCGCCATCGAGCGCGCGACCGGCAGCGGCGCCGATGCCGAGCAGTACGAGGAGGTCACCTATGAGGGCCTCGGGCCGGCGAACGTGGCCGTCATCGTGGCCGCCATGACCGACAACCGGAACCGAACCGCGTCCGACATCCGCAGCGTCTTCAACAAGGCCGGTGGCTCTCTGTCCACCGTCGCCTGGCAGTTCGAGCAGAAGGGCATCATCAGCCTCCAGCTCAACGGCAGCGATCCCGACGAAGTGACGCTGGCGGCGATCGACGCGGGGGCGAGTGACGTGGGTTCTCCCGACGGCGGCGCGATCATCGTCACCACCGAACCGGGCGACCTGGAGTCGGTGCGCCGCACGCTGGCCGAACGCGGCATCGACGCCGATTCCGCCGAGCTCTCGATGGAGCCGACCACCAAGGTCGAGATCGGCGACGAGAAGACGGCGAGGCAGGTCCTGCTGTTCATGGAACGCCTCGAGGACCTCGACGACGTCCAGAACGTGTACGCCAACTTCGACATCCCCGATGCGCTGATGGAGCAGCTCGAAGCCCAGGTCGCCTGACGGGCTGAAGCTCTACCCGTGTGTGCCGGTCGCGCGACGGCGTCGACGAGCGGGTGGCCCCGGCGCCGCGGACGGACCGGCCGCGGCTCCGAGGTACCCGCTGAGCAATGCGCCGACGTCCGGCACGGTCTCGTGCCGCAGACGGTATCGCTTGGATCCCACGACGACCGAGACGAGCCCCGCCGACCGGAGCGTGATCATGTGGTGATGCATGGTCGTCTTCGCCACGCCGAACATCTCGGCCAGCTCCATCAGCGACTTCTCGCCGTCGGCGAGGGCGCGCAGGATGCGCAGCCGCTTCTCGTCGCCGAGCGCCTTCGAGAGTCGCACCAGGCGGAGTGGTGGCGTATCGCCATCGGCGGAGATGCTCTCGTCAGCCACCGGGTAGATGATGAGCAGCACCTCGCCGATCTCGAGGTAGGACACGAGCGGCCGATTCACGAAGCTGGGGACCATGACCACGCGGTTGACTCCCGGGCGTGGCGCGAACTCGACACCGTTGGTGGCCGTGGTGATGAACTGGTCGAGCGGCAGGTCGCGGGCCAGGTCGCGCTTTGCATCAGCATCGCGCTCGATGATCGGCATGATGGTGAGTGACTCCGGCTTGAAGACGCGATCGGCCCATTGCTCGAGCACGTCGATCAGCTCGGCCTTCAGCTCCTCCCCGTCGGCATCGAGGACGCCCCGCAGGTAGTCCGTCCATGGCTCCCAGTCGGGATGCGAGGTGCGCAGGAACTCGGCTCTCGCCTCCGCATCGCCACCGACGGCGGCTCGGATGATGGCCGGTGGTGTCATGCGCCGGGTGTCGCGGGCATAGAACTGGACCAGGTGGAGGCGGATCTCGTCCGCGTCTGTCTGGCGCAGGTGATCCAGGAATGCCGGGATATCGCGCGGCGCCGGCGTGTCGTACGCGAGGCCGGCGAGGTGGATGAACGTGTCGGAGTCGTCCTGCGAGACGGCCTTGATCCGCGCGAGGAGCTCGTCCCCAGCACGACGCCGAGCATCTGCGACCCACTCGGGCCCGATCTCGTAGGTGTCCGGCTCGCTCTCGTCAAATGTGGTGACGAGGGACTCGAGAAGCTCATACGCAGGGGAGACTTCGATGGTCACGGCGGGAGGGCTGTCTGGGCGACGCGTGGGAGCCATCGGGCGTTCCTCTCTGAGCGCGTTGGTCAGGCGGCGCGCTGCAGCGCCGGAGGGCGAGCGGGCTGCTCGACCCGCTCGCCGCTCAGGGTTGTCCCGGCCACGATCAACGCGTGACCGATGCGAACTCGCAGGGCGACGCCGGCCGGGGCCGAAGATCGCGCGGAGAGGGTCCGCAGGCTGGCCTGGCGATCCCGAATCAGGGAGTCGAGGACGCCAGGGTTCGGTAGGAGCATCATCGTTCTATCACCGTCCCTTCGTCCGATGTGCACATCCATGTTCGAATAAAATCGAACGCGAGCCTGATCGTACGATGCAGTTCGAAGAAAGTCAAGCATCGGACGAAAAAAGTCGAACTGCACGCCACCCGCGGGCGGCCGCTACCATGCGGATGTGATCACGCTCGGCATCGACCCCGGCACGGCGGTCTGTGGCTTCGGCGTCGTGGAGCTTCGTGACGGCGCGATTCGCATGGTCGATGCCGGCTGCATTCGCACCCCGCCCGACGGGACCGACGCCGAGCGCCTCCGCCAGCTTCACGAGGCGTTGCGAACCCTGATCCGTGAGCACCAACCGCAGCGGGTCGGCATCGAGCGCCTCTTCTTCCAGCGCAACGTCCAGACGGCCATGGCGGTCGGGCAGGCGCGTGGCGTCGCACTCCTCGCTGCGGCCGAGGCACACGTGCCGATCGACGAGCCGACCCCCAACGAGGTGAAGCAGACCATCTGCGGCAACGGCTCGGCCGACAAGGCCCAGGTGGCGGCCATGGTTCAGCGCCTGCTCGGCGTCAGTCTCGACGGCGTGCGCGACGACGCGACGGATGCGCTTGCCATCGCCATCGGCTGCGCCTACCGGGCGGCGGCCGAGCCGAAGGTGGTGGTGGGTTGATCGGGTCGGTTCGCGGGCCGGTGACGCACGTGGGACAGGACTATGCCCTGGTCGAGGTGGCCGGCATCGGCTACCGGGTCGTGGCCGGTCCGGCGTTGCTGGCGAAGCTGCGGGTGGGCCGCGAGGCATGGGTCTACACCCATCACCTCGTCCGCGAGGATCAACAGGCGCTCTTCGGCTTCGCGACGACCGAGGAGCTGGCCTTCTTCGAGCTGCTCATGACCGTCTCGCAGGTCGGGCCACGCATGGCCCTCGCCATCACGGCGGCGCACGCGGTGACGAAGCTCCAGCTGGCCATCGTCACCGATGACGCCGACGTCTTCATCGGCGTCTCCGGCGTCGGCCGCAAGACGGCGCAGCGGATCATCCTGGAGCTCAAGGAGAAGGTGCACGCGGCCGGCGTCGCGGCCGGCGGGGCGAGCTCCACGGACTCCGATGTGGTTGCCGCGCTCGAGTCGCTCGGGTACTCCGCCACGGAGGCGCGCAAAGCCGCCGGTGTCGTGGCCGGGACGGCGGGCGAGCTGGACGTCCGCATCAAGGCCGCACTCCAGGAGCTCGCCCGCTCGCGATGACCGCGCCGCGAGACTGGAGCGACCCGGGGGTTGCCGAGCACATCCTGCGCTCGTACCGGGCATGGGCGGTCGTCGGCTGCTCCTCGCATCCGTGGCGCGCCTCGCATGGCGTCTCGCGCTACCTGCTCAGCCAGGGCTACGGCGTCGTCCCGATCAACCCGAACGAGACGCTGATCCACGGCAAGCTGTGCTACCCCGACCTTGCTTCCGTCCCGACCGATCCGCGCGCGCCCATCGAGGTCGTCGACATCTTTCGGCGCTCGGAGCTCGTTCTGCCCCACGTCGAAGAGGCGATCGCCATCGGTGCGAAGGCGATCTGGATGCAGCTCGAGGTCTGGAACGAGGAGGCCGCTCAGCTTGCCGCCGACGCCGGGCTCGACGTGGTCATGAACCGATGCCCGGCAATCGATCATCCGGCCATGATCGGCGCCCTTGGTGCATAAGCGTCGGTTCAGCCGCCGCGGCGCAGGACGAGACCGATGTGGCCGAACGGCGGGCGGGGGTCAGCGTAGGTCTTCACACGGGGATCGGCGCTGGACGCTGACACCAGGTCCCAGAGCCGGTTCTGCGTATCGAAGCTGACCTCGGTCAGTTGCGGCCAGCGGTCGAGCATGTGCAGGCCGATCTCGTTGACGAGGTGCTGGATGGAGAGGCTGGTGAACTCGTGGTAGACGGCGTTGGCCAGGTCGGCGACCTGCTCGGCGGCCACGTACCGCGCAGGGTCGGCCAGCACGGCGTGCGACGCATCGGCATAGCGCCAGCCGATGTCGCACCAGATGTAGAGCGGGCGGTCGGGACGCTCGGGAAGGGTGGTGTGCTCGTCGCGAGCGAAGTCGGCGAAGGCCGATCCCGTGACCTTGATGAGCTGGAGCTCGTGACGGCCTGACTCATGGTCGGTCATGTGGACCGAGCCGTCCTCCGCGCGGGCGAGCTCCAGCCGGGCCGTCCCGTAGTCGCATCGGTCCCGGCTGAAGAGCCGGTCGGATGCCTCGAAGCCGTCGGCGCCGGGGACGACCGTGGCCGGGAAGGGCAGGTCGCGGCCGATCATCGTCAGCCGTTCCATGTGCGGGTAGGTGTCAAGGAAGGCCGTGCCGACCTCCAGCAGCCACTCCTCGAGGGTGCGTGCGCGGGCACGCAGGGAGACCGCGTGGATGAAGTTCTTCATGGTGTCGGTCGCGACCACCAGGCGGTTGTCGCCCCGGGTGTAGGCGTCCAGGAACACCTCGCCGCGGACGACGACCTCGATCTCGGCAGCAACCAGCGTGTTTTCGCGGCCGATGAACGGCGACTCGGGGATGGGCGTGATGCCGGTGAGGGGCTCGGCGTGGGTGCGGAAGACCTTGACGTCCGCCTTGCCGTAGCGGATCTCGTGCTTCACCGCGATCACTCCTCCTCGCCGAAGAGCTCGACGGCCGCGTGGCGAATCTCGGCGTCCAGCGCGCCGCGGCCGTCGACATCCGCCTCCCAGCGCGCGACGAGCTCGCGGAACAACGGGTCGCCTGAGACCGTGGCGATGCGACGCGCTCCGTCGATCGGCTGGCTCACTTCGCCCAGGATCGAGGCGGCCGCGTGCATGGCCAGCAGCTGCCCAGCCTGCCCCTGATCCCATCCACCCAGCCCGATCTCGCTCATGAGTCGTGCAACGGGGCCGGCCAGGTCGAATTCCTCTCGCTGGTTCGCCAGCGAGAGCGCCAGCAGAGCGGGGGACTCGACGCCCTCGTCGATGAGCCGATGCGTCGCCCGGATGAGCCCATCGCGATCGATCTCGCCGACCATCCAGCGCGAGGTCTCCAGAGCAATGGCCTCCCGCAGCTCCTCGCGCAGCGGGAGAGGACCGCGAAGCGTGTCCATGCGGTCCGCGGCAATCAGCACGACGTCGTCCAGGCCGCGGCGCAGCTCCTCGTCCCGCTCGGCGTGCAGCGCCCGCTCCAGGATGGGAATGATGTCCCGCCGCGGCCGGCCGGCCACGAACACGACGAAGCGGAAGCCGAAGCGCGACTCGTACGCCTCGTTGAGGGCGGTCAGCTCCTCGCCGATCCAGGCCTCGTTCGGACCCTCGTCACCCTGCTCACGCCGCGAGAGGTCGGAGACGGTGGCCATGTCGGCACCGATGCGCGGGTGCGCGTCGAGCAGCGCGATCTGCTGCGCCTCGGGCATCTCCCGGGCGATCCCACGTGCGCTGTCGAACAGGTCCTCCTCGGACTCGAAGGGCCTCGCCTCGGCCACGCTCGCCACGAACCGCGGAGCTCGCTCGAAGAGCGGAGCGACGGCGGACGCGAACGCATCGGCGTCCATCGCGTTCAGCTCATCGATGCTCTTCATGATCCCCGGTAGGTGCTCATCCCGAACGGGCTGAGCAGGAGCGGTACGTGGTAGGAGCGCGATGCATCGCTGATGCGCAGGGCCACGGCCGCGCTCTGGAAGAAGGCGTCAGGATCATCGGCATAGGCGCCGATGTCGAAGGCGAGCTGGTAGTCCCCTTCGATCAGCTCGGACCCGTCGAGGAGGTCGCCGATGCGGCCGTCGTCATCGGTCCTGAGGTCGCCGATCAGCTCGGGTCCATCGTCGTCGGTCATGCGGAAGATGGCGACACCGACGCCGGGCGCCGGCTCGCCGCTGGCGAGGTCGAGGACGTGGGTGCTGATGGTTGGGCGCGCGTCCGCCATGGGGGCCTCCGCTGTTGTCGGTCGATGATGCCCGATGCGGTCGCTGTCCGTCCGGCGCGCCTCGACCCTGCCGCAATGATGCCACTCGCCGCCTCCCGGGCGCGGGCGACCGGACGCCCTGTGCCAGCCCGACGCACACGGGCTACGGACGGTCCTCGAGGGGGCGTATCCTCCATCGATGGCCGACATGACGATCAGGGTGGGGGAGCTGAGCTTCACCGCGCGCTGGGAGGATGCCGCCCCGCGCACGCGAGCGGCGCTCCGTCCCTGGCTTCCGATCCGCTCCAGGCTCATCCACTGCAAGTGGAGCGGCGAGTCGACCTGGATCCCGTTCGGCGAGGAGCGCCCGGATGTGGGATTCGAGAACCACACCTCGCACCCTGCGCCGGGCGATCTGCTCATCTACACGGGTGACATCAGCGAGTGCGAGATCCTCTTCCCCTACGGCGCCTGCAGCTTCAGCTCTCGCGTCGGCCAGCTTGCCGGAAACCATTTCGCCACGCTCACTCCCGACGACGGCTGGCTGGACCGGTTGCGCGAGATCGGCCGTCGGGTGCTGTGGGAGGGGGCCCAGGAGATCGAGATCACCGACCAGGCACCGACGCGGCGCTGAGGTCCCCCGACTCCTTCAGCGACCGAGATCCCGCGATGGAGGCGATCCTCGTCGATTCTTGAGCGCCGCATACACTTGCGTCGTGAGCGAGCGCGTCATCGTCGGAGGCACCGTCGTCACCCCGGAGGGCACCTCGGTCGCCGATGTGGCCATCAGCGATGGAAGGATCGAGCGGATCGGTCCGGACCTGGCGACCGATGGGGCCGAGCGCATCGACGCGACCGGCCTGCTCGTCATTCCCGGCGTCATCGACGTGCACACCCACCTGCGCCTCCCCGATGCGGCGCACCCGGACCGCTTCCGCCAGGACACGCTTGCGGCTGCCCACGGAGGGACGACGACGGTGCTGACCTTCAACAACCCGGGAACCGGCATCTCCGACGAGGGCGCTCGCTCCCTTATCTCCGGGCTCGCGGAGTTCCGGGAGCGGACCGTGGACCAGTCGCCGATCGACTACGCGCTGTGCGCGGTGGTCACCGGACAACAGCCGGACCCGATCGGCGAGCTGCCGGCACTCATCGAGGCCGGGGTGCCGACGTTCAAGGCCTTCATGGTGTACGACTTCCGGCTGCCGGACGACGCGCTCGAGCACGCGATGCGCACGGCGGCCGAGCACGGCGGGATGCTCCAGGTGCACTGCGAGGAGCCCGCGATCATCGATCCGCTCGTCGCGGAGGCGCTGGGGAACGGTCAGACCGCGTGCCGCTTCCACGCGCTGACGCGACCCTCGCGGGCGGAGGGCGCGGCGACACGCAAGGCAATCGAGATGGCACGGCGCGCCGATGCGTCGCTCTACATCGTGCATCTCAGCTGCGAGGAAGCACTTCATGCGGTCGCCGAGGCGAAGTCGCGCGGCGAGCCCATCTATGCCGAGACCTGCCCACACTACCTGACCTTCACCGACTCGCTCTACGCCGACCACGACGAGGCGGAGGTCATCAAGCGCGTCATCTCGCCGCCGCTGCGAACCCAGGCGGACGTGGACGCCCTGTGGTCGGGATTGCGTGACGGAACCCTTGACGTCGTGGGGAGCGATCATGTCCCCGATCGGCTGGATACCGAGAAACGCGTCCCGGCTCCGGCCTTCACGGAGATCAGCAACGGCGGACCCGGGATCGAGACGCTGTTGAGCGTCGTGTTTGCCACCGGCGTTGCCAAGGGCCGCATCGGCCTCGACCGCATGGTGAAGGTCCTGGCCGAGAACCCTGCCCGGCTGTTCGGGTTGGCGTCGAAGGGAGCCATCGAGGTCGGACGCGATGCGGACATCGTCCTCCTGGACCCCGGCGCGCGCCGCAGGCTCCGGCAGGCCGATCTGCATCACACCAGCGACTACACGCCGTATGAGTCGATGGCCGTGGATGGTGCCGTGGCCAGGGTCATCGTGCGCGGCCGGGCGGTGGGGGAGTCACCCGGCCGATTCCTGGAGCGGCGCCTGGTGCGCCTCGAGCCCTGACGCAACCGATCTGGCGCTGCAAGCGTCCGGACGGCATGCGATCCTCGCCGCTCCTGCTCCTGGTGGTGACGTTGGTGCTCGCCGCATGCCGCGCGGACGTGGCCGCGCCGAGCGTTCCGGATGCGTCGGACGGGCCTGTGGTGGGCGACTGGGTGCTGGTCGGTGGATCGATCGATGGCGTCGACGCGCCGGTCCTCGACGACCACCGCATCACGCTGACCATCACCGGCAGCACGCTCAGTGGCACCGCGGCCTGCAACCACTACGGCGGCGAGATCGTGATGGGCGAGGACGGGCTGCATCTCGAGAACCTGGGCCAAACCGACATGGGCTGCGAGGAGCCTGCCATGTCGGCCGAGTCCGCGTACGTGGCGGCGCTCACGAGAGTGCGGGAGATCGGGCGAGACGACGAGCAGCTGGTGGCACGTGGCGAAGGTGTCGAGCTGCGCTTCGCCGCGCTCGCGCCGCCGCCCACCGACGACCTGGTCGGGACGGCATGGACGCTGGACACGATCCTCGTCGGCGACGTGGCGGCGGCACCCAAGGGTGAGCCCGCCACGCTGGAGCTCCACGCCGACGGCACGTTCACCGGCTCGACGGGCTGTCGTGCCTTCTCCGGCCAGTGGATGGAGCACGGCGATCAGATCCTGGCGCCATCATGGGGCATGGACGAGACCGAATGTCCAGCCGGTCTCCGCGCGCAGGACGACCATGTCGCGAGCGTGATCGGCGACGGGTTCATCCCGTCCATCGCCGGCGACCTGTTGACGCTGATGGACCCCGGAGGCATTGGCCTGGTGTACCGAAGCGGCCGGTAGGCGACCGTGGTGTACCCTGAGCACCTGATCAGATCCACGACACGACTCTCTCGGCGCAGCTCCGGCGACCTGCGCGCCATCCGCCAGGCGACCACGCGCATCGAGGAGCTGAGCGCGACGCTTGATCGTGAGCTGCTGCGCGAAGCGCGGCCCGAGGAGCAGCTTCGTCTGCTGCGCCAGACGACGAGCCAGATCACGCGGACGGCGAATGATGCCATCCAGGCGTATCGGCGGCTGAGCGAGGGACTGCGCGTCGATTCCGAGCGCAGCGACACCGATCCGGCGGAGGCAGCGCGCACCGCTCAGGCGCTGTCCGACGCCCGCGCCGAGATGCTCAAGGCGCTCGAGGTGGCGAGTCAGCGCTACCCATGGGCGAAGCCCTGGCGGCCCGACGACGCCTGATCACGCTCGATCGACCGAGCGTATGACGCGCGCCGGCCGGCTCGTGTGAAGTCTGTTCGATCTCATCGAGTTGCGGGTGCGAGATCGCGGACAGCAAACGACCCGGCAGGGGAACCCGCCGGGTCGTTCTGTGCGTAGCTGCTTCGAGCCTAGCGGCGGAAGCAGTCACTGCAGTAGACCGGCTTCGTGCCGGTGGGACGGAACGGAACGCGAGCTTCCTTGCCACAGCTGTCGCAGGTGGCGCTGAACATCTCGCGGGGTCGGTCACTGTATCCGCCTCCGCCGTAGCCACCGCCGCCACCGCTGTAGCCACCGGTGCTCTCGCCCCGTGCTGCCTTCTTGGCTGCGCGGCAGGCCGGGCATCGGCGCGGCTCACTGAACTGCCGATCGGCGTAGAACTGCTGGTCGCTCGCGGTGAACGAGAACTCCATTCCGCAGTCGACGCAGGTCAGCGTCTTGTCCTGGTAGGTCAACAAGAGAAACACTCCTTCTGCGCGGCCTCAGCGAGCCATCTCGCCGTTAAGACCGTGAGAGGAGCGTTCGTGCTGCCGCGATGTTATGCCCAAGCTGGGCGTTGCTCGAATGAGCGTAGCACGGATTCCGTGGGCCGTCACCCCTTGTCCATACCGACGAGCTCATGCCGACGATCACGACGCGCTCCGTCGGCAGGGAGCGCAGCCAGGGACGGCCACGTCGGTTGCCCGAATCCGTAGACTCGTGCCTCATGACGCCCGACCGCGAGGTCCTCGCCCTCGTTCCGATCGCCAACGATCCCGGGGTTGGCATCCAGCACACGGCGGAGTGCCGCTTCCACGTTGCCCGGCCGCGCGATACGTCCGACGCGCGGTGAGGCGCGTTCGCGCGCTGCTCGCGCGCTTCCTCCCCGAAGGCGCTGCCGTCCTCTCTGTCCTGATCTTCGGCAGCTACGTGATGGGGCTCGTGCGCGACCGGATCTTCGCGCGCACCTTCGGTGCCGGCTCCGAGCTGGACGCGTACAACGCGGCCTTCGTGCTACCGGAGCTGCTGCTCGACGTGCTCGTCGAGGCGGGCCTGGCCGCGCCCTTCATCCCGATCTTCCTTCGGCTGCGCGCGTCGGGGGACGGCGGTGAGGGAGACCGATTCGCCCGGACCATCCTCACCGGTGCCGTGACCGTGATGGGCGTGGCCGCGCTCGTCATGTTCGTCTTCGCCGAGGCGACGACCGGCTTCATTGCGCCTGGATTCGCGGGCGAGCAGCGCGATCTGTATGTCTCGCTCTTCCGCGTCATGCTCGTCACGCCGATCCTGTTCGCTGCTTCGCTCACCCTGGGACAGGTGTTGCTCGCCGAGCAGCGCTACTTCTGGTACGGCATCGCGCCGCTGCTCTACAACACCGGCATCATCCTCGGCACGCTCGTGTTCAGCGGCCTCGGCATCTTCGGGCCGGCGATCGGCGCCGTCATCGGCGCGCTCATCCATCTCGGCAGCCGGTTCATCGGTCTGCGGCACAGCCGATTCCGGATCGGCCTCGGCGCGACGTTCAGGACGGCATCCGTCCGGGAGTTCGTGCGCTTGATGCTGCCGAAGATGGCAAGCCACCCCGTTGAGCCGATGACCTTCCTGTTCTTCACGTCCGTCGCCAGCACGCTGGCGGCAGGAAGCGTCACGGCCATCAGCTTCGCCCGCAACTTTCAGAGCGTGCCGGTCAGCCTCATCGGCGTCGCCTTTGCCCTGGCCGTCTTCCCGGCACTCTCGACGGCCCATGCCACCGATGATCGGCGCCGGTTCCTGCAGCTGCTGCGCACGAACCTGGTGAGCATCACCCTGCTGACGACCGGTGCCGCCATCGTCCTGGCGGTGGTGGCGGAGCTTGCCATCAGGATCCTGCTCGCCGGCGGCGCATTCGATGCGGACGATGTGGCCCTGACGTCGGCCGTGCTCGCCGCGTTCGCCATCTCGATCCCTTTCGAGAGCCTGACTCATCTCCTCAGCCGCGCGATCTACGCCACGCGCCACACGCTCCTCCAGGTGCTCGCATCCCTGGCCGGGCTGGGGATCATCGTGCTCGCGACGCAGCTCATGATCGGCCAGGTGGGCATCATCGCCATCCCGATCGGCTTCGCGATCGGCCAGGCGGGGAAGGTGGTGCTCCTGGCCCTCGCCGTGGCGCTACGCCTGCGAACACTTGCCTCCGCGGCGGGGGTTGACGACCGCATGCCCCGTTCGCACTAGTCGCCGCATCACGTCACGCTCGGCGGCGGGTCAGGGGTCGCGCGGCGTCGTGGGGACGAGGATCACGAACCGGCCATCGCGCTCGGGGTAGGCGCCTTCGGGACGCGACCACCCAGGCCCGATCTGCTCGTAGCCGGGTGGGCCCTGGAACGCCGGCCAGTTGCGTTCCAGCTCGGCGAGATTCTCGACGTTGCCCGGGCCGTCGGACGGTCCCCAGATGGACGAGACACGCGGATACCACGGATCCAGGATGTAGGCGCCGCTGATGTTGGCGTCGGGGAACAGGGTCGGGTCGGCATCGGCACGGAAGCCGGTCATGACCCATGAGTGGGCGCCCCACCACGGGAACATGACGACCGGCTTGTCCATCTCGGTGATGGCGATGGCCGAGTCGCGCAGCGCATCGGTATAGGAGGTGTACGCGCGGATCTCGTACCCGCTGGCGCCGTAGGCGGCGAGCGCCAGCGAAACGGCCGCCGGGCCCCAGCCGCCGTTGTGGCTGTCCTCCCACGACTCCCACTCGCCGATGCGGTCCTTGATGCCCTGCTGGAAGGCCGCCGAGGTGTCGCCGAGCCCGAGAATCGCGAGGACCATCTGGGTGGCGGCCACGGCGCAATCCTTGTCCGTCAGCTGCGATGCGAAGACGGCAGGCTGGTCCTCGATCACGGCGAGATCAACCGGTGCACGCACCAACGGCGCGGGCGATGGTGTTGGCGACGCCGCTGCCGCGAGCGTCGGATCCGGCGTCGGCGACTCGGATGGGCTCGGTTCGGGCGTCACGATCACGGTCGGGATGGTCGACCGATCCGGCGGCGGATCCACGATCGCCTCGATGCGGCCCGTCAGGCGATCGAAGCGCTCTCCCATGCCCAGCACGTTGGCGCGCACCACGGTGAACCCCATGGCGAAGATGAGCACCAGGGAGAGGACGACGAGAGGCAGACGGCGGGCAAGCATGGTCGTGGGACGAAGGATGACAGGCGAATGTGGCTCGGGCAACATGGGCCGATGCCCCTCCGCCGCCGATCCCTTCTCGCTGGCGTGGTACTGACGCTGGCTGCCGCCCTGGCACCGCCGCCGGTGGGCGCTGCGGGCAATCCTCGCGTCGACCAGCGCTACCTGATCGTGGCAACGCTCGACGTGGCCGCCGGACGGCTCGACGCGGTCGAGGAGCTGGCGCTCACGAACCGGTCGGGCCGGTCCATGGATCATGTCAACCTCTCGATGATTCCTCGCGCGCTCGGTTTCCTGACCATGGACGACCCGATCACGGTCGACGGGGTCGCGGTCGAGACGGAGTGGACGACGTCGATCAACCTGCGGGTCCCGCTCGACGGTCTGAATCGCGGCGAGACCGCGACGATCCGGCTGCCGTTCCGGCTCGACATCGCGCGCAGCCCGGACGCGTTCACGGTGCGCACGAGTGCGGAGAATGGTGTTCTCAGCTTCGGCCAGTGGTTCCCGATCGTCTCCATCGAGCACGAGGTCTACGGGCTCGGAGATCCGCAGATCTCCTTCACGTCCGACGAGATTCGGCTGGAGCTCGAGACGACGACCGCGCTCGGCCGCGACGCGGTCGCCTGCCCCGGCCTCGTCACGGCCCCGGAGTCCACGGGCACCACCTGGGCGTGCGAGACAAACGACGTGCGCGACTTCAGCTTCGTCGTGAACCCGCGCTTCAGGTTGACCGAGCGCGATGTCGATGGCACGAAGCTGCGGGTCTACACCGAGACGGTCGGCGGCGGGGGGACGGCCGACCTGGCGGCGAATGCGCTCGTCGGCCTCTCGGATGCGTTTGGTGATTATCCGTGGCCGGACCTGGTCCTGGCGGAGGTCGGCTCAGGTGGTGGGTTCAGCATGGAGTACCCGCGCATGATCCACCTCACGCGCGACAAGGTCGTGGACACCTACGTCGTGTACCACGAGGTCGCGCACCAGTGGTTTTACGGCCAGCTCGGCAACGATCAGCAGCGGGAGCCGTGGCTTGACGAGGGCTTTGCCGACTTCAGCGCCCGGTACCTCATGGGCATCGGCGAGAACCAGTGCTCGACGCGGCCGGTGAACAGCGAGGTGTTCGACTGGCAGGCCGATGCCACGACCGGTGGTGACTGGACGAGCTGTGACGGGTACTTCCATGCGGTGTTCTACCGGGGCACCGAGTTTCTGACTGCCGTCCGCGCCGAGATGGGAGACGATGCCTTCTTCGGCGCGATGCGCCGCTGGGTGGCGCAGCATCGTCACGACTTCACGACCGGTGCCCGTCTGCTCGGCCACCTGGCCGCCTCGACCGATGCGAATCTGGAGCCGATCTTCGACGCCTATCTCGTTGACTACGAGGTCCGCATCGCTCCCAGGCCGCCGAGCGCTTCGCGGAATGTCCTCTGATACGGTCCGGTCTGTCACGCCCCTCGCACGCTCTCGTCAGGATTCGGTCTCGATGACCGAGAGAATGTTTCCGGCCGGATCCTTGAACCAGGCGATCGGCGGACCCTGGTCGCGCATCACGCCCCGCTCGTCCTGGCCCAACCCGTCGCCGTAGTGCTCGAGTGCAACGCCGGCCGCGGCGAGGCCATCCACCGCTCGGTCGATGTCGTCGACCTGGATGTTGAGGACGGTGAACGTCGCCGGCTGATGGTCGTCCTTCGGGTAGATGAGGACCGTCTGGCCCCCGGTGAAGTTCAGCGTCAACATGCCGTTGTCCTCGCTGACCTCGAGTCCGAGCGTCTGTGCGTAGAACTTCTTCGCGGCGGGTATGTCGTCCGCCGAGAATCCCGAAAACGCCTGTCTGTCCTTGAACATCGGAACTCCTTGGTACGGTGTTCTCTATGGACCGATGCCGACGCTGGAAGTCATCGGTTCGACGAACTCGCCCGCCGATCCGCCGGGCGCGCGAACTCCACGCTCGGGTAGGACTCTGTCGAGGCTCCGGGCCGCCGGGTTTTGTCGCCGACGGTGGCCAGGATGAGCCGCTGACTGAGGCGTGGGCCGTCAGTCGAGGAGGTGGAGGAGCGCGTCGATGGCACCTTCAGCCATGCGGCGCGTGTCGCGCGACGCCGGGATCGATCATCCGGCGTCCGTCCGTGCCCGGCACGCTGCGAGGGCGTCGTCCAGCTCCCAGAACGTGCCGAGGCGCTCGAAGATGCCGTCTGCTGAATAGGCGCCGAGCAGGTACTGGGCACGCTCCTGCCACCAGTACAGCTGGTAGACCCGCTCATCGGGTGGCAGCAGGAACGTCGCCCATTCACGGCGTGCCGAGGGACGAACCTCGTTCGCGCCGATCTCCTCGAGGCGGCGGATCAGCGACTCGGTGCGGCGTCGCTCGCCCGACTCCGAATGGTTGAACGGCTTGTCGCTGACCGTCGTGGAGATGACACTCAGGAGCTCGTCCAGGCCGAAGGGCTTGAGCAGGACTGCCGCGAAGGCGGCCGCCCGGGCACGCTCCGTCCCGCCGGCCTCGGCCTCGCGAGCGTCGTGGGCGTGAGCGGTCAGCATCACGACCGGGATGGGCCGTTGCCGAAGATGAATGCGTGCCGCCTCGAGCCAGCCCTCTCCATACTCGGCGAGCCCCGCCCCGTCCAGGAGGATGAGGTCGGGTTCCAGCTGACCGATCGCGGTGCGGAACGACTCGTCCGATACATCCGAGAGGATGTGGACGGCGTATCCCTCGTCGCTGAGGATGGCTGCGATGACATCCCCGATGTCTTTGTCATCGTCCACGACGAGCACGGTATGGTGATGAGCGTCGCCCATTCCAAAATGCTAGCGCGCAGCGCAAGACGGTGGCGAGGTGCGTGACTCGCCCGGCAGTTGTCGCTCCGCGTCTCGGCCGTATGTCTCTTGCAGTCCGGGGCACCTCCCTCGACGATGCCGTTGATGCTCGGGCGGACCTGCATCACCGTCATCGATGCCACGCAACATGGAGAATCAAGTGACTGAAGTGATTGATGCGGTCGGAGCGGATAGCGCGCTCAAGGCCAGGCACCGCGCGATGTGGGCGATGGGCGACTACGCTGCTGTGGCGACGGAGATCATTCCATCGCTGGGACCGATCCTGGTCGAGGCGGCCGGGGTGAAGGCCGGCGATCGAGTGCTGGACGTTGCGGCCGGAAGTGGCAACGCAGCGATCCCGGCAGCGCTCGCCGGAGCAAAGGTCGTGGCCAGTGACCTCACGCCTGATCTGCTCGAGACCGGGCGGCAGCATGCGGCGAAGCGTGGTGTCGAGCTGGAGTGGCGCCAGGCCGATGCGGAAGCGCTGCCGTTCGGCGACGGCGAGTTCGACATCGTCCTGTCGTGCGTGGGCGTGATGTTCGCGCCGCACCACCAGGAGAGCGCAGACGAGCTGGTCCGTGTGACCCGCCCAGGCGGCACCATCGGCCTCCTGAACTGGACGCCGGAGGGCTTCATCGGCCAGATGTTCGCGACGATGAAGCCGTACGCACCGCCGCCGCCTCCGGGAGCACAGCCACCGCCGCTGTGGGGCCGCGAAGCGCACGTTCGCGAGCTGTTCGGTGACCGCGTGACGGATGTCGATGCCCGGGTGCAGACCCTGACCGTCGACGAGTTCTCGACGCCCGAGGCGTTCCGCGACTACTTCAAGCGCGTGTACGGGCCAACCATCGCCGTCTACCGGGCCATTGCCGACGATCCCGATCGGGTTGCCGCGCTGGACCGTGATCTCGCCGACCTCGCCCGGCGCTTCGACCATGGCGAGGGATCGACGATCATGGAATGGGACTACCTCCTGCTCACCGCCCGCAAGCGTACCTAGCCAGAGAACGACCCGGCGGCGCGGTCACGACCCGCCGCATGGTCTTGACCGCCGGGGCAGCATTCTGACGATGTCAGAGCAGGCGTCGGTAGGCGTCGAGGGTCAGGAACTCGGCGAAGTCGTCGGAGAGGACGAGCTCGTCGAGGAGGGCGGCGGCATCGGCCCAGGGAGCGTCGGGGAGCGAGGACTGAAGCCTGGCGAGCTCATCGTCGCGGATGATGGAGTACCGCTCGGCCGTCATCGGCGAGCCATCGTCGAGCCGGACGGCATGGGTGCGCCACTGCCAGAGCTGCGAGCGGCTGATCTCCGCGGTGGCGGCATCCTCCATGAGGTTGTTGATGGCGGCCGCGCCGTTGCCGGCCAGCCAGCTGGCGAGGTAGGAGAGGCCGATCGAGACGTTGGCACGGACGCCCGCCTCGGTCACGCGACCGTCCGGCACCTGGACCTCGATCAGGTCACGGGGCGAGACCTTGACCTCCGCGCGCAATCGGTCCTTCTGGTTGGGCCGATCATCCAGGACGGCGTCGAAGACCTCGCGAGCGACCGGCACGAGGTCAGGATGGGCGACCCACGTACCATCGAAGCCAGCGGAGGACTCGCGCTCCTTGTCCGCACGGACCGCCGTCAGGGCCCGCTCGTTGGCGTCGACATCCTTGCGCGAGGGGATGAAGGCCGACATGCCGCCCATCGCATGTGCCCCACGCCGGTGGCACGTCTGGACCAGCAGCTCGCTGTAGGCGCGCATGAAGGGGACGGTCATCGTCACCAACGCGCGGTCCGGCAGGATCATGTCGGAGCGAGCGCGGAACTTCTTGATGATGCTGAAGATGTAGTCCCAGCGGCCGGCGTTGAGGCCGGCGGCGTGCTCGCGCAGCTCGAAGAGGATCTCGTCCATCTCGAAGGCGGCCAGGATGGTCTCGATCAGGACGGTGGCACGGATGGAGCCGTGCGGAATGTCGAGCGACTCCTGCGCCGCCACGAAGATCTTGTTCCACAGCGCCGCTTCGAGATGGCTCTCGAGCTTGGGCAGGTAGAGGTACGGGCCCGTTCCGCGGGCCAGCAGCTCGCGGGCGTTATGGAAGAACCAGATGCCGAAGTCGAAGATGCTGGCGCTGATGGGCGCGCCATCGACGAGCACGTGCGCCTCGTCCAGGTGCCAGCCTCGTGGCCGAATACAGAGCGTCGCGATCGTGTCGTCGAGGGTGTACGCCTTCTCATCGGTCTGGAAGGTCAGGCGTCGTCGTACTGCCTCGCCAACCGCCCAGTGGCCGGTCACGACGTTGTCCCAGGTGGGGGCGAGCGAGTCCTCGAAGTCGGCCATGAAGACCGATGCACCCGAGTTCAGCGCATTGATGAGCATCTTCGGCTCGGCCGGACCGGTGATCTCGACCCGCCGATCATCGAAGTCGGGAGGCGCCGGGGCAACCCGCCAGTTCGAATCGCGGCTCTCGATGGGATTGGGCAGGAAGTCGGGCATCTCGCCGGCATCGATACGTGCCTGGCGCTGCTGACGGTCGGCCAGCAGCCGCTCGCGCTGCGGATTGAAGTGTCGGTGCAGCTCGGCGACGAAGTTGAGCGCCGCGGGCGTAAGGACTTCGTCGGCGTGATCGGTGTGGCCGGTGATCTGGACTCCGGAGGGCATATCGGTCATGGGTCCATTCTCCCAGCCGTGGAGCGTTGATGTGGCGCTGACCTCTCATTCGCAATCATGGGAGATCCGGCAGTGGAGGCGGTAGCAACTCCTCGAGAGCGAGGAGGTCGAGATCGCCATATGCGCCCTTCCTGCGACGTGCGACTTCAGCGAGCCGCGGTGTCGGAAGTCCGACAGCTTCGATGTCGGATGGGGGGTGCCGACCTCCCGATGGTACCCGGGGGCCATGGCGAGATCGGGTCTCGCCAGGCGGGCCGCAGGCGGTAGGCTACGGCGCGTTGGGAGAATGCGTCGCCTGCGCCCGCAGGCGAGCCAATCCCGGGAGGAAACCCCGACCATGCCCCGAGCCCGTCGCTCCTTCGCCCTGCTCAGCGCCCTGCTCATGACCCTCTCCGCGCTCGCGCCGGCGGCTGCCACCGACAGGACCATGTCGACCTCGACCGATGCGGACCTGGATGCCCCAGCACCCGCAGGTGTCGCGGCCTGCGATCTTCGGCTGAGCACGCTGGACGGTCCGCTCGTCGACGACAACTTCTCGATCCGGGCCTACGAGGACTTCGCGGTCTGGGGCTTCGACTATCCCGCCAGCACCGACATCACGATCGGGTTCCGGCAGGGCAGCACCTACGAGCCCTATGCGACGACGACAGATGCTGATGGCGTCTTCGCCGAGGCATTCATGTTCTTCCCCGGCGTGCCGGCATCGTGGACCGTCGAGGCCAGCCCCAACCCGGCCAACGGCTGCGTTGACACGGCCAACATCACGGTCCTGCCGCCCCATCCGTTCTCCGACGTCATCGACCACGCGTTCGAGCTCGAGATCAGCTGGCTCTTCCACCAGGAGATCACCGGCGGCTGCACGTCGACGAAGTTCTGCCCGGCCAGCGGCGTGACCCGCGGCCAGATGGCGGCGTTCCTCACCCGAGCGCTGAACCTGCCGTCGACCACCGTCGACTACTTCGATGATGACGACGGCACCCTGTTCGAGAACGACATCAACCGGCTCGCGAATGCCGGCATCACGGGCGGCTGCGCCACGCGAAGGTTCTGCCAGAACGCGAGCGTCACCCGCGAGCAGATGGCCAGCTTCCTCACCCGAGCGCTGAACCTGCCGTCGACCTCGACCGACTTCTTCTCAGATGACGGGTCGAGCGCGCACGAGAACGACATCAACAGCCTGGCTGCTGCGGACATCACGGGTGGCTGCACGGCGACGAGCTTCTGCCCGCGCGCGCAGGTCACGCGGGGCCAGATGGCAGCCTTCCTGTACCGGGCTCTCTACCAATAGGGCATCGCGGTCGGTTCAGTTCGCGTTGCGGCCGTAGCGCAGGGGCTTGATCATGCGCCCGGCGGCGGAGTCCTCGATCAGCGTCGCCAGGCGTCGGTCACGGGTCGCCTCCTGCTTGGCCGATACGACCCACCAGGTCGCGGTTCGCCGATATCCCGGTGTCTGAGCCTGCCACCAGGTCCAAGCCGGCTCGTTCGCGCGCAGCTGCGCGAGGAAGGCATCGGGAAGATCGGCTGGACGGTTCTCGTAGGAGTAGATGGCGGTGTTGTCGATGGTGCGGGCCTCGAACGCGCGGATGCCTGCCGCATGGAGGCGACCTGCCGCCAACAGCTCGCCGATGCGTGCCACGTTGACGGCGCTCCACGTGCTGCGCTTGTTGCGAGGAGTGAAGCGGTTGGCGTGGACCTCGTCGTCGATCCGCCGCCCGAGGCCATCGATCCAGCCGAAGCAGAGGGCCTCGTCGACCGCCTCCCTGTAGGTCATCGACGCCTTCGGCACACTCTTCCGGTAGTACCCGACCCACAGCTCGGTCGCGGCGTCGTGATGCTCTTCCAGCCAGGCGCGGAACGCGGCGGCTGTTGGGAAGACGCGGACGTCATGCGGTTCCATCACCAGCCACCGGCATCGCGGATGAGCCGATGCAGGACGCGGCCGGCGACGGTCCGCCGATAGTCGGCGGTCGAGCGAACATCGTCGATGGGCCGGAGCTCTGCGGAGAGCGCCTCGACGGCCGCATCCGCCGTCTCGCGGATCGGCCGAGCGCCCTCGAGCAGCGCCTCGGTGGCGGAGGCCCGGACGGTGGTGGCGGCCACGGAACCGAGGGCGAGGCGCACGTCGGTCCAGGGCTCGTCATCCGTGGAGGAGCGCCACGCGAGGGCCATCACGACCTTGCTGATGGCCTGCGCCCGCCGCGTGCCGATCTTGCGGAACCGGACCTGTCGGTCCTGGACGAGCGGGATGCGGACGCGGAGGAGGAGCTCGTCGTCGCGACGCGCCGTGGTGCGGTACGCAGGCCAGAAGTCGTTCGCGTGGACGATCCGTTCGCCTCTCGTCGAGCCGAGGACCATCTCGGCGCCGAGCGCCAGCAGCACCGGCAGCGTATCCCCGGCCGGGGAGGCGTTGATGACGTTGCCGCCGACGGTGCCCCGATTCTGGATCTGCGCCGCACCGATGGTTGCCGCCGCTTCCACCAGCGCAGGCAGGAACTCGTTGATGATGGGAGATCGGCGCAGCTCGGTGTAGGTCGTCAGCGCGCCGATGATGATCGCGTCGGATTCGACGGTGATGCCACGAAGCTCATCAAGCGCCCAGATGTCGAGCACGCGCTCCGGGGGCTCACCGATCTCGCCGGTCATCTGGACCATCAGGTCGGTGCCGCCGGCCAGCGGTCGCCAGGCCGCGCCGGAGGCATCGGCGAGGAGGGCGTATGCCGCGTCCAGGCCGGCGGGGGACTCGGAGGGCGGCTCGACGGCGTTCGGCATCGGTCTAGCGCCGCAGGCCTCGGATGATGCGAAGCAGGACGAAGACGCCGATCACCAGAAGCACGAGCTGCCCTGGCGTGAAGGCGAGCGTGATGTCGCGGTCCTCGAACGCTTCCTCGACGGATTCAGTGGCATCGGTCATGGGTGAGCACTCCGTTCGGCAGCGAGGGCGATGGCATCGATGATCTTGGTGTAGCCGGTGCAGCGACACAGGTTTCCGGCGATCGCCTCGCGGATGTTCTCCTCGGTCGGCTGGATGCCCGCAGCCAGGAATGCGTCACCCGCCATCAGCATTCCCGGCGTGCAGATGCCGCATTGTGCGCCGCCGGTCTCCAGGAATGCCTGCTGCAGGACGTTGAGCCGCCCCTCGTGTGCCAGGCCCTCGACCGTCCGGACCCGGGTGCCGGCCGCCTGGCTCAGCGGCACCAGGCACGCATCCACGACCACGCCGTCGATGAGCACGGAGCATGCGCCGCACTCGCCTTCGCCGCAGCCCTCTTTCGTGCCCGTCAGGCTGAGATCTTCGCGCAGGACGTCGAGCAGGCGGCGCGTGCCGGTCGCCTGCACGTCGACGCGTTCGCCGTTGACCGTGAGGGTGAAGCTCATGCGCTGATGCGCCGCGGCGATGTGCCGGCTGAGCAACCATCAGCCACCCCGCGCCGATCCAGTCGACGTTCGTTTCCGATGCAGCAACGCGTGGCGGGAGAACGGCCCGATCGGGTGGCATCTCCATCATTCGCTGCCGTGCCAGCAAAGGCCAGTCGTGTCACCGCTCGTCACCGGGTTCGGTCGGGGCGCGGAAGGGCATCTTGTCACCACCAGCCGGCAGATCCTCGATCGACGGGGTCTGCGGCGCAGGTTCCTCCAGCGACACGCCCGGGGAGGGCAGCTCCGGACCTCCGGTCAGCGCGGCAAGGATGCGCTCCGGCGTTGCCGGCAGGTCGTGAATCCAGACGCCGGTCGCGTCGTGGATGGCCGCCACCACCGCCGGCGCGGCGACATCCATCGGCAGCTCGCCGATGCCCTTTGCGCCATGCGGCGCGCCGGAGAACGGCTTCTCGACCAGGATCGACTTCAAGCGTGGCGCATCGAGCGAGGTCGGGATCAGGTAGGTGGCGAGCCGGTCGTTCAGGTAGCGGCCGTCGACCAGCTTCATCTCCTCGATCGTCGCGTAGCCGACGGCCTGCAGGGTGCCGCCCTCGACCTGTCCCTCGGCCAGGATCGGGTGGATGACGCGGCCGATGTCGTCCGCGCTGACGCAGTCGCGCACGGCGACCTCGCCGGTGTCGAGGTCGACCTCCACCTTCGCGACCGCGGCTGCCCAACCGAACGCGGGATAGGCGTCGCCGGTGTACGTCTCATCGTCGAACGGCTCGCCCGGATACGGCACGAACTGCTCGTCGATCCGCATCGGCCCGACCTCGCGGTACGACGCCGCGAAGGACCGGCCGGTCTGGGTCTCGACGGTTGCGCGCATCTTCTCCGCGGCGCGAATCAGCAACCCGCCGACCACCATGGCAGTGCGTGATGCGACGGTCGGCCCAGAATCGGGCACCATCGACGTGTCCTGGGGCGCGATCTCGACCTCCCCGTACTCGACGCCCAGCGCATCGGCGACCAACTGCGGAAAGATCGTCTTCGTGCCCTGGCCCATCTCCGTGCTGGCCGTCAGGATGCGGATGCGTCCGTCGTCGGTCAGATCCAGGCTTGCGACCGATGCGAGCTTGACCTCTCCCGAGCCTGTGAAGCCTGCGCCGTGCCAGGCGAGGGCCAGCCCGACGCCGGTGGCGGTGCGTGCGCCGTCGGTCCGTCCTTCGCGCATCGACCGGGTCTGTGCGTGCGTTCGGTCGAAGCCGGATTCGGCGGCTGCCGCCTCCAGCACCTCGATTCCGCCGACGCTCTCGTTCAGCGCCTGCCCGGTCGGCGTCACGTCAGCCTCGCGGTAGACCCAACGACGGCGCAGGTCGAGCGGCGACGCGTCGAGCGCCTCCGCGATGCGGTTGATCTGCATCTCGGCGGCGAACTCCGTCTGTGGAGCGCCGAAGCCGCGAAAGGCGCCGTTCGGTGGCGTGTTGGTGGCCATGGCACGCCCGGTGATCCGAACGTTCTCGCACCGATACGGACCGCCGGCGTGCAGCACGCCGCGGCTGAGGACGACGGGCGTGAGCGTGCAGTACGCGCCGCCGTCCATGATGACCTCCACTTCCTGCGCGATCAGCTCGCCGGCGTCGGAGACGCCTGACCGATAGCGCACGACGGCGGGGTGGCGCTTGGTGGTGGCGCTGATGTCTTCGTGGCGGTCGTAGATCATGCGCACCGGCTTGTGGCACTTCAGCGCCAACAATGCGGCATGCAGCGCGATCACGCTCGGGTACTCTTCCTTGCCGCCGAACCCGCCGCCGGTCTCGGCCTGCACGACGACCGCCAGCTCGTCGCCCATGTCGAGCGCGCGCTTCATGGCCTTGTGGATGTAATACGGGCATTGGAGCGAGCCGTGGACGGTGACACCGCCGTCGGTGCGAGGGACGGCGATCATCGCCTGGTTTTCGATGTAGAGCTGCTCCTGGTGGCCGACGCGGTACGTGCCCTCGATCACCAGCTCGGCAGTGCCCATGGCGGCGGCGGCATCGCCGCGCTCGACCGTGTAGTGGGCGAATTCCGTGTCGGACTCGAGGGGGTCGAACACGGCCGGCAGGCGCTCGGTTCGAAGCCGCACATGCTCCCTGGCAGTCTTCAGCGTCGCGCGGTCGGGCGCCGCGATCAGGAGGCAGGGCTCCGCCTGGTGCCTGATCTCCCCACCCACCGGCACGAGCACCGGCTGGTCATCGTCGATCAGGCTGACGATGTTCTCGCCCGGGATGTCATCGGCGGTGACGACGACGACCCCCTTCCAGTCGAACGCATCATCCAGGTCGATGCCCAGCAGCCGCGCGTGCGGCTGCGTCGATCGGACCGTGCCGCCGAACCAGGCGCCGGGAAAGACGAGGTCATCGGCGTAGAGGGCCGTGCCGGTCAGCTTCGCCGGACCCTCTCGTCGGAGTGGACCGGCCGGCCTGGCTCGCCCCGGTGCGGGCGCATCGGTCGGAATGACGAGCGGCTGCGTGTCCGGCGTGGCGACGCGTGGTGGGCGGGTGCGGACGGTCAAGCTCGGGCGCTCCATCGGTGCATCGTAGCGTCTCGCTCGCACCGATTGACGAGGTGGCTACGCTGGTGCGACTACCGAGCAGCGGAGGGTTCCCCATGGAGTGGCTGGGCACTCTGTTCCTTTATCTCCACATCAGCGGCGTGATCATCGCCTTCGGTCCGACGATCGCTTTTCCCCTCATCGCGGCGAAGGCCGCGAAGGAGCCGATGCACGGCAACTTCGCGCTCCGCGCCTCCCACTTCGTCACCCAGCGAGTGGTCGAGCCGGGCGCCGTCTTCGTCTTCCTGACGGGCGTGGGGCTGATCATCACCAGGGGCTACAACCCGCTCGTCCAGCTCTGGGTCGGGCTCGCGATCGTCCTGTTCCTGATCACGTTCGCCTACTCGATGTTCGTGCAGCTCCCGACCATCAAGAGGATGATCGCGCTGACCAGCCAGCCGCCGGCAATCGTCGTCGACGCGGCGCAGCCGAGCGAGCAGGCGGCCATGGCGGGACCGGGCACGCCGGCCGTGCCGGGAGCTGGCCCCGCCGGACCGCCTCCCGAGTTCCTGGCATTGGCGGCGAAGGCCGCGCGGGGCGGTCAGTTCATGACCGTGATGATCTTCGTCATCCTGGCGCTCATGGTGGTGAAGCCCTTCTAGCCCGTATCTGCCGCTACCTGCCTCCCCTGAGGACGCGGCCGGGACGGGCACCGGTGTGGTGGCCACGCTCGACCACCACCTCGCCCGCGACCACGACCCACTCGATCCCATCCGGAAACTGGCGGGGCTCGTCGTAGGTTGCATTCGAACGGATGCGGGCCGGGTCGAGAATCACGAGATCGGCAACGTACCCATCGCGCACCGAACCGCGGTCGGTGAGCCCGATGCGCGCTGCGGGTGCCGAGGTCATCGACCGCACCGCCTCCTCCAGGCTGAGAAGCGCTTCTTCCCGCACGAATTGGCCGAGCACACGTGGGAAAGAGCCGTACGTGCGGGGCGAGGGCTTGGCACCCACGAACGTCGAATCGGTCCCGATCATCCCGACCGGATGGGCGATGAACGCGCGCAGCGTCTCTGTCCAGGGTCCCGGCGTGACCTGGTTGACGCGAAGGTCCTCCTCGAGCAGCAGATCGCACAGGACGTCGACCGGGTCGTCCCCGCGGTCGGCGATCACGTCGCCCAGCGTCATGCCCTCCCAGCGAAGCAGCTCCGGTCGCGTGAAGGCGCCCAGCCGCACGTCTTCCCAGGCACTCCGCCCCGAGTCGAGGACGCCGCGCTCGGCCAGCTCGCGGCGAACGCGGTCGCGGACCGATGGATCCGCCAGTCGTTCCCCGGTCCGCATCGGTCCACCGGCCTGGACCCATGGCGGGATCATGATGAGCAGCCGGGTGCTGGCCCATTCGTAGGGATACGTGTCGAACGTGACGTCGAGGCCATCGGCTCGGGCGTCGTCGACCAGCGCCAGCATCGGTCCAGGCCCACCCGGGAACGTCTGCCGGTGGTAGAAATGGGTGATGTGCGTCGCCCCTTCGCCGCGTCGCCCGATCTCGATCGCCTCCCTGAACGGGTCGAGATAGCGGTCGCCGAGGTCGTATCGGACGTGCGTGTGATAGAGGCCGGCTTCGGCGGTCAGCCCGGCGAGTTCCGCGGTCGTGGCATACGCGCCCGGCGGATAGTCCAGACCCGACGACAGGCCGATGGCGCCCTGCTCCATCGCCTCGCGCAGCATCGAGCGCATGTTGGCGACGTCCGATGGGCTCGCCTCCATCATGTCCCAGCCGATGACGGCCAGCCTCAGCGCGGAATTGCCGACGAGATACGCCAGGTTGACCGATGGACGGAGCGCATCCAGGCGGTCCAGGTAGCTCTCGACCGTCGACCAGTCGTACGGCCGCGCCTCTGGCGGAGCGCCATCGAGTCCCGCGTTCATGCGAATGAGCGCCCCCAGGTCGCCCGGGTCCGGGATCGGCGCATAGCTGAGCCCGTCGACGCCGATGACCTCGGTCGTCACGCCCTGTCGCACCTTGGGCCCGTGCAGCGGATCGGCGAAGATCATCAGCCCCGAGTGGCTGTGCAGATCGATGAAGCCGGGCGCCACGACGAGGTCGGTCGCATCGATCCGCGTTGCCGCGGGGAGCGGACTCGTTTCGTACCTGATCACCTCGAGCCGGCCGTCCAGGACGCCGATGGAGGCGGAGAACGCGGGCTCACCACTGCCGTCGACAACGTTCCCGTTCTCGATGAGCAGATCGTATGAAGCCGTCACGACGCGGCGCTCCAGCTCTGGAGCTCGATGATGTTGCCCTCGGGATCGGTCAGGTAGCACCACGTGACGTGTCGACCGTCGGCCGTCTGCAGCGTCACGACCTCACCGACCTCGTGCCCGCCTGCCTCGAGAACGGCGTCTCGCGCCTGGATGACGTCGTCGACCGCGAACGCGACATGGCCCCAGCCCGGTCGGTTGGCGAGCGGCGGCATCGAATCGGGTTGCGTCTCGTAGCTGTAGATCTCGAGTGTTGGTCCGTTCGGGCCTCCGCCTGGGAGGCGGAGGTGGATGCCGCGCAGCGCGGCTCCGGCGACGGCTGTTGCGCGTTCCAGGTCTGCCCCACGGTAGTCGCGCTCCGGCGGAACCGGGGTGCAACCGAACACGGTCTCGTAGAAGCCCGCGATGGCTCGCCAGTCATTCGCGATCAGGTTCGTGTGGCCATACCGCGCGCCGATCGCGCGCGGCGTCGGTCTGCTCTGGTCAGGCATTGGTACGCAATCGGTCACCCATCGGTCGGCGATCTTCGCGGGTACTCGTTCATGGATGATCGCAGACTCGGCCGGCTCATTCGGCGTGCGCGCGTCCGCGAGCATTGGCGCCAGCGGAGATGACGACTCGCGAGATCGGTCACTTCCCGAGAGCCGCGTTGTCACAATGGATCGATGCAGGTCGCCGCGGTCCTCCTTGCCGCCGGAGCGTCGACGCGATTCGGATCGCAGAAGCAGCTCGCCCGGCTCGCCGGCGGCCGCACGATGCTCGAGGAGGTCATCGAGATTGCTCGCGCAGCCGGGCTCGACCCGATCATCGCGGTCGTGCCGCCCGGCATCGCGGTGCCCCCGGACGCCGTCCCAGAGCTGAACGACGCCCCGGAGGCGGGCATGGGCCGATCGCTGCGACTCGGTCTCCGTGCGGTCCCTGCCGAGAGTGATGCGGCCGTCGTCCTGTTGGGCGATCAGCCCACCGTCCGGCCGGAGGTCATCAGGATCATCCTGGCGGCCGCGCGGGGCGACCGGCCGGTGGTTGCCGCGCACGCGAACGGTCGCATCGGCCCGCCGGTGCTGATCATGCGATCCAGCTTTGACCTTGCTGACCAGGCACGCGGCGACGAGGGTCTGCGCTCCATGCTCGCCGCGAAGCCCGAGCTCGTGACATCGGTCGAGGTCGGGGAGCATGCTCCGGATGTCGACACCCCGGGCGACCTGGCAGCGCTCGGGGAGGGAAACTCGGCGTGAGGAAGGACGCCGCCATCGGCGCGCCGCCGACGGCTAGAATCGCTCACATGTTCGATTCGAGCGCGAACCGATGACCATCGAGCGCATCACGAGCACCGAGATCGCGGACGAGGAGCTCGCCCTGGAGTCGACCGTTCGGCCGCGCCGGCTCGACGAGTTCGCGGGCCAGGACCGGGTGAAGGAGAATCTCGCCATCCTGATCGACGCAGCGCAGCATCGGTCCGAGCCGGTCGATCACGTGCTCCTGTACGGTCCGCCCGGGCTCGGCAAGACGACGCTGGCGAATATCGTGGCGGCCGAGATGGGCGCGCAGATCCGGACGACGTCGGGCCCGGCCATCGAGCGTGCCGGAGACCTCGCCGCCGTGCTCACCTCACTGGGCAAGGGCGATGTCCTGTTCATCGACGAGATTCATCGGCTCAGCCATGCCGTGGAGGAGATCCTCTATCCGGCCATGGAGGATTTCGCGCTCGACGTGGTGCTCGGCAAAGGCCCGGGCGCGCGAACCGTGCGCCTCCAGATCGAGCACGTCACGGTCATCGGCGCAACGACGCGCGTGGGCTCGATCACCGGTCCGCTCCGGGATCGGTTCGGCGTGACCTATCGGCTCGACTACTACACAGAGCCCGAGCTGGAACGGATCCTGAGGCGGTCCGCCGAGATCCTCGGCGTGTCGCTGACCGATGACGCCGCCCGGCTGGTCGCGGGCCGCTCGCGTGGCACGCCGCGGATCGCGAACCGGCTGCTCAAACGGGTGCGCGACTATGCGCAGGTGCGCGGCGGCGGCGATGGGGGAGTGACGGTCGAGCTTGCCGCCGATGCGCTGGCCCTGCTCGAGATCGACGATCGCGGCCTCGACGCCATGGACCGCCAGCTGCTCCGAGCGATGGCCGATCATCATGGTGGCGGCCCGGTCGGCCTGGCGACCATGGCGGCCACGGTCAGTGAGCCGATCGAGACGATCGAGGACGTCGTCGAGCCGTACCTCATGCAGATCGGGCTCCTGGCGCGGACGTCGCGAGGCCGACAGCTCACGCGCGGGGGGTGGGAGCACCTGGGGTTGGCGGCGCCCGCCGGCCCGGCAGGCGCATCGGCGCAACCCGGTCTCTTCGACGGGTAGCAGGCGTGGGTCCTGAGCCGGGCCGTGTCCTGCTGGTCATCGGCCGGATGGTGACGCGTCGAAATCGGACGCGCGCGGGACCGGCGCGGGAGTAGTCTGCGGGACGGCGCCGGTGCCCACCTTGGTGTCGGGCGCGCGGGTGCTCAGAAGCGGAGGGTGACCCGAGTGGAGGCAGACGCAACCGAGGTACCCAGGAGGACCGAACCATCGCCGTCGGGCGGCGGGATGGATTCCTTCTTCAGACTCACGGAGCGGGGGACCAGCGTCGGAGCGGAGATCAGGGCCGGCATCACGACCTTCCTCGTGATGGCGTACATCATCTTCCTGAACCCGTTGATCCTGTCGAACATGTTCCCGGCCGACTCGCCGGAGCAGGCGGCGTTCATCCCCGCGGCGGCCGCCGCCACGGCCCTGCTCGCGGGCGTCCTCACCATCGCGATGGGGCTCGTCTCGAACTACCCGATCGCCCTCGCGGCCGGCCTGGGGATCAACGCCATCGTCGCATTCACGCTGGTGGTGGGACTCCAGCTCTCGCCTGCAGGGGCCATGGGCGTGATCGTGCTCGAGGGACTCATCGTCCTCGTGCTGGTCATCGTGGGCCTGCGCGAGGCGATCATGAACGCGGTGCCGCTCGCGCTGAAGCGAGCGATCGGGGTCGGCATCGGGCTGTTCATCCTCTTCATCGGCTTCGTGGATGCCGGCCTGATCGGGCAGGGCACGCCGGTCGTGCAGTTCATCTTCCCGGTGGCGCCTGGGGCATGGGTCGCGATCCTGGGCCTCCTGGTGACGATCATCCTGTTCGTGCTGAAGGTCCGCGCCGCGCTCCTCATCAGCATCGTCGTCATGTCGATCATCGCGTTCGCCGTCGGCATCACGAGCGTTCCGCAGAACATGAGCTTCGTCCCGGACTTCTCGACGCTCGGGCAGTTCGATGTGACCGAGGTGTGGTCGATCGGCCTCCTCGCGGCGGGGCTGACGATCTTCGCGATCATGCTCACCGACTTCTTCGACACGATGGGCACGGCCACCGCTATTACGGAGCAGGCCGGCCTGACGACGCCGGATGGGAGGATCCCGGGCATCAGCAGGGTCCTGATGGTGGACTCGGTCGCCGCCGCGGCCGGCGGTGCCGCGGGCATCAGCTCGAACACCAGCTACATCGAGAGCGCGGCGGGCGTGGCCGAAGGTGGCCGTACGGGCCTCACCTCCGTGGTCACCGGCGTCCTCTTCCTGCTCGCGGTGTTCGTGACGCCACTCGCGCCGATGGTCCCATTCGCCGCCACCGGTCCCGTCCTGATCGTGGTCGGGTATCTGATGGCGACACTGATCAAGGACATCGACTTCACGGACGTCGAGGAGGGCTTCCCGGCGCTCCTCGGGATCGTGCTGATGCCGCTGACCTTCAACATCACGGTCGGCATCGGCGCGGCGTTCGTGACGTACGTGCTCATCAAGGTCGTCCGCGGCAAGTTCGGCGACGTCCATCCACTCCTGTGGTTGGTCGCCATCGCGTTCGCCATCTACTTCGCGCAATCCTGGATCAACACGCTGCTGTAACTTCCCTCGCACCAGACCAATGGCGCCCGGCCGGTCCGTCCAGCCGGGCGCTACGCTTGCTGCCGTGACCGATGCGCGCCTCCGGGTCGACCACTTCGACTACCAGCTGCCGCCCGATGCCGTCGCCCAGGTTCCCGCGGAGCCGCGCGATGCCTCCCGGCTTCTCGTCCTGGAGCGTGCCAGCGGGCACATGGAGCACACGCGGTTCCACGAGGTCGGGGAGTCGTTGCGCGCGAGCGACCTGCTCGTCGTCAACGACTCGCGGGTCATTCCGGCCCGTCTGCCGGCCACGCGGGACACGGGCGCGGTGGCCGAGATCCTCATGCTCCGTCCTCTCGAGGGCGATGTCGAACGCTGGGTGGCGCTCGTGCGCCCCTCTCGACGGTTGGCCGTGGGCGTGCGGGTCAGGCTGCGAACCGGTGACAGCGTCGAGGTGGGGGAGCGGCTCGGCGACGGGACGCGCGCCATTCGCTTCGACGGCGATCCGCATGCCATCATGGCCGCCGCCGGCGAGATGCCGCTGCCGCCCTACATCCGCGACCGATCGGCGCCGCCCGATCGATACCAGACCGTCTACGCGCAACCACCGGGCTCGGCGGCGGCTCCCACCGCCGGATTGCACTTCACCCCGGAGCTCCTCGCCTCGCTCGAGACGCGTGGCGTGCGCCGCGCGACGGTCACGCTTCATGTGGGCCTCGACACGTTCCGTCCGCTCGAGGGCGAGTTCATCGATGAGCATCGGATCCACCGCGAGTGGTTCGAGATCCCGACGGCCACGCGCGACGCACTCGCGGCGACCCTCGCCGCCGGCGGACGCGTCGTCGCCGTCGGGACGACCGCCGTTCGCGTGCTCGAGACGGCCGCCCGGACCGAGGCGAGCTCCGGGTGGACCGACCTTTACATCACGCCGCCGTACCGGTTCGCCGCGGTGGATGCCCTCGTCACCAACTTCCACCTGCCGCGAAGCTCGCTCCTCCTGCTCGTCACCGCCTTCGTGCAGTCCGGGATGGCGACCGGGACGACATCGTTCCAGGCGCGGGATACGTTGCTGAGCGCGTATGAGGAGGCACTCGAGCTGGGCTATCGGTTCTTCAGCTTCGGGGACGCGATGCTCATCTGGTGAGACGCGCGGCCGCTTGCCGCCCGGCGCAGGCAACGAACGAACTTCGGGCGTCGCGCGTCAGGCCTGGTCGTCCGAGCGGGTCGGGACGGCTTCCTTCTCCTCGTCCGAAAGGTCGATGACCTCTTCACCCTCGCCGATCGGTACCGCGGTCGGCTTCGCCTCGTCCCCCGGCTGGTCATCTGGCGCAGGCTGATCGCCGTCGGTCGCTGCACCGGCCGCCGGCGGCTTCTCGGATGCAGCGGGCATCGTCGCGTCATCCGCAGCGGGTAGCGGTCGGGGGCCGCCCGGGATGACGCCAGGCACGTCGCTCGACACGCGCCCGGCAGGAACACCGAACGGCTCGGCCATGACGGCGCAGACACGGGCGAGGTCGCAGAGCGCCTGGCCGAGATCCGGCGATTCGGTGGCCGCCTCGAAGTGGGGATGGTGGAGGCGGAAGGACCAGCGCGTTCGGTGCTCGCGCGCCCAGAGGCGGAACGTATCGGCACGAAGCTCGACACCCCGCAGGACCTGCCAGGGATACATGAGCATCGCCAGCCTGTAGCGCGCCGACGAGCCGAATGGGGCATACCGATGATCGAGCAGGCCGACCTCGGTCGCCACCATCACTCGACGCTCGTCGCCCTCCGTGCCCGCTTCGAGGGCGTAGACGGCCAGGTCCTCGACCCCGAGGCTCTGCAGCTCGATCGCGATCCATTCCTTCACTTCGTCGTTCAGAAACGGCATGCGCGGCCATTCAGTCAATCGCACGTGACGGTCACCTCTCCGTACTGCACGTAGCCTATCCTCTCCGGCGGTGTCAACGTCCGCTCCGATTGCTCATTCGTTCAAGCCGACCGGCGTCGGCCGAGCCCGGCTGGGCAGGATCGAAACGGCCCGTGGCGTCATCGAGACGCCGGAGTTCATGCCCGTCGGCACCCAGGCGACGGTCAAGGCACTCACGCCCGGCGATCTCCATGCCGCCGGTGCACAGATGATCCTCGGAAACACGTATCACCTCAACCTTCGGCCCACCGCAGAGCGTATCGCACGACTGGGTGGTCTCCATCGGTTCATGGCCTGGAGTGGACCGATTCTGACGGATTCGGGCGGATTCCAGGTCTTCAGCCTGGCCGACCTTCGCCGCGTCGACGACGATGGCGTGACGTTCACCTCGCACGTCGACGGCTCGACGCATCGACTCACGCCCGAACGTGCAATGGAGATCCAGGCAATGCTCGGGTCGGATGTCGCCATGGCGTTCGACCAGCTGGTGGATCCGGGCCTGCCCAACGTCGAGGTCATCGAGGCCATGGAGCGAACGCACCGATGGGCAGAGCGCTCACTGGTTGCACGCGGACGCCCCGACCAGGCGGTGTTCGGCATCGTGCAGGGCGGGGTGGATGCCGGCCTGCGCCGATCATCCGTGGCAGCGATCAGCGCGCTGCCGTTCGACGGGATCGCTGTCGGCGGCCTCTCGGTGGGGGAGTCGAAGGCTGAGATGGCAGGCACGCTGGAAGTCGTTGCCCATGCGCTCGGCGATGATCCTCGCCCGCGCTACCTGATGGGCGTCGGCTCGCCGGTCGACTTCTTCACGGCCGTGGAGCGTGGAATCGACCTCTTCGACTGCGTGCTACCCACGCGTGTGGCCCGGACGGGCCAGGTCTGGACCGATGTTGGACGCCTGAATCTCCGCAACGCCGCCTTCCAGGATGACCCGGAGCCGATCGACATCGCGTGCGCGTGCGAGGCGTGCCGCAACCATTCGCGGGCGTATCTCGCGCACCTGTTTCGCGCGCGGGAGTTGCTCGCCTATCGGCTGGCCACGATCCACAACGTGACGTGGACGCTGGCGCTCCTCCGCCGCGTACGAGCAGCTCTGGCGGATGGCTCGTTCGCTGAGCTCCGTGAATTGATCGCGGCCGGCTTCGACCGGATTGTCTGAGTCGGAGCGAGCCGGACCCCCGCGACTCGTACGACGGGGCCATGGGCGATCCGGACGTGGCTCGATCACCAACTCCTCGGGGGACGGGTCAGATCGCACCTGAGTCCGGCCGAATCCGTCCCCTTGTCGGCCATGAGGGGACGCCCCGCGGGCAAGCCAGGCTGGAGCAGGTGCCCGACGAGGCAGCGTCGTATGACAGTGTATGACACGGGTGTAGAATGAGCCGGAATCGCGACGGTCAAGATGTCGTGGCGCGAAGCGTAGAATCGACCGCATCGGTGCCGATAAGCGCCGGGTAATGGGTTGGTAAGGGCCGGTGGCGCACGATGGCGCAGCTCGACCGGCTCGAAACAGGAGGTTCGAGCGATGGCAAAGGGCCGAGATCGACCACGCAAGGAGCCAAAGCGCAAGGCCAAGGAGAAGGCGCCGAAGCTCCCGCCGACGTCCACGTACGAGCCGCCGGCATCGGTCGAGGTGATCAAGCCCAGGCGCAAGGAGCGCACGCCCAGCGACGAGGAGTGACCCGAAGAAGCACTCTGGCGCCGCCGGGACTCATAGACGACGGATCAGGAGCGGAATACCAGATGGATGCACCGGTGGCAACAGCCCAGGTCCCGGTAGAGAAGAACGGAGAGCGCGGACGGGCCGTTGATGCGGCCATCCTCCAGATCGAGAAGCAGTTCGGCCGAGGGTCGATCATGCGCCTGGGTGACCGCGCCGCCCAGAACGTCGAAGCGATCCCGACCGGATCGGTCGCGCTCGACCTTGCTCTCGGCGTCGGCGGCGTGCCACGCGGTCGGATCACCGAGATCTACGGTCCCGAATCGAGCGGCAAGACGACGCTCTGCTATCACGTGGCCGGGAACGCCCAGCGCATGGGTGGCATCGTCGCGTTCATCGACGCGGAGCATGCGCTCGATCCCGCCTACGCTCGTAATGTCGGCGTGGACGTGGACGAGCTTCTCGTGAGCCAGCCCGACACCGGCGAGCAGGCGCTCGAGATCGCCGAGACCCTGATCCGCTCGAACGGCGTCGACGTCGTCATCGTCGACTCGGTGGCCGCGCTCGTGCCGCGTGCCGAGATCGAGGGCGACATGGGAGACGCGCACGTCGGCCTCCAGGCGCGGCTCATGAGCCAGGCCCTGCGCAAGCTGACCGGCGCCATCAATCGCAGCAACACGGCGCTCGTCTTCACCAACCAGCTGCGCGAGAAGATCGGCGTCATGTTCGGCAACCCGGAAACGACACCGGGCGGCCGGGCGCTGAAGTTCTACGCGAGCGTGCGAATGGACATCCGGCGCATCGAGACCCTCAAGGCCGGGACCGATGCGATCGGCTCGCGAACTCGTGTCAAGGTGGTCAAGAACAAGGTCGCCAGCCCCTTCCGCGTGGCCGAGTTCGACATCATGTACAACGAGGGGATCAGCGTCGAAGGCGGACTGCTCGATGTCGGCGTCGCCGCCGGCGTCCTCTCCAAGACCGGCGCCTGGTTCAACTACGGTGAGGTGCGCCTCGGCCAGGGTCGCGAGAACTCGCGCGACTTCCTCAAGACGAACCCCGAGATCGCCAAGAGCATCGACGACGAGATTCGTGGACGCGTGGCCAGCATCGAGATCGGCGTCGACGGGATCAGCGAGGCCGAGTAGCCCGTCCGCCACATGTCTGAGGGCCGGCAGCCACGTCCACAGCGTGCGCCGAAACGCTCAACCGAGCCACCGGACGCGTCAGCGGCGATGGAGATCGCCGTCCGATTCCTGGGCACTCGGCCGCGGACGAGATGGGAGCTGGATCGGCGGCTGCGCCGTGGCGGAGTGGCGGACTCGATCATCGAAGCGACGCTGGGTCGCCTGGCGGAGCTCGGGTACGTCGATGACGCCGCATTCGCTCGATGGTGGGGGGAGCAACGGGACCGCCACGCCCCGCGCGGACGCCGCATGATCGAGGCCGAGCTGCGGCAGCACGGGATCGGCCGCGAGGTGATCGACGCCTACCGCGCCGAGCACGTCGAACCGGAACGCGCGCCGGAAGACGAGTTGCTGCCCGGAACGGAGGAGGAGCGGGCGGACGAGGCCCTGGCGCGTCACCTCAGGGGCCGAACATTCCCAGAGGACGCGAAGGCCCGGCAGCGGATCGGCATGTTCCTCGTCCGTCGAGGCTTCGACCCCGAGACGGTTCGGGGGACGCTGCGTCGCGCTGGGGCGCACGCCGACGAGGCCGAGGAGCGGTACGATCTCGGCGCGGACCGATTCGCGAGGTGACGACCGCATGCGATATGCCCTGATGACCGAGCCCCAGCAGGGGCTCAGCTACGACGAGCTCCTCGCGATCGTGCGTACCGCGGAGGACGCGGGGCTGGAGGCCTTCTTCCGCTCCGATCATTACGCCAGCTTCCCCGGCGAGGCCGGCCAGCCCACGACCGATGCCTGGGCGACCCTGGCGGGCCTGGCGCGCGAGACCAGCACGATCCGGCTGGGGACCCTGGTCTCGCCCGTGACATTCCGGGTTCCCGGCAACCTGGCCAAGGTGATCCAGACGGTCGATGAGATGAGCGGCGGGCGAATCGAGGCCGGCTTCGGCGCCGGATGGAACGAAGACGAGCATGCGCAGCTCGGCATCCCGTTCCCGCCGCTCGGCGAGCGCTACGACATGCTCGCCGAAGAGCTGGCCATGCTGCATGGCCTGTGGACCGAGGACGATGGCTGGACATTCGAGGGAAACCACTGGCAGATTCGGGGCACGAAACGCCACGGCGAGGTTGCACGGGGCGGGCGACGTCATCCGCATGTCATCCTGGGCGGCAAGGGAATGCGGCGGATGGCCGAGCTTGTCGCCCGCTACGCCGACGAGTTCAACCTGATCTCGGCGTCTCCACGGGCTGTGCCGGCCGCCTATCGCCGCATTCGCGACGCCTGCGAGGAGATCGGGCGCGATCCCGCCGAACTGGTGTACTCGGCCATGACCGGCGTCCTCGTGGCTGAAACCGATGGTGATCTGCGCACGCGCGTCGCCGATCTTCTGAGTGCCCTGGGCCAGGGTGATGTCGATGGCGACGCCTGGCTCGCCGAGCGGCGCGGCCGCTGGATCATGGGCACACCCGATGAGGCGCGCGAGCGCGTGGCCGCGTTCGAGCAGCTGGGCACCCAGCGCATCATGCTGCAGGACTTCCTGCCTCGCGACCTCGACCAGGTCAGGCTGATGGGACGCATCTTCGCCACCTGAGGGCCATCGCCGGGATTCGGTCCAGTTGCGCTACACTCCCTCGATCGGGAACCCGCCCGCCTGGCACAGATCAACCGCCTGACCGATGCACCGGCCGCAGCGGCCGGCGTGACACCGCCCTTTCCGGGCTCCAACGCACGGGGGAGCCGACATGCCTGACTTCATACTCGTTGCCGTCGTGGCGACGGTCGCCGCCGTTGGCGGCGTCGCCATCGGCTTCTTCGCTCGTCGCCTGTTCAGCGGACGCTCGGTCAAGCACGCCGAACACTACGCCGAGCGCCTGGTGGCCGACGCACGCGCCAAGCAGAAAGAGATCATCCTCGAGGGCAAGGACGAGGCGCTGCATCTGCGTCGCGCCGCCGAAGAAGAGGGGCGCGAACAGCGCGCCACCATCCAGCGCTCCGAGCGCCGACTCCTCGACCGGGAGGAGGCGCTCGATCGCAAGCTGGAGGCCTTCGAGCAGCGCGAAGCGGCCATCTCCGTTCGCCAGCAGGAGCTCGAGACGGAGCTGCAGCGGGTGCGAGAGCTCCAGGAGCGACACCTTGCCGAGCTTCAGCGCATCTCGGGCCTGAGCGCGTCGGAGGCGCGCGATGGCCTGATCGGCCAGATCGTCGACGAGGCGCAGGCCGAGGCGCAGCACCGCGTTCGTGAGATCGAGCGGCACGCCCACGAAGAGGGCGAGGACAAGGCCCGACGCGTTTTGACCACCGTCATCCAGCGCATCGCCGCCGATCACACCTCTGAGGCCACCATCACCGTCGTGCCTCTGCCGAACGAGGAGATGAAGGGCCGCATCATCGGCCGCGAGGGCCGCAATATCCGCGCGCTGGAACAGGCAACCGGGGTCGACCTCATCATCGACGACACCCCGGAAGCCGTCGTGCTGTCGGGCTTCGATCCGGTGCGCCGCGAGGTTGCGCGCATGACGCTGCTCAAGCTCATCAGCGACGGTCGCATCCACCCCGGGCGCATCGAGGAGACGGTGGCGAAGTGCCGGACCGAGATCGAGGTCGTCATGCGCCAGGCTGGCGAGCAAGCCGCCTATGACGCCGGCGTGCCGGGGCTGCATCCGGAGCTGATCAAGCTGATCGGTCGCCTCAAGTACCGCACCAGCTACGGGCAGAACGTGCTCAACCATTGCGTCGAGACCTCGCGGCTCGGCGGTCTGCTGGCGGCTGAGATCGGCGCGAACATCGCCGAGTCCAAGAAGGGCGGCCTTCTGCACGACATCGGCAAGGCGGTCGATCACGAGGTGGAGGGTCCGCATGCGCTCATCGGCGGTGACATCGCGAAGCGCTATGGCGTCAACGCCGTCGTCTGCAACGCCATCGCGGCCCATCACCAGGAAATCGAGCAGGAGTCGGTCGAGGCCACGGTCGTGCAGATCGCGGACGCCATCAGCGCCTCGCGGCCCGGCGCCCGTGGCGAGAACCTCGACAACTACGTGAAGCGGCTCGACGATCTCCAGCAGATCGCGCTCAGCTTCCCCGGCGTCGAGCGCTGCTTCGCGATCCAGGCGGGACGTGAGATCCGCATCCTGGTGCGTCCCGAGGACATCGACGATGTGGCCTCCAGTCGGCTGGCCCGCGACGTCGTCAAGAAGATCGAGGACGAGCTCCAGTACCCGGGCCAGATCAAGGTGACCGTCATCCGGGAGACGCGTGCCGTCGACTACGCGCGGTGAGCCGCGCGGTTCGCATCTGCGTCATCGGCGACATCATCGGCAAGCCGGGTCGGCTGGCGGTCATGCAGGTCCTGCCCGACCTGCGCCGCGAGCTGAACCTCGACCTCGTCATCGCCAACGGTGAGAACACCGCCGCCGGTGCCGGCCTCACGCCCAGCTTGGCCGAGGAGCTGCTGGGTGGTGGCATCGACGTCATCACCTCCGGCAACCACATCTGGGACAAGCGCGAGATCTACGACTACCTCGACACCGATCGACCGGTGCTGCGGCCGATCAACTACCCCGATGAGGCACCCGGTCGCGGCTGGCTGATCCACCACGCCGATGAGGGCACCGAGGTGGCCGTCATCAACGCCATGGGCCGGGTCTTCATGAACCAGCTCGACTCGCCGTTCACGAAGCTCGATGAGCTGCTGGATGAGTCGGTTGAGCCGCTGCCATCGGTGCGCATCCTGGACTTCCACTGCGAGATCACCTCGGAGAAGAACGCGATGGGCTGGTACCTCGATGGGCGGGTCTCGGCCGTGGTGGGTACGCACACCCATGTGCCGACCGCGGATGCGCGGGTGCTGGCCGGCGGGACGGCCTACATCAGCGACATCGGGATGACCGGGCCGCGCGACTCCGTCATCGGCTTCAGCCTGGAGACCGTGCTGCCGCGCTTCACCCGTCATCTGCCAACCCGCTTCGCAGTCGCGGACGGTCCCGTGTCGTTCAACGCGGTCGTCATCACCGTCGATCCGGCAACCGGGCGCGCGAGCGCCATCGAGCAGGTCCAGCGCCTGATCGAGGCGTAGGGTGCGGCGGGTCAGCTCAGTCCTCGGCTGAGCGCACCGTGAGCGAACGACCTCCGCCCATCATCGGCATCGTTGGGCCCACCGCCTCCGGCAAGACAGACCTGGCGCTGGCGCTCGCCCGCACCTGGCCGGTCGAGATCCTGGTCGCCGACTCGCGGCAGGTTTATCGCGGCATGAACATCGGCACCGCCAAGCCAGCCGCTGCCGAGCGCGCGGTTGCCCGGCATCATTTACTGGACCTGGTTGATCCGGATCAGCCCTTCACGGTGGCGCAATGGGTGGAACGCGCGCGGGCGCTCCTGCCGGAGGTCGCCGAACGGGGACGGATCTCGATGCTGGTCGGTGGCACCGGCCTCTACGTGGCGGCCCTCCTCGACGGCCACGACTACGCGTCGCAGCCATGGTCGCCGGACCTGCGCGACCGCCTGGCCGGCGAGCTCGAGGCGGAGGGTCTCGACGGGCTGGCGAGTCGCCTGGGAAGGCTGGACCCGGACGTTGCCGGCAGGACCGACCTCCGCAATCCGCGGCGTGTGCTCCGTGCGCTGGAACGCGCGGAAGCTCGCGGTGGGGGAGCGACCGTCGCCAGCCGACCCTACGAGGGACGCGTGGCCCTCCTCGGCGTCAGCTGGCCGCGTGACGTGCTCTATCGGCGCATCAACGAGCGCGCCAGGCGCTTCTTCGATGCCGGCCTTCTCGACGAAGTGCGCGGCCTCATGGAAGCCGGATACGCCCCCTCCCTGCGAGCGATGACCGGCCACGGGTATGCGGAGGCGGTGCGCCACCTGGCGGGGGAGTGGTCGCTGGAGCGAGCCGTCGAGGAGACCGCCCGCCGCACGCGGCAGTCCGCCAAGCGGCAGCTGACCTGGTTCCGCCGCGATCCGCGCGTCATGTGGCTTGCCGCGGACGATCGTGCGGCAAACGACGCCGATGTCGTGGCGCGGGCAGACGCGCTGCTGCGCCTCGCCCTCAGCTGAAGGAGGTCAGCCCCATCGACTGCCGCCAGCCCGCAACACCGACGGGGACTCGTTCGGATGAGCCGGCAGCATCGCCCGGCCCGATGGGCCCTGGCCGTCCCAGGAGATAGCCCTGCCCGACCGTGATCCCCAGGGCACGCAGCGGCGCGAGCTGGTGCTCGTGCTCGATCCCCTCGGCGATCACGAGCGCGCCTGTCCTCGTCGCGAGCTCGACGACTGAGCTGAGCACCGCACTGGACGGGCCGTCCGACGCGCTGCGTCGCACGAGCGTCAGATCCACCTTGAGGACGTCGAAGCGGATCTCGGCCAGCAGCCGCAGTCCGGCATTGCCCGCACCGATGTCATCGGCGGCGAAGCGGATGCCGGCCCGTCGGCAGGCCTCGATCCGTGAGCGCACGCGATCCAGGTCATGCAGCTGCTGCCGTTCGGTCAGCTCGACCACGAGCCGATCCGGCGGGAAGCCGTGCCTCGCGAGGATGGCGACCAGCGCACCGCTGCTGAACTCGGAGGCTTCCATGGTGGGCGGCGACAGGTTCACACTCAGGAATGCGTCCGCCGGAAGCGCGTGCGCGCCCCCGACGATGGTATCGATGCAGGCGAGGTCCAGGGCCGTGAGCCGGCCGCTCGCCTCGGCAGCCGCGAACAGCGCGCCGGGATCGGAGAATGGCGCAGGAGGAATCGGCCTGATGAGGCCCTCGACCCCGATGGCCCGCCCGCTGGCGGCCAACGAGACGATCGGCTGATAAGCCGCGCTCAGCTGGCCACGAGCGATGACCTCGGCGACCGCGGATGACGCGGAGCCCGGATCGGTCTGCATCGCTTCCATCGTCGGGTCGAAGCAGGCGACCTCGGTTCGACCGCCGCGCTTGGCGGCGTACAGGGCCGCATCGGCCTGCGAGTACAGCTGCGCTGGCCCCAGCCCGAGCTCGGGCTGGGCGGAGATCCCGCCGGAGAACGAGAGCGGCTCGAGGTCATCGGCGCGGCGTGCCGGCTGCAGCGCCTGGGCGAGGAGCCGGCGCGCCACGATCCTCGCACCCGCCAGGTCGGTATGGGGCAGGAGCACGGCGAACTCGTCGCCACCAACGCGGAAGGCGCGGTCAGCCAGCCGCAGCGATCCGGACAGCAGCGCGCCGAACCCACGCAGCACCCGGTCGCCGCCGGCATGTCCGCGACCGTCGTTGATGGCCTTGAACTCGTCCAGGTCGATCAGCACCAGCGCCAGCGGCACCTCGTAGCGCAACGCGGCGGCGGCCTGGCGTCCCAGCTCCTCGTGGAATGCTCGGTGGTTGCCGAGGCCCGTCAACGGATCGCGCAGCGAATCGGCGAGGGCAGCCTCGTAGCGGACCCGGAGATCGGCCTGGGTGGCCACCATCGGTGCAATCGTGCGTCGCAGGGCGACGGTCGCGACGGCGATGGCGGCCGCGGAGGCGATCAGGATGGCAAGCATCTCGTCGCGGGTGAGGGCCAGCAGGCTGATGCGATGCATGCCGCCGAAGGCGAGCACCGCAAGCACGACGCCCGCGAGAAGGCGTCGGGTCAGGCTGCCGGTGGTGGCGGCCGTGCGCGCGAGGTCGAGGTCCGTGGCTGCCACGCGCCCTCCTCCGTGTGCCCCCGCTTGGTCCGGTGGGGTCGGGTATGGCAGAGTCGCGTTGCGGTGGCACTAGGACGTTCGTACCCGACGGTCATCAACGGGGTCGGCCGCACATCGGCTACCATGGATCGACGAGATGACTGAACGCGCACGCATGATCGACCTCACCACCCCGGTCGAGCGCGCCTTCCTCATCGGCCTCGACGACCCAGGCGATCACCGGTGGCCGGTCGAGCGCTCACTGGCGGAGCTCGCAGCGCTGGCGGAGACGGCCGGCGCCACCGTGGTCGGCAGCGCCTCGCAGCGGCGTCCGTCGCCCGACCCGGTCTGGTACTTCGGCAGGGGCCGTGCGGCCGAGCTGGTCGACGAGAAGGCCGCGAGCGACTTCAACCTGCTCATCGTCGACGACGAGCTGGCGCCGAACCAGCAGCGCAGCCTGGAGAAGCTGCTGGACTGCAAGGTCCTCGACAGGTCCGCGCTGATCATCGACATCTTCGCCCGCCACGCCACGACCAAGGAGGGGCGCCTGCAGGTCGAGCTTGCGGCGCTCGAGTATCACCTCCCGCGGCTGACCCGGCTGTGGACGCACCTGTCGCGCACGGGTGGCGGCATCGGCACGCGCGGTCCCGGGGAGAGCCAGCTCGAGACCGACCGCCGTCTCATCCGCGACAAGATCAAGAGAGTCAAGGCCGACCTGGCCGACGTGGAGAAGCATCGCGCCACCTCCACGCGCCAGCGTGACCGTAACGATGTGGCCAGCGTGGCACTCGTCGGCTACACGAACGCAGGCAAGAGCACGATCCTGAACACCTTGGCCGATGCGGACCTGTATGCCGCCGACATGCTCTTCGCCACGCTCGACCCGACCAGCCGCCAGGTCTCGCTGCCGAACGGCCAGCAGGTCGTGATCACCGATACGGTGGGCTTCATCAACAAGCTCCCGCACGACCTGGTCGATGCCTTCCGCGCAACGCTCGAGGAGGTCATGCGCGCCGACCTCCTGCTCGAGATCGTCGATGCGGCTGATCCGGACTTCGTCGGCCAGCAGGCGGCGGTTCAGACGGTGCTCGATGAGCTCGGCGCCGGTGACAAGCCGCGCATCACCGTCTTCAACAAGATCGACCTGCTCGCCGCCGATGGCGATGCGGCACCTGCGACCGACCGCGCCGTCTTCGTCAGCGCCGTGACCCGGGCCGGATTGGACCTCCTTCGCGAGCGGATTGCCGACGCACTGCGCGGCCGGATGGTGGCCGTCGATGCCGTCGTCCCGTACGAGCGTGGCGAGCTGGTGGCACGCGCCCGGACCTCCGGCGAGGTCGAGGAGCGCTACGACGAGCGCGGGGTTCGCATCAGCGGGCACCTGCCGGCGTCGATCGCGGCCGAGCTGACCGCCGCCGGACGCACCGCACGGCGGCGCAGCTCGGCATCGCGCTGAGCGACCCGCGTGCCACAGCTGCCGTGGCTCCGCCAGGAGCTGCTCGACATGACCGCGCGCGAGCTTGCGGCGGCGGACGCCTTCTTCGCGCGCTGCGCGGAGGAGCCAGCCCTCGACAAAGAGCTCGAACGGCGGTTGGAGGGTCCGGCGACCCCGCTCATCATCGCTCTCGACGCCTGGGAGGATGCTCCGCCGGAGGCCGTTTCGCTGCTGGCCGTGAACGAGACGAACGTGGCGCGCTTCGCGAACCTGGTCGACGAGACCGGCGCCTGGCCGGGCCTGCGGCGGGTGGGTGCGGACGGCACCGATTCGGCCTGGATGCTTGCGCAGCACGCCGATCGCGCCAACGAGATGCGGCGCGGGTGGCTCCCGTCGCTCGCCGCTGCGGTCGAATCGGGTGACGCGGATCCGCGACACCTCGCCGCGCTCACGGATCGCATCGCGGCCGTGGCCGGAGAGCACCAGGCCTATGGAACCATCCTCATCCTCGCCGATGACGGCGAGCCGGAATTCCCGCTGCCGGTCGCGGATGCCGCCCGCCTCGAGGCACGACGCGCCGCGATCGGCCTGCCGCCGGTCGCCGCCGAGGCGCCGTACCTGGTCGAGGGCGACTTCATCCCGTACGGGCCGGACCGCGGCCCGAACCCGGTCAACCAATGGCCGATGGTGGTCGAGGGTCACGTCTCGGTGGAGGCTGCCCTCGAGGCCGGCGTGCGCCGGGTACGTCGCATCTGGGCGGTGCGGCCCGGCGATCGGCGGTTCGGACGACTGCGCGCCCTCGCTCGTGAGCGTGATGTGCTCATCGAACAGGTGGCGTCCGAAACGATCGACGAGCTCGTCAGCGGACGATCGCACGGCGGTGTCATCGGCCTCGTGGGTCCACGCCGTGATCTGAGCGTGGGGACGGTGCTGGCCGAGGTGGGGGAGGGATCGCTGATCGTGATGCTCGACGGCATCGAGGATCCGTTCAATTTCGGCCACGCGGTGCGTGCGCTGTACGCGGCCGGTGTGGATGGGCTCGTTGTGCGGCGCAGCTGGGAGACGGCGCTCGGCACCGTGACACGAGCGGCGGCGGGTGCCAGCGAGCTCATGCCAACGGCCGTGACCGTCTCCGCAGACGAGGCTGCCACGGCCTGCAGGCGCCTCGGGATGCGCATTGCGTGTGCGGTCGCTGACGGCGATGCGCTCGACCTCAGCCAGACGGACCTGACCGGGGGCCTGTTCGTGCTCGTCGGCGGCGAGCGGCGCGGCGTAACGCGGTCGTTCGTCGAGCAGGCGGACCTGCGTATCAGGATCGGGTATGGCCGGGAGCATGCCCCTGAACTCGGTGCGGCGACCTCGGCGGCCATCATCGGCTTCGAGGCACTGCGTCAGCGCCGGAGCGCCGACTAGAAGATTCGGCGGCCCGCCAGGCGATCGGCGTGGGGACGCCCGATGCTCGGAGTCGACCATCGGCGCCACACGCGCTCGCGGAGCGCAAGGCCGGCCACCAGGTAGAGGGCCGCCAGCGCCACCAACAGGCCGTAGCCGACCGCCAACGGGCCGATGCTGCCACCGACGGCGGTTCCACCGACCATGGCCAGGCTGCCGAGCCCGAGCCCCGCGATGGCCATTGACCACAGTGTGTGTCGCATGCCTGCCAGCCTACGCGCGCCCGCGCGGGAATCGCATGGGACCATCGGCCGCACTCGATAGGACGAAGAGCGCACCTTTAGGCCGTCGAACGGGCGTACCTACTCAGTGAACGGCCTTCCCATGGACTTCCGCAAATGTAGGTTATGTGATCTCCACCGCATTGGAGCTGAACAACGTGCGCGGTGGCGCGCATTGAGCGGCCGCATACGGATTCCGAGGCCCACCTTGAGCGTGGCTCGATGCCTGAAACGGCCGAGATCACCGGCAATGCTTACGATGGCGAGCATTGTTCCACGCGAGTGTCGTCGTCGCGAACAATGCGCATCATGTTGGCATCGTTCACAGAGCGACAGGCGAGGACGGTTTCCGATATCGGCCCCCGGGCGTTACAGCGGTTCTGGGCACCTAGGAAGGATCGGCGGTCGACTCCGTGAGCGTGGTTGGTGCACCGTGCACGGCCGGGATGCTGCCGAGCTTGCCGGCCTGGTAATCGGCGAAGGCCTGCACGACCTCGTCTCGGGTGTTCATCACGAACGGACCGGCCCAGGCGACCGGCTCGCGAATCGGACGACCGCCGAGGATCAGCACGTCGAGTGTCGGGCTGCGGCTCTCCTGCGAGCGCGAGGCACCGACGGTCAACGCATTGCCCGGCCCGAGCACCGCCAGCTGTCCGGTCTGCACCGGGATTCGCTCGATCCCGACCGTGCCGTGGCCGGACATGACGTAGACGAGCGCGTTGTAGTCGGCACGCCACGGCAAGACCAGCTCGGCCTCGGGACTGAGCGTGGCGTGCACGAGCGACATCGGCGTGTAGGTCGAGCCGGGACCGGCGTGACCTGCCACCTCGCCGGCGATGACGCGCACCAGCGCGCCTCCATCGGCGGATGCGAGCAGGCCGACCTCGCCGGCGCGGATGTCCTGGTAGCGCGGCGGCGACCACTTCTGCGCTTTCGGCAGGTTGACCCACAGCTGGAAGCCGTGGAACAGTCCCCCGCTGACGACGAGTGCCTCCGGAGGCTTCTCGATATGCAGAATGCCGGCGCCCGCGGTCATCCATTGCGTGTCGCCGTTCGTGATCACTCCCCCGCCGCCGTTCGAGTCGCTGTGCTCGAACGTCCCGTCCATCATGTAGGTGACCGTCTCGAAGCCGCGATGCGGGTGCCACGGCGTCCCCTTCGGCTCACCGGGCGCGTACTCCACCTCGCCCATCTGGTCGAGATGGATGAAGGGGTCCAGGTCGCCCATGTCCACGCCGTGAAACGCGCGGCGCACCGGGAATCCCTCGCCCTCGAAGCCACGGGGCGCGGTCGTGACACCGCGCACGGCGCGCTGGCGCGCGTTCACGGGGTCGGGTGCCGGAATACGTGGAAGAACGGAGATGTCGTCGACGGTGATGGCAGGCATGCTGCCATCATAGCACCGATAATTGCGTATGCAACTACCGAGCGGCCGTGCCACAATAGAACGGGCCTGCAGGATGGACCGATGCGTCCCAGCCGAGCTCGGCGAGCCGGACCGCAAGATCGGCGGGGCGCCATAGGACCTTGACCGCGCGATGCCGGCTGCCATCGGTGAGCGTGCGCTGCACCACGCCACCCGGCCGATCGATCCAGTGCTCGTTCCAGATCCCGTGATCTCCCTCGTCCACGAAGAAGACCCGGCCGCCCGGGCGCAGGCAGCGCGCCACGAGGGCCCAGAAGCGATCGAACGCGGCGACGGGGACATGCGACA
>JBQTHZ010000033.1:0-2350 GCA_052388515.1 Chloroflexota bacterium | reverse complement strand
TGATGGCCGTGAACGACAGGGTTCCGGAATGGCCGAACACCGCCAGGTCCCATTCGTCGCCGGCGACCTCGGTCTCGGGGCTGGCCAGGGCCCGGCGGGCGTGTGCCACCAGCGAGCGCAGGAGACCAACGAAGCCGAGGTCCCGGCGGTCGCCGAGCGCGTAGTGGGCGACATCATCGACCTGCTGGCGGCGCAGGTCGTCGCAGACGGCGCGAAGATCGGCCTCCTTGGTCTGCACCCGCTCCATTCCGCAGCGCTGCTGGAGCCCGTAGAGCACCTGGGCGACGACGAGGGGGCTGAGGCCGCGCATGCTCACCTCTCCGCCGACGTTGACTGCGGGTTCGACCCGGCGCCAGCGCGCCTCGTCGAGGCCGGGGGCCCGGCGGCGGGCGGCACGAAGCCGCTGCTGGTGGGCGTCACAGTAGAGGCCGTCGGGGTGGCGCCGCTGGCGAGGGCAGGCCGCCACCGCACAGGGGCCGTTCGGCGGGAGGGCCCCGACGCCGGGGTGGCCCAAGAAGGCCTGCCTCGAACCGCCCAGTGCGTGGTGCTGGTGGGCATGGGCCCGGCACAGCCCCGCCGCGGCCGAGAGCCGCTCCCGGTCACAGCCCGCCACCAGGCAGGGCGCCGGTCCCCGCCTCGGCCGCCGCCCCGGGGTGGACGACTCGACCCCATCGTCGCCGGGCCCGGCGTCGCCGAGGCGGCGCCGGCACGCCTGGCAGAGCCGTCCCCGGCCGGTGGCGGTGGTCGAACAGCCCTCCGCCCGGCACACCGGGCGCACCAGGAGCCGGTGCCCGGCCGGGGGAGCGAGAACGAGACGGCCGGGGTCCCAACCCATCTCGGCCAGGAAGGCCCCGTCGATCAATGCCGTGATCCGCTCGAGCTGGCCTTGCCCGGGACCACGACCAGTCCCGATCCACCGTCCGGCAGTCGCGCCCAGCGCCCCCGGCGCCGGGCTCACCGGGGCGCCGCTTCGCTCGCCCGGGGTGTCGGCACCGCCTCGATGGCCCGCCGGAGCCGGGCCGGGTCGGGATGCATGTAGACCTGGGAGGAGGCCATGGAGCGGTGGCCGAGAAGCTCGGCGATCTCATCCAGCGCCCCGCCGGCGTCGGCCAGGTTGCTGGCGAAGGCGTGGCGCAGCTGGTGGGGTGCAACCGCGGCGTCGAGGCCGGCGCGTTTGGAGGCCGCCCGCAGCACCTCGTTGATGGCGTCGGGACGCATCGGAGCGCCAAGGGGTTCTCGGAACAGGTTCACCAGCACGAAGTCGCTGTTGGTGGCCTCGGGATGCTCGAGCCGCTCCAGGGTGTAGGTGTCGAGCGCCCGGACCACCAGGGAGTCGAGGGGCACGACGCGTTGGCGACGTGACTTCGCCCACGCCTGGTTCGGGTTGTCACGGCGGGTGACGTGCACGTGGGCGCCTTCCACCTCACAGCCCAGGCGGCGGGAGTCCCCGGCGGCGTGGAGGTCACTTCGCCGCAGCCCGCACAGCTCGCCCCGGCGCAGCCCGGCCCGGGCCATGAGCACCACGACGAGGCGGTCACGGGCCGACCGGCACGCGTAGAGCAACGCCACGATGTCGTCGTCGCCGGCTCGGTTGACCGGCCCCTCCGGCTCGTGCAGGCGATGACGGGCCCGCAGCCGCCAGGGCATCCGGCTGTCTTCGCTGCGGGCCGCCTCGGGCAGGTCGCGGTCGTCGGCCAGCTCATAGATGAGCGCCAGGAGCCTCGCCGGCGCATGGCCGGAGGTGACGGCGTGAGAGACGAACCCGCGCACCGCGGTGAGCACGACGTTGACTCGCCGGGCGCCGCGAACCGGTCGCGCCCCGGGCCCGGCCATCACCTCGCCCACTTCGCCGTCCGGGCCGGCCCCGGCGTGGGTCAACCAGGTCATGAAGAGCCCGAGATGCTCGACGCCGGCATGCCAGTCCCGGCCGGTGCGCCGGCACCAGCAAAGGAACAGGGCGATCGCTCCGGCGTAGGACTTCGTCGTCAGTTCGGCGCTGTCACGGCCGAACCGGAGATGTCGGAGGTAGTCGTCCGCTTCGGGGACGACGACCAGCCCGTCGTCAACCACGGTCCAATACCGCGCGCCGGACGGTAGCCTCACCATGAGCGCCCGCATCCCCGTCTCCCCTCGCCGTTGTCCCGGCCATAGGAGTACCAGCGCCCTGAGACACCACGTCCCCAACACCCCCGGAGATCCGCGAGGACCGCCCCTACATCAGGCGTTTACGCCACGTCGTGCAACACCGGGGAGACCCCATGAGAAAGACGACTGGCGTTGTACCAATCGATCCATTCGATGATGGCGACCTCGAGCTGGTGGCGGGTCCGCCACGGGCCGTGCAGGTGGA
>JBQTHZ010000032.1:0-17811 GCA_052388515.1 Chloroflexota bacterium | reverse complement strand
GGCCCGGGCGCCGTCCTGGTCGGGGGGGCGGGGGGTGGGGGTGGTCCCCGGCCTACCCCCCATCCCCCCCCCCGGGCGGGCGCCCGGGGTGGGCAGCCCCCCGCCGCCGACCAGTGCCAGGGCGATCGGGATCGCCCCACGACCCGGAGGTCCGCCGGCCCGCGCCATGCCGGACCGGCCTACATCGCGCGCAGGCCGAGGAGGTTGCGGGCGATGACCATGCGCTGGATCTCGCTGGTGCCCTCACCGATCTCGGTCAGCTTGGCGTCGCGCAGGTAGCGCTCGACGCGGTACTCGGTGATGTAGCCATATCCCCCGTGCACCTGGACCGCGGCGTTCGTGGCGCGGAAGGCGACCTCAGAGGCGAAGAGCTTGGCCATCGCCGACTCGGTCGAGTACGGCTGGTGGCAGTCCTTCAACCATGCGGCGCGGTAGACCATCAGGCGGGCCGCATCGATCTCGGTCGCCATGTCGGCGATCTTGAAGGCGACGCCCTGGAAGGTGCCGATGGCACGCCCGAACTGCTTGCGATCCTTCGCATAGGCCGATGCGGCCTCGTAGGCCGCCTGCGCCAGGCCCAGCGCCATGGCACCGATGCCGATGCGCCCGCCGTCGAGCGTCTTCAGGAAGAGCTTGTCGCCCTCGCCCTCCGCGCCGAGCATGTTGGCGGCCGGAACGCGGCAGTCCTCGAAAATGAGCTCGCCGGTATTACTGGCGTGGAGGCCCATCTTCTCCTCCATGCGGCCGATGCTGAAGCCCGGCGTATCGGCCTCGACGATGAAGGCGCTGATCTTGCCGGAGGCCTCCTCGCGGTCGGTGACCGCGGTGACGATGTAGGTTCCGGCGACCCCGGCGTTGGTGATGAAGCGCTTTCCGCCGTTGAGGACCCACTCGTCGCCCTCGCGATGGGCGCGCGTGCGGGTGCCGCGCGAGTCGCTTCCCGCCCCCGGCTCCGTCAGGCCGTAGGCGCCGATGACGTCGCCTGAGGCCATCGGTCGGAGATATCGATCCTTCTGCTCGTCGGTGCCGGCCAGCCAGATCGGGTTGCAGCCCAGGCTGGTGTGGGCGCTGACGATGATCCCGACGCTGCCACTGACCCGGCTGAGCTCCTCGACCGTGATGGCGTACGCGAGGCTGTCGAGACCGGTGCCGCCGATCTCCTCGGGGTAGGGCACCCCGAGCAGGCCGAGCGACGCAGCCTCGCGGATGATCTCCATGGGGAACTCGCCCTTGCGTTCGAGCTCGTCGGCGACCGGCGCAATCCGCCTCTCGGCAAAGTCGCGCACCGTGCGACGAATCTCCTCGTGCTGCGGGGACAGGGCGAAGTCCATCGGATGAGGCGCTCCGTAGCGAGGTTCGGGTGGGCTCGGGGCTGGATCGAGTGTACAAGCGAACGACCCGGCCGAGAATCGGTCGGGTCGATGCCACGGGTGCGTTGCGTGCGGGTCAGCTGTTGCGCCGCCAGCGCTCGACCTCGCGCCGGCTGCGCTGCTCTTCCGCCCGCTGCAGGTTGACACGGCGCCGACGGGTCGTGACGGGACGGGGTCGATGCCGCTTCTGATGATTGAGCTTGGCCATCGGTCTCGGATACCCCACGGGAGTTGCGATGAATGCTCCTATGACGCGCGGATGCCCGTTGGAGTTGCAGCTCGTTCGCGCGGCGCTTCTACCTCGACAGATCGTGACTGGCGTTCGTCAAGGCATTGTTTCTTGACAGGCAAGGACGGGCGAAATCTATACTCCGTTCCTTACTGCAATGCGACAAGGTTCGAGAGTGCCCACGCATGCCCGAGGCTGACGTTCGACTCGATCGCGTCACCAAGCGGTTCGGTGACTTCACCGCCGTGGACGAGCTGTCGTTGACCGTCGAGCGCGGAGAGTTCTTCGCGCTGCTGGGACCATCCGGCTGCGGCAAGACGACGTCGTTGCGCATGATCGGCGGGTTCGAGGACGTGACGGCCGGGGCGGTCTACCTGGGCGGCACCGACGTCACCGATCTGCCGCCGTTCAAGCGCAACGTGAACACCGTCTTCCAGAACTACGCCCTCTTCCCCCACCTCGACGTGTACGAGAACATCGCCTTCGGGCTGCGCCGCCGCAAGGTTCCGGACGGCGAGATCCGCGGACAGGTGGCGTTCATGCTGAGGCTCGTCGACCTCCCCGGCTACGAGAAGCGGCGGCCGCATCAGCTCTCGGGCGGCCAGCAGCAGCGCGTGGCGCTGGCGCGGGCCCTCATCAACAATCCGCAGGTCCTTCTCCTGGACGAGCCGCTGGGCGCGCTCGACCTGAAGCTCCGCAAGCAGATGCAGCTGGAGCTCAAGCGCATCCAGACCGAGATCGGCATCACGTTCATCTTCGTCACCCACGACCAGGAGGAGGCGATGACGATGTCCGATCGCATCGCGGTCATGCGTCACGGACGGATCGAGCAGCTCGGCGCTCCGTCGGAGCTGTACGAGACCCCCCGAACGGAGTTCGTGGCCGGCTTCCTGGGAGTCAGCAACCTGCTCGATGCGGTCGTCGTCGGCCGCAGCGACAGCCTCCTCGAGATGCGGCTCGCCGACGGGACCGTCCTGAGGGCTCCCGACCCGAAGATGAATGGGACGGACCGCGTGCGCATCGGCGTGCGACCCGAGAAGCTTCGCGTCCAGCCACTTGCCGATGACGAGGTCGTCGCCGTCGACGTCGCGACGAACGCGATCGAGGGCACCGTGCTCGACGCGTCGTACATCGGCGTCAGCACGCAGTACCTGGTCGAGACGGCCGACGGCCACAAGCTGACCGTCTACGCTCAGAACCTGGAGACGAGCGGCGCGAGCGAGGTGCTGGCAGACGGCCAGCGCGTCCGCCTCGCATGGAAGCCGCAGCATACGTTCGTGATCGGTCCGGCCGCCGGACCGACCGCCGAGGGGGATCCCACAGAGGAGGTTGAGGCAGAGACCGATGCGTGATCAGAGCAGGGACAGCCAGATCGAGCGGGCCATCGCCCGCGCCTTCCATGGAGGGCGCTACTCGAGGCGCGCCTTCCTCCGCCGCGCCGGCAAGGGCGCGATCGTCGCGGGAAGCGCATTGACGCTGCCCTCGATCCTCGCTGCCTGCGGCATCGGGCCGGGCGGCAGCCCCGCCGGCTCCGCTGCGCCATCCGGCGCCGGGATGGTCGGCGGCGGCGATCCGGCCGGCACGCTCGTCTTTGCGAACTGGCCCCTCTACATCGACGTCGACGACGACAGCGGCGAGTCGCCCACGCTCCAGCAGTTCACCGAGGCAACCGAGATCGAGGTGGACTACACGGAGGCGATCCAAGAGAACAATGAGTTCTTCGGCACCATCCAGCCGGCCCTCGCGGCCGAGCAGGACACGGCCTACGACATGATCGTCATGACCGACTGGATGATCGGCAAGATGGTCAGCCTGGGGTATCTCGAGACATTCGACGTTGCAGCCAGCGTGCCGAACTTCGTCGCCAATGCCGCGGACAAGTACAAGAACCCCAGCTATGACCCCGACAACCTGCACAGCGTGCCGTGGCAGTCTGGCATCACCGGCATCGCCTACAACCCGGAGCTGACCGGCCGGGAGATCACCGGCTTCGGCGACCTGCTCGATTCCGAGTTCTCCGGGCAGATCGGGATGTACAGCGACTCGCGCGACGCACTGAGCCTGGCGCTCCTCCACAACGGCGTCATTCCGGCCGATGCGACCGAGGACGACGTGAATGCGGCGGCGGATCTCCTGCGCGAGCAGGCGCCGCTCGTGCGCGGCTACTACGGCAACGAGTACGCCCAGGAGCTCGCCAACGGCAGCCTGGCCGTCACGATGGCGTGGTCCGGTGACGTGTTCCAGCTCCAATTCGACAACCCGGACCTCCAGTTCATCGTCCCGGAGGCGGGAGGCATCCTGTGGGTCGACAACATGGCGATCCCACGGCTCGCGCAGCACCCCAACGACGCGCTGGCCTTCATGGACTTCGTGTACCAGCCTGAGATCGCGGCGCAGATCACCGAATGGGTGAACTACATCTGCCCGGTGCCGGCGGCGCAGGACATCATCCGCACCCACGCGCAGGAAGCCACCGACGCCGACGACCAGGAGACGGCCGACTACCTCACCAGCGTTGCCGAATCCGAGCTCGTCTTCCCCAGCGACGAGATGCTCGCGAACCTGCACAGCTACAAGGTCCTCTCCGAGGAGGAAGAGGAGCTCTGGAACACGCTCATGCAGGAGATCACCCAGGGCTAGACCGAATCTCCGAAGGAGGGTCGCATGGCCTCCTGGCTGCGCCGCCATGTGGGGCTGATCCCCTACCTCTTCCTGCTGCCCGGCGGCGCCTGGCTGATCGTCTTCTTCGTGCTGCCGATGCTCACGATGGCGTCGGTTGCCCTCCAGGAAGGCACGCTCGGCACCGGCTTCCGATTCACCTTCAACCTCGGGATCTTCCCCGAGGTGGTCGGCCGCTACGACGAGCAGTTCCTGCGCTCGCTGCTCTACGCGCTCCTGGTCACCGGGCTGACCCTGGCCATCGGCTATCCGATGGCGTACACGATCGCGTTTCGCGGCGGACGCTACAAGAACGTCCTGCTCCTGCTCGTGATCCTGCCGTTTTTCACCAGCTTCATCATCCGCACCATCAGCTGGAAGTTCATCCTTGCCGACCAGGGCTTCCTGCTCGGAACGCTCAAGGAGGTCGGGATCCTGGATGACGGCTTCCGGTTGCTGGCCACGCCGATCGCCGTCATCAGCGGGATCACCTACAACTACCTGCCGTTCGTGGTGCTCCCTCTCTACGTGGCGCTCGAGAAGATCGACATCAAGCTCGTGGAGGCAGCGACCGACCTGTACGCCAGCCGCCGCGAGGCCTTCCTGCGCGTCACGCTTCCCCTGTCGATGAGCGGCGTCTTCGCCGGGTCACTGCTCGCGTTCATCCCGGCTGCCGGGGACTACATCAACGCCGAGCTGCTGGGCGGGACGCGCGAGACGACCATGATCGGGAACGTCGTCCAGACCCTCTACCTGACGAACAACGACTACCCGCAGGCATCGGCGATCAGCCTCATCCTCATGGTGGGGCTCATCCTCGGCGTCATCGCCTACCAGCGTGTCCTGCGTGGCCGGGAGCTCACGATCTGATGGCCGTGGCCGACACGGTGGTGCGGGCCGGCGTGGCGCCACAGCGCCGGCGCCGCGACCCCGCCGCGGCAATCCTGCCGGTCTTCACCGGCCTGGTCGTCGTGTACCTGCTCCTGCCGATCATCGTGATGATCGTCTTCGGCTTCAACGATCTGCGTGGCCGCTTCAATTTCACGTGGCAGGGCTTCACGCTCGAGCACTACGCCAATATCTTCACGAGCCAGCCACGCATGAACGACGCCCTGCTCAACAGCATCATCGTGGCCGTCGTCTCGACGCTGGTGGCCACCGTGCTCGGGACGCTCATCGGTTTGGCGCTGACGCGCTACGAGTTCCGCGGGCGCTCACCGCTCAACCTGCTCATCTTCCTGCCCATCGCGACGCCGGAGGTGGTGCTCGGTGCCTCGCTCCTTGCGCTCTTCGTCTCGGCCGGCGTGGCGCGCGACATCACCACCATCACGATCGCCCACATCATGTTCAACATCAGCTACGTGGTGGTCACCGTCCGCGCGCGCCTGGCCGGCTTCAACCGCAACGTCGAGGAGGCTGCGATGGACCTCGGCGCCAATGAGTGGACGACCTTCTGGAAGGTGACCTTCCCGCTCATCTTCCCCGGCATCCTGGCCGCCGCGATGCTCGCCTTCGCCTTCAGCATCGATGACTTCGTGATCACCCAGTTCACGGCAGGCGTCGACCAGACCTTCCCGCTGTGGGTGTACGGCGCGTCGCGCATCGGCGTTCCGCCCGAGGTGAACGTGATGGGCACCATCATCTTCGCGCTGGCCATCGTCGGGATCGTGGCGTGGTCGGTCCTCCAGCGGCGGGACCATCTGGTGGCGACGCCCACCCGGATGGACCGATGATGGCGAAGCCGTACACCATCGGCGAGGCGGCCCGCCAGGTCGGCGTTTCGCCGTCCGCGCTTCGCCTCTGGGAACGACAGGGCCTCGTCCGTCCGCAGCGCAGCCGCGGCCGCTATCGGCTCTACAGCGAGGCCGATCTCGAGCACCTGCGCAGCGTGCGGCGCATGCGGCAGATCGATCGGCTCAACGCGCCGGCCATTCGGCGCGTGCTCCGCGACTCTGTCGCCACCGTCCACGACGACGATCCGCGGGTCGACGGACGGCTCCTGCGAGGGTTGCGTGAGCAGCACGCGCTGAGCCTTCGCCAGGCGTCCGAGCGGTCCGGGCTCTCCCTCAGCTTCATCTCGGCACTGGAGCGTGGCGTCAGCGGAGCCAGCGTGGCAGCGTTGCAGCGCCTGACGGCCGCGTACGGGACGACGCTCGCCCGCCTCTTCACCGGCCCCGATACGGTCTCGCGTGACCGGTTCATGCCTGCCGACGCTCGCCCGGTGCTGCGGCTCGCCGGCGAGTCCGTCCGTATCGAGCAGCTCGCGCGCGGCGCGACCCAGCTGGAGCCGCAGCTCTTCGTGCTCACCCGCGGCGCCACCAGCGACGGCGCGTATGCGCACGCCGGCGAGGAGTTCCTGTTCCTGCTGACCGGCGCCCTGACCGTCTGGGTCGGCGAGGACGAGACCTATCGACTCACCCGTGCCGGAGACGCGCTCACCTTCCCGTCCACCATGCCGCATCGCTGGCGCAACGACGCCGGCGGGGAGACACGACTGCTATGGATCAACACGCCACCGACGTTCTGACCGATTGGTCCGCCCTGCGCGCCGGGGTCCCACCGCTCTGGGCTCGGTACACCGACCTCGTCGTCGAGCGTGCCTCCGGCTCCTGGCTCCAGACGACCGACGGCGCGCGCTACCTCGACTACACGTGCGGCATCGGCGTCACCAACACCGGGCACGCCCATCCGCGCGTCGTGGCAGCCATCAGCGAACAGGCGGCGCAGGGTATCCACCTCCAGCAGAACATCGTCTACCACCAGCCGGGGTTGGAGCTGCATCGTCGCCTGCCGCTGCGCTTTCCGAACCCGCGAGGGGGCAGCGAGTACGGGCTCTTCCTGTCGAACTCGGGGGCGGAGGCCGTCGAAGCGGCCATGAAGCTCGCCAAGGTGGTGACCCGTCGCCCGGCGTTCATCGCATTCCGCGGTGGCTTCCATGGCCGGACGCATGGCGCCATGTCGCTCACCAGCTCGAACGTCAAGTACCGGTCACACTTCGACCCGCTCGTCGCCGGCGTCCACTTCGCACCCTACCCGTATCCATTGCGCATGGGTGGAGCCGATGCGGCCCTCGCCGCCACCATGGCAGCCATCGACGAGCTGTTCGCGACGGTCGTGGCGCCCGATGATGTCGCCGCCTTCGTGGTCGAGCCGATCCTCGGCGAGGGTGGCTACGTCGTCCCACCCGACGCCTTCCTGCCCGCGCTGCGCGCGGTTGCCGACCGCCATGGGATCCTGCTCGCGGTCGACGAGGTCCAGTCCGGCTACGCGCGCACCGGCCGCTTCTTCGCCACCGAATGGACCGATGCGTCGCCGGACATCGTGATCATGGCCAAGGGGATCGCATCGGGCCTGCCGCTGTCCGGCATCCTGGCACCGCGCGACGTGCTCGATCGGCTGGCGCCCGGGTCCCACGGCGGTACGTACGGCGGCAACGCAGTGGCCTGCGCGGCCGCCCTGGCGACCCTCGACGTCATCGACGACGAGCACCTGGCCGAGCGCGCGGGGCAGACAGGGGGTCGCCTGCTCGGCGCCCTGGCGCAGGCGGCTGCCGCGCACGCGCACGTGGCGGAGGTCCGCGGCCGGGGGCTCATGGTGGCCATCGAGTTCGCCGATCCCGGCTCCCTGGCGCCACGACCCGACCTCGCGAAGGGGTTGCTGGCCGAGGCGATGGCAAGGAACGTGCTGCTCCTCAGCTGCGGTACCCATGCGCAGGCCGTGCGTATCATTCCGCCGCTGGTGACGACCGACGAGGAGATCGAGCTGGCGCTCACCGCCATCACGGAGTCGATGGCAGCCATCGGAGCCTGAAGTAAGGAGAGCAGCGTGGCGCACACCGTCTGGGTCGTCGATGACGAGCCGCTCATCCGCACGGCGATGCTTGCGGTCCTCGTAGAGGTCGGGTACGAAACGGGCGGGTTCGGCAGCGCCGAGGAGCTCTACGTGGCGCTCGTCGAAGGGGGTTCAACGCCCGATCTGCTGATCCTGGACCAGCGCCTCCCCGACGAGTTCGGCTCGACGATCCTCCATTCGCTGCGCGAGCGACCGCAGTACCGTGATATCCCGGTCCTCTTCGTGACCGCCATCGACGACGAGGAGGCCGATCGACTGTCGGCGCTGGCCCCGGTCGTCCGCAAGCCGTTCGACTTCGCGGATCTCATCAGCGCCGTCGAGAACCAGCTGGCCACCGCGCCCTCCTGACCGTCGGTCGCTGGGCGGACCCTGCCACCGATGCATCCGGTGACTGTAACGCCCGTTCCCCGTGCCACGGACTGTCACCTGTACCGCGGGTGGCTGGTAGGCGCAGGTTCGGGCGATGACGAGAGATTCGTCCGTTCCTGCGAGCGTGGCAGGAGCCGCGGCGGGCTGCTCATCGGACCAGCTGTCGTCCTACCAGTCGCACCGTGAATGGATGTCATGGTTGCCACGCACCTCCTCCTCGGCGAAGCGGCAAGGATCGAGATCGGCACCGGCACGAGGGAAGATCGTGGCGTGACCTGGGCCAGACGGTATCCTCTCGCTCACCTCGATGAACGGAGCCGAGCTTCTCCACGGATGATCCGCACGACGCCCTTTCATGAACGAACCAGCGCGCTCAACGAGACCGGCCTGTGGCAGCACTGGTCGGGACACGTGGTGGTGACCCGCTACCAGGCGTCGGACAAGTTCGAGTACTTCGCCGTCCGCAACAGCGCCGGCATCTTCGACACCTCCCCGCTGTACAAGTACCGCATCGCCGGCCGTGACGCCGAGCGGTTCCTGTCCGGCATGCTGGCGCGCGACATCCGGCGCTGCCCGCCCGGGAATGCTCAGTACACGACCTGGCTGGACGAGCGCGGCTTCGTCCTCGAGGACGGCGTGATCCAGCACCGCGCGCCGGACGAGTTCCTGCTGACCGCCGCAGAGCCGAACTTCGCCTGGTTCGCGGACCGCGTCGGACGCCTGGCCGTCACGATCGAGGAGGTCAGCCTGGACATCGGCGTGCTTGCGGTGCAAGGGCCTCGCTCGCGTGACCTGCTGAGGCGCCTGGTTCCCTCGGTGAGCGAGCTGCCCTTCTTCGGGATCACGACGGGCACCATCGGCGGGCGGCGGGTGACCGTCAGCAGGACCGGCTACACCGGCGACCTCGGCTACGAGATCTGGCTCGACACACCGGATGCGACGACCGCCTGGGATGCGGTCTGGGATGCTGCCGACGGGTACGGGGTGCTGCCGTACGGCATGGGCGCCCTCTACATGCTGCGCATCGAGGCCGGCCTGCTGCTCCTTGGCGCGGATTTCGATTCCAGCCGGTTCGCGTTCAACGACGCGCATCGGTCCACCCCACTCGAGCTCGGTTGGGCCTGGATGTTCAAGGGGCTGGAGGACGACGACCGGCCCTTCATCGGACGCCGGGCGCTGGAGCGCGAGCGCGCCGAGAAGACGTCACGCTGGCGGATGGTGGGGCTGGTGGTCGACTGGGAGGACTACGAGCGGGCCTACCGCGAGGCGGGACTGATCCCCCCCAAGAACCACCGACCCGTTCACGAGGACTGGATGGTCTACGACGCCGATCGGTCGCGGGTCGGCTACGCAACCAGCATCATGTACTCGCCGGTGCTGCAGCAGCACATCGCGCTCGCTCGCGTGCGACCCGACCTCGCCAAGCCCGGCAGTCGGGTCTTCCTGGAGTTCACCGTGGACCACCACTACGAGCAGGTGGCGGCGCACGTCGCACGGCTGCCCCTGTACAACCCGGAGCGCAAGACTGCCTGATGGACCGCTGAGCATGGACCGATACGACGCGATCGTGGTCGGCGGCGGCCACAACGGCCTGGTCAATGCTGCTTACCTGGCCAGGGCCGGACTGAGGACGCTCGTTCTGGAGCGCCGCCACCTCGTGGGCGGCGCGGCGATCACCGAGGAGCTGCATCCGGGCTACTGGTTCACGACGTTCAGCTACGCCCTCTCCCTGCTGCGGCCGCAGATCATCCAGGAGCTCGAGCTGACGAAGCACGGGTTCCTGCCGCTGCTGATGTCGACCCGCTTCGCGCCGGGCGAGGACGGCGAGCACCTGCTCTTCAACCGCGACCGTGACGAGACGCTGCGCGAAATCGCCCGCCTCTCGCCGCACGACGCCGACGGCTACGAGCAGTACGGCCACGACCTCGACCGCGTGTGCCAGGCGATCAGGCCACTGCTCGACACCGTGCCGCCCGACATCTTCAGCGACGACCCGGAGGAGGTGGTCGCGCTGGCCGCCCTCGGCTCGCGGCTGCGCAGCCTGGACAAGCGCACGCTGCACAACGCCGTGCGGCTGCTCACCGGCAGCGCCGCCGACTTCCTCGACGACTACTTCGATTCGACGCTGCTGAAGGGCTACCTGGCCTCGTCGTCGATCATCGGCTCCAAGGTCGGGCCCCGCTCGCAGGGATCCGGGCTGGTGCTGCTCTTCCACTCCCTGGGCGAGCACGACGGGGACTACGGCACCTGGGCCTTCCACAAGGGCGGCAACGGCGGCTTCACGCAGGTCCTGGCCCGCGCGGCCGAGGCGTTCGGCGCCGAGATCCGGACCGAGTCGCCCGTCGAGCGCGTGCTCACCCGCGACGGCGAAGCGACCGGCGTGGCGCTGGCGGACGGGACCGAGATCGGCGCCGACGTGGTGGTCAGCGCGCTCGACCCGCGGCGCACGTTCCTGGAGCTTGTTGACCCGCGTGAGATGCCGGACGACCTGGTCGAGGACATCCGCCGCCTCAAGTTCCAGGGGGTCAGCTCCAAGGTGAACTTCGCCCTCGACGGGCTGCCGGCACACCCCGTCCTCGGCACCCGGCCGGACCTGTACCGCGGCTTCATGAACATCGGGCCGTCGATCGACTACCTCGAGCACGCCTTCGACGACGCCAAATACGGCAGGTACAGCGACCATCCCTACATCGACTGTGCCATCCAATCGACCATCGACCCGGATATGGCGCCGCCCGGCAAGCACGTCCTGTCCTGCTTCGTCCAGTACACCCCGTACGAGCTGCGCGCGAACGACTGGGATGCCCAGCGCGAGCCGATGGCCGACCGCGTGCAGGCGACCCTGGAGCGCTTCTTCCCCGGCTTCGGGGACCTCGTCCTGCACCGCGAGGTCCAGACCCCGCTCGACATCGAGCGCACCGTCGGCCTGTCGGAGGGGAACATCTTCGCCGGCGAGTTCCTGGCGCCGCAGATGTTCTTCTTCCGCCCGGCGCCCGGCTGGTCCCAGTACCGGACCCCGATCGCCGGCTACTACCAGTGCGGCTCGGGCACCCACCCGGGCGGCTGCGTGATGGGAGCGCCGGGTCGCCTGGCGGCGCGCCAGGTTCTCAAGGATCGGAGTCGCGCCCGCGGCGTATGATCCGCGCTCGGCGTCAGCGGTCGAGCTCGCTCATCGGAGCGCCTCGGAAGCAAGGCGGCGGTAGCGCGAGCCGAACCAGAGCAGCGGAGCCGCGTCCTCGCGATAGCCCGCGGCCACGATCTCGCCAAGGAAGATCGTGTGATCACCGCCGTCGTGGCGCTCGGTGATGCGGCAGTCGAAGTAGGCCAGCGCGCCCTCCAGGATCGGTGAGCCGGTCTCCGCCTCGTGCCATGCCGCGTCGCAGAAGCGCTTCAGCTTGGTCGCCGTGGTCGGTTGCGCGAAGCATTCGGCCAGTGCCCGCTGATCATCGGCGAGAACGCTGACGCTGAACGCGTGGCTGCCGATGATCGCGCCGTGCGTCTCCGCCTTGCGGGCGATGCTGGCCATGAGGATCGGTGGGTCGATGCTGATGCTGGCGATGGCGTTGGCGGTCATGCCGGCCAGGAACGGCCCGTGTCGCGCGGCGACCACCGCCACCCCGGTGGCGAACGCGCCCATCAGGGTGCGCAGCCGCTGTCGCTCCTCGTCCTGCATCGGCCTGACGGTCTTACGACGCCGGCGTGGCGGCCAGCCGCGTGAGCACCAGGCAGGTGCGGTACCAGGCCTCGCCGTCCTTCGCACCGAATCCGACCGTGCGTGGACCGATGCGCTCGGTGCCGGGCAGGACGCAGGCGTAATCGGCCATGACGGGCAGCCGGAAGTCGATCTCGCCGGAGATCGGCCGTTGCGGCTCGTACACGCGCATCTCGTCCATCCGGCCCAGCGCCCGCCCCATGCCCTCGCGGATGGCCCTGCGCGCGTCACCCGGGGACAGCGAGTCGGCCAGGTTCGACCCGAGCCCGCGCTTCACGATCACGCGCTCCGCCCACGGAAGCAATGCCTCCACCTCCGTCGCCAGGGCGTCATCCCCCGCCACCAGGATGACCGGCACTCCGAAATGGCCGAGCCGGATCGCGTTGAGTCCGGCCTCGTTGTGCGCCACGCCATTCGCGCGAATCCCGAGCACGGTGACCGACGAGTACGTATGCGCGATCACCCCGGTCGGATGGCCGGCGCCGGCGTGATAGCCGATGAAGGCCGCGCCGTCGAAGGCACCGCCGGGTGCGTCACCGACCCCCTGGGTCATGCTCAGCGGCTTGTCCCCGATGATCAGCCGCGCCGTGTCGCGCAGGTCCTCCGCTCGCAGGTTGCGCATCTGCCAGTGGCTGTCATTGACGATGACCTCGCGCGCGCCATGCTCGAGGGCGCCGTCGATCGCCGCGTTCGTCTCACCGGCCATGAGGCCGCGGCTGCGGTCGTAGTCGGTCCGATCCGGGCCGTTCGATCCGAACACCACCTGGTGCGGATGCGCGACGCCTGCCAGGCCCTCCATGTCGACCGAGATGTAGATCCGCATCGCCCTACCGGTACCGCTCGAGCTTCTCGAGGATGCCGCTGGTGGTCGCCCAGTCCCTCGCACTCGGCCCCTCGCCGCGATGCAGGTGGAAGAGCGGCACCGAGTTCCAGCACGGACCGTCGATGCGCGGCAGGTGGATGCTCATGTCGCCACGGTCGAGCTCCGCAACCAGCGTTGCGCCCTGTTCGCCGCCACGCGCCAGCGCCCGCTCGAGCGAGTCGATGAAATCGGCGGTATCGCCGAACTCCTGTCCGATGCGCATGGCGGCCAGCCCGGTCGCCGGGATCTCGATTCGTGTCCCATCGTTCACGTGAACAATCTCGCCAGCCAGGTGAAGACGACCGCCGAGCCGATGACGGCGAAGGCGAGCACGGCAAGCAGCAGCCCGCCGCCGATGATGCTGGCCCACGGCGGCACGTCTGCCGGCGCCAGGACATGGTGCTGGCGCGGGACCTCGCCTGCCAGGCCGCTGCCGAGCCAGACGGCGAGCGCGTCGCCGTCGACCCGCACCTCGACCTCTTCGTCGAGCGGCATGACCACCAGGCGCTCGCCGGTGGCGAGCTTGTCGGTCGTCAGCAGGGCGCGATTGCGTGCCTGCCCGCCGGTCTCTCGGACGAGCACGGCGTGGTCGCCGCCCGCCTCGAGCGCCGCCGCTTCCAGCCGGCCAGAGCGGCCGACCGCCATGGCCGGTGTGCTGGCATCGGCGCTGGCATCCATGCTGCCGATGGTATCAGCCGGCAAGCGCGTCCAATGTCGGACCGAGCGCGGCGATGGATCCGACGGTGATCGGGTCGAGCACGAGCTGGACATGGCCGACGCCGGCTTGGGCGAAGGCCCGCAGGGCCGGGACGAGCGTGGCCGGGTCGCCCCCGATCGGATCGAATCGCTCCGCGCTCACGGCGGAACCGCGCCCGACGGCGCCTGGGAAGGCGACGAGCAGGGCCAGCGTGCGCTCGACCTGCGCGGGGTTGCGGCCGACCGCGCGGCACGCCGCGTCGACGCGTTCACGGAGCGGCTGGTAGCCGGCCACGCTGTTGCCGAACCAGGCGCACCACGCGTTCCACGACGCCACGTGCGGCAGCGTGATGCGCAGCATGCGCTCGCCGATCGATCCGATCATGAGCGGCGGACCATCCGGGCGCGGACCCCGCGGCAGCAGCTGGGCATCGTCGAGCTGGTAGTAGGTCCCGTGGAAGTCGGACCGTCCAACGGTCAGGAGCTCGCGGACGATCGTGAACGCTTCCTCGAAGCGGCTGACGCGGCGGTCGAAGGGAAAGCCGAAGGCGGCGTACTCCGTCTCGTTCCAGCCAGCGCCGAGGCCGAGGATGAGCCGGCCGCCGCTGATCTCGTCCACGGTTGCCGCCTTCTTGGCCAGCATCGCAGGATTGTGGAAGCTGGTCGAGGCCACCAGCGGACCCAGCTCGACCCGTTCGGTGATCGCCGCGAACGCCGCCAGCGTCGACCACGCCTCCCACGGACCGCGTGCGGGCAGCCCGTCATCCCGATACAGCAGGTGGTCGCCCACCCAGATCGAGTCGAGGCCGATGCGCTCCGCGGTGACCGCCATCTCACGCAGCTCCGCCCACGGCACGACGCGCTCGACCTCGGGGAGCTGGACGCCGATCCTCATCGTTCTCGATTGTGCCATGTGGCGGTATCGTTGCCGTCGTGCCGCATCCCGATCCACTCGCCGACGAGCCGTTCAGCTGGCTCACCCGCGCCGATGGCGCGATCGTGATCCGGTACCACGAGGCGCCGGTCACCCTGCTCCGCGGTCGCAGCGCCGAACGATTTGCGACCCGCATGGCCTCCGCCGATGACGCCGCCGCGCAGCAGCTCATGGCACGCGCGACCGGCAACTTCAAGCGCGGCAACGAGCGGGCGGCCAGGCGTCGCCGCTGAGCCGCGGGACACGCTCGACTCGATACATCGAGTGTGCATGTCGCCGGCGGGCTCCGGTCGCTTGACCGTCTACGCCACGCGCTTCGTCTTCTTGTTCACGTAGTCGACCAGCACGTACTCGCCGAGGTGCTCGGGCTCCACGTAGAAGGCACGCCCGCGGTTGATGCGGGACATGAGATCCACGAACTCGCTCAGGTAGCGCGACCGCTCGAGCATGAAGGTGTTGATGACGATCCCCTCGCGGGTGCATCGGCCCACCTCGCGCAGCGTGGATTGGACGGTGCGCAGGGTCGGCGGGTAGGCGAACTCGACCTGGCCATTGTCGATGTGCGCCGTCGGCTCCCCATCGGTGATGACGACGATCTCCTTGTTGCCGCCGGTCGATCGGCCCAGAAGCTGCCGGGCAATGATGAGCGCGTGCTGGAGGTTGGTGCCGTACTCGAACTCGTAGGGGCTGAGGGTCGGGATCGACTCCGGCTTCAGCTGGCGGGCGTAGTAGGCGAAGCCGACCACGAACAGCCGATCGCGCGGGTACTTCGTGTGGATGAGGGTGTGGAGCGCCATCGCCACCTTCTTGGCTGCCGATGAGCAGCCCCGCAGCAGCATGGAGCGGCTCATGTCGAGGAGCAGGACGGTGGACGAGACCGTGGTCTCCTCCGACCGCGAGACCTCGAAGTCGTCGGGGCTCATGACGACCGGCGTCCCGACCCCGCCGCGGGCCATGGCGTTGAACAGCGTGCGGTTGATGTCGACGGCGAAGGGGTCGCCGAACTCGTAGGGCTTGGTCTCCTCGGTCGGCTCGCCGCCGCGCCCCGGTCGCGGGAGGGCGTGGCCGCCGAAGCCCTCTCGCCGAAGCCGGCTGAAGATGTCGGTCAGGGCGCGCATGCCAAGCTTGCGCGCGGCGCGCGGCGTGAGCTCGAGGCGGCCGCCTTCGCGGTCGAGATAGCCCGCCTCCTCGAGCGCCCGCGTCAGCTCGCGCAGCTGATCGAGATCGTCGATCGCGTCGTCGCCGGCCAGGTCGCGAAGCGCATCGGCGTCGACCTTCTCGAGCGCGTCGGGATCCCGGGCGGCGCCGAGCGCCTCCTCCATGGCGTCGTACTGCTGCTGACGGTCGATCGCGGCCATCGCATCGGCCAGGCCCATCGGCTCATCACCCTCGAAGGGGTACGGCTCGCCGAAGGGCAGGTCGGGGCGCGCCATCTGGAGGTTGCCGGCCAGCCTGGCCATGTCGATCTGGAGCCGATCGTCACGGAGCAGGTCGTCCATCAACGAGCGCAGCTCGTCACGCATCTCGGGCGACATGCTGCTCAGCAGGCTCGCCATCTGCGAAGCCTGCCGATGCAGGTGCTCGATCAGCTCATCGGTCGTCGAGATGTCCGGCGGGAAGTAGTGCCCGTGCTGCGTCATGAAGCTGGCGAAGTCCTCGGTCGTATCGGCCCCGGTGGCGTGCTTCTCCAGGAGCGCGTTGAGATCGCGAACCATCTCCCGGATACCGGCCAGGTCCTCCGGTGTCACCCGCTCGACGCCTTCCTTCAGCCCCTGGAAGTAGGTCTGCAGCATCTGCTGGCGCAGCTCGTCAGTCAGCTCGGTGAATGCGTCACGGGCCGCGTCGTCCATGAACTCGTAGTCCCGCAGCCCGTGGAGACGGCCGGCCAGGTTGGGAGGCAGCGCGTCGAGACGGTACTCGCGCTGGCGGGCGGTGCGCCGCATGACCTGCTCCGCCATCCTCGCCTGGTCCTGCGCTTCGCCGGGCGGCGCGTCGAGCGCGCGCTGCTCGGCCGCGCGGACCCGTTCGGCAATTCCCTGCCGCTCGGTCTCCAGGATCTCCTCCAACCGCTTGCCGACGTCGTCGAGCACACCGTCGAGGTTGGCGCGCTCCAGCTCAGCCTGCCGCTGCGCGCGCAGTCGCTCCATGATCTTGCGCAGGCCGGGTACGTCGCCACCGCGCGTGCCGCGGATGCCCCGCTGCATGAGTCGCTGCAGGGCCCTTCGAACGTCGCCCTCGGCGAGGATGTCGTCCGAGAGGGCGTCGAGCACGTCGTCCGCGTCGAAGGCCGGCAGCTGCTGGCTGCCGTCCCATCTCGAGTAACGGAAGATGCTCATCGTGCGGCTCAGCCTAGGCCGATGCCGCCGCCGCGTCCACGTGGCGCCAGGGGCGGTCGATGTTCACCTACCACTCAGGGTCGGCTGAAGTCCGATGCCGTCGTGGATTCGCCGCCACCTGTCAATCACCGCCGGATTCTGGTACCCGACGTGCCCCGCGAACAGAGGGACCGGCGCCGGGCCGTTCCAAGCCGACCGTGATTGGTGCATGGCGGTACGTCAGCAGTAACTGCCATGCAATCCGGACAGTTCATCCTGATTGAATGGACGACCAACGAATCGGCCGCGTGATCGTCACGCTGCGGCAACGTCGCGGTTGGCGGCAGGAGGACCTCGCCATCCGGTCGGGCGTCAGCCAATCGGCGATCTCAGACATGGAGCGTGGACGAATCGACCGATACACGCTGCAGACCAGTCGCAGCGTGCTTCGCGCGCTGGACGCATCCGTCAGCCTCGACCCGATGTGGGGCGGCCGTGGTGATCTCGATCGTCTGCTCGATGCGGATCATGCGCGACTCATGCAGGGATGGGCGGACCGCCACCGTCGGGCGGGCTGGGAAGTGTGGAACGAGGCGAGCTACAGCATCTACGGCGAGCGAGGCCGAATTGATCAGCTCGCGTTCCATCCACCGTCCGCCGTTCTCGAGGTGGCCGAGGGCAAGACGGGGATCTGGGACGTCCAGGACACCCTCGGCCGGCTCGACGCCAAGATTCGATTGGCGCCTCGCGTGGCTGCGCAACGCGGATGGCCGGTCACGCGCGAGGTCGGCGCGCGGGTGATCATGGATGGCAC
>JBQTHZ010000031.1:0-8371 GCA_052388515.1 Chloroflexota bacterium | reverse complement strand
TCAGCGGCCATCCCGGCCGTCCACGTTCGTGGCTCGCCAACCTGGCCGCGAACCCGCGCTTCACGTTCCACCTCAAGCGCAGCGTGCGTGCCGATCTGCCGGCTACCGCACGCGTCATCACGGATCGTGAGGAACGAGAGCGGCTCCTGCGCCCGATCGCCCGGCTGTGGCGGATCGACCACGCGCTGATGGTGAGATCGGCCCCATGGGTTGAGGTCACCTTCGACTGAGCGGAAACGACGGCGAGGTCGTAGAGCGGCAAGCGCGCGCCCGGCGCGCGCCGCGATCCGGCAGAACGAACACCTGACCGCCACGGTTAGGCTGGGCGGATGAGCCGCGAGCATCCGGAGGCGTTCGACTGGCCGTGGCGCCAGCGGTGATGGACGCCCTCGTCGTTGGTGGAGGGCCCAACGGCCTGGCGGCCGGGATCGTCCTCGCGCGTGCCGGCCGCAGCGTCCGGCTGCTCGAGGCGCGCGACACGATCGGGGGTGGCTGTCGTTCAGCCGAGCTGACCCTGCCGGGCGTCATCCACGACGTCTGCAGTGCCGTTCATCCGCTCGCCCGCTCCTCGCCGCTCTTCCGGGAGCTCGGCCTCGAGCACCACGGTCTCGAATGGATTGACGCGCCCGTCCAGCTGGCCCACCCGCTGGACGATGGGTCGGCGGCGTTGGTGCGGCGCGACATCTCCGAGACCGCCGCCACGCTCGCGGACGAGGATGACGCGCGCACGTACGAGCGCTGGATCAGGCCGCTCAGCCGCGACTGGGAGCTCATCGTCTCCTCACTTCTCGGACCGATCCGGCCGCTCGCGGCCATCCGCCATCCGGTCGTGCTCGCGCGATTCGGCCTGCCCTCCGTGGCTCCCGCCGCCACCCTCGCGCGCCGCTTTCGCTCGCCGCAGGCACGCGCCCTCATGGCCGGCGTCGGCGCGCACTCGTTCCTGAAGCTGACCGCTCCCATGAGCGGCGGGTTCGGCCTTGGGCTGCTCGTCAGCGCGCACGCGGTCGGCTGGCCGATCCCTCGCGGCGGATCGCAGCGCATCGCGGACGCGCTGGCATCGGTCCTCACTGGATTCGGCGGACAGATCGAGACCGGGGTCGAGGTGCGCAGCCTGCGGGATCTGCCGCCGCACCGTGCTGCGCTGCTGGACCTGACGCCGCGCCAGATCCTGGCCCTCGCGGGCGACCGCACGCGGGGCGTCTACGCGGCACAGCTCCGGCGATATCGGTATGGGCCCGCGGCCTTCAAGCTCGACCTCGTCCTGGATGGGCCGATCCCGTGGCGCAATCAGGAGCTCGCCTTGGCCGGAACCATCCATCTCGGCGGCCGGCTCGAGGAGGTGGTGGCGTCCGAGGATGCGGTGGCGCGGGGGCGCGTCCACGACCGTCCGTTCGTGCTGGTCAGCCAGCCGTCGTCGTTCGACCCATCCCGCGCGCCAGGGGGTCAGCACGTCGTGTGGGCCTACTGCCACGTGCCGAACGGCTGGCCGGGGGACGCCACGGAGGCCATCCTGCGCCAGATCGAGCGCTTCGCCCCGCGGATGCGGGATCGGATCATCGCGCAGCGTGTCCTGCGGCCGTCCGAGCTCGAGGCATACAACGCGAACTACGTCGGCGGCGACATCAACGGCGGGCTCCAGCATTGGGCGCAGTTCTTCACGCGCCCGGCGGTACGCTGGGATCCGTACTCGACCCCGGATCCGAAGCTCTTCATCTGCTCCGCCTCGACCCCACCCGGAGGCGGTGTCCATGGCCTGTGCGGACTCTACGCAGCTCGATCCGCCCTGCGCCGAGTGCTGCGCAGATAAGCGCGCGGGCGCGTCTAGACTGCGACCCATGTTCGATGCCGTTCACATCATCGGGACCGGCAGGGCGGGCGGCGCGATCCGGGCGCGACTGCGCGAACGAGGCATGCGCGTGACCGATGGGCGCCAGCCGGATCCCACGGCCGATCTCGTCCTGCTGTGCGTCCCGGACTCGGTGATCGCCGAGGTGGCCGCGGGCGTCCCCACCGGACCATGGGTGGCGCATGTCAGCGGTGCGACGCACCTGGCGGCGCTCGAGCGGCACGAACGCCGGTTCAGCGTGCACCCGCTCCAGACCCTGACGACCGAGCGCGGGCCGGAGCAGCTGGACGGTGCCTGGGGCGCCATCAGCGGCGAGACCGATGACGCCGTCGACCGCGCCCGATGGCTCGCAACCACGCTCGGCTTGCGACCGTTCGAGCTCGCCGATGCCGACCGATCGCTCTATCACGCGGCCGCGGTCATCGGCGGCAACTTCCTCGTCACGCTCCACCGGGTCGCGTCCGGGCTGCTCGCGCAGGCCGGTGCACCGCCGGAGGCAATCGTGCCGCTCATGACACGCACCATCGAGAACGGCTTCGACCTGACCGGACCGATCGCGCGCGGTGACTGGTCGACCGTCGAGGCCCACATCGAGGCCCTGATGGAGAAGGCACCCGACGTGGTGCCCCTGTACCGGGAGATGGCCGAGGCGACGCGCGGATGAGGGTCGTCCGCACCGTCGCGGAGGTGCGCGAGGCGTTGCGGGGGCAGGACGGCCGCGTCGGCCTGGTGCCGACCATGGGCGCCTTTCACGAGGGTCATCTCGCGCTGATGCGCGAGGCACGCGAGGCGTGTGGCCTCGTCGTGGTCAGCCTGTTCGTGAATCCCTCGCAGTTCAACGTCGCCGAGGACCTGTCGCGCTACCCGCGTGACGAGGCTTCGGACGCGCGTGCCGCCGAGGGAGTCGGCGTCGACCTGCTCTTCGCGCCATCGACCGAAGAGCTGTACCCCGACGGCCTCGACACCTGGGTCGAGCCAGGCGAGCTGGCGACCGTGCTGGAAGGCGCGTCGCGACCCGGTCACTTCAGGGCGGTTGCCACGGTGTGCACCAAGCTTTTCTCGATCGTCCAGCCGGAGGTCGCGTACTTCGGGCGCAAGGATGCGCAGCAGGTGGCGGTCATCCGGCGCGTGGTGACGGACCTGAACCTGCCGCTCGAGATCGTGACGGTGCCCACCGTCCGCGATCCCGACGGGCTTGCGCTCTCGTCGCGCAACGTGTTCCTGTCTCCCGCCGAGCGAGCAGCTGCGCTGGCCCTGCCGCGCGCGCTGGAGGCCGGGCTGGCGAGCCATCGGTCGGGCGGGGATGCGGTAGCGGCCGCCCGATCCGTGCTGGGCGCCGAGCGGGGGCTGACCGTGGAGTACGTGGAGCTCGCAGATTTCGAGGGCCTGACCCTGGCGGCAGCCGTTCGCGTCGGCGCCACGCGCCTGATCGACAATCTGCCGCTGACCGGACCGTGAGCGTCCGTTCGTTCCGGTCGGCGGTGATATGTGGAGACCACGGCGCCGAAGAGCCCTGGGAGGCGCGATTCTCGCAGTCCATGACCATCTCAGGAGCCTCAGCTGCGCCGCGTGGCGAGCTTCAGGCGTGCGGTGCGGCCACAGAGCGTGAGAATCGCGCCGCAGATGCACCTCGGGCGTGCTCGGCTTCATGGATCGCGACGCCGAGCCCGCCGCGTTGACAACCGAGCGCACGCGGAGGACGCTTCGCGCATGACCGACATCCGCGAGCCGATGGCGCTGCCCGAGGTGGGCGCCATGAAGCGCGCCGGCACCAAGATCGTGATGGTCACCGCCTACGATCATCCATCGGCGCGACTGGCTTCGGAGGCGGGCATCGACCTCCTCCTGGTAGGTGACTCTGCCGGCAACAACGTGCTCGGCTACGAGACCACCGTGCCGGTCAGCATGGACGAGGCGGTCATGCTCACCGGTGCCGTGGCGAGGGCCAAGCCACGCGCGCTCATCATCGGTGACATGCCGTTCGGCTCGTTCCAGGCCTCGGACGAGGAGGCGGTGGCCAACGCCGTCCGCCTGGTGAAGGCGGGAGCCGATGCGGTCAAGCTCGAGGGCGCCGGGCCCATGGTGTCGCGCGTCCGCGCGATCGTGGGCGCCGGCATCCCGGTCATGGGCCACCTTGGCCTGACGCCGCAATCGGCCACCATGCTCGGCGGCATGAAGGCGCAGGGGCGCACGGCGGCCAACGCGCGCCGGCTGCTCGACGATGCGCGTGAGCTCGAGGCCGCCGGCTGCTTCTCGCTCGTGCTCGAGGCGGTCCCGGCACGCGTGGCCACGCACCTGACGGCCGCGTTGACGATCCCGACCATCGGCATCGGTGCGGGAGCGGGCTGCGACGGGCAGGTGCTGGTCTGGCATGACCTGCTCGGCGTGAACCAGGGTGCGGCACCCCGCTTCGTCAAGCGCTACGCCGACCTGGCCGGCGAGATCCGCCGCGGGCTCGAGACCTTCGCCGCCGAGGTTCGCTCCGGTGCCTACCCGGCCGATGAGCACGCGTACAAGATCAGCGAGGACGAGCTCCGCGCCTTCGAGGCCGAACTGGGCGAGTAGGAGTCAGGCGCCCGACCGACGCAGACCGTCCTGATCGACGCAGACCGTCCTGAAAATCTATTCGTAACCGCTTCGGTTACGAATCGGCCGCGGGAATGCCTCCTCGCAAGGTGGCGGTGAGCACGCTGCGCTCGATCGCCTCGGAGAGGATCTCGACGGCTGCGATGCCCAGGCCCATGAACTCACTTGCGGGCATGGCCGCACCGCTTCCGGTCGACAGCGCGAAGATGGTGTCACCGTCGTAGAGCGTGTGGACCGGCACGATCGAGCGCGCGAACGCGTCGTGCCCGAGCTGCGCCAGCTGCCGGCATTGCGCACGGTCGACGTCCGCATCGGTGGCGAGGACGGCAAGGGTGGTGTGCTCGAGGTGGCGGGGCGTCGTCCTCGGCAGCGCATCCGGCCGCGGGCCGGCGAGCACGCGGCCGTCGCGGGCGACAACGCTCCCGAGCGCGTTGCAGACGGCCATCGCCGCCAGCACGTGTCCGCCGTCCAGGCGACGCCCGGCCATGCCGACGCCGCCCATGCGGATCTCGTCAGGTCCGGCAAGCTTCGCCACCGTGGCGCCCGTCCCGGCACCGATGCTGCCCTCGATCGGATCGTGGCCGCGCTCCGCCGCATCGCAGGCCGCCGCGCCATCGGCCGCCGTCGGGCGCACGTCGGCGCTGCCGATGCCCAGGTCGTAGAGGATCGCGGCCGGAACGATCGGGACCGGTGCGTCAGCGGTCGGGTAGCCGATCCCCCGCTCGGCGAGCCACGTCATGACACCATCGGCGGCTGCCAGTCCGAACGCGGAGCCACCGGCCAGGCAGACGGCGTGAACGCGCTCCACGAGCGAGCCGGGGCGCAGCAGATCGGTCTCGCGCGTTCCCGGCGCCGCGCCGCGAACGTCGACGCCGGCCACCGCGCCGTGCGTGGCCAGCACGACCGTACAGCCGGTCACGGCGGATTCGTTCGTCGCGTGACCGACGCGGATCCCCGTGACGTCGCGCAGCGTGAGCAGCTCGGTCGGGCGGGCGTCGCCGTCACGTGTCAAGGCAGGCCCGATGGTTCGACGGCGAGGACGGACTCAAGCTGATGGGGACTGAGAATCTTGGCGTAGCGCCAGCCACCGAGCCTGCCCCAGTGGTTGACGGCCGCCACCCAGCGTCGCGCGCCGGCCTCCTTCGACCGGTCCTGCTCGCGCTCCAGGCCCTTGACCTCGACCACGAGGAAGGATCCCTCGACCAGCTCCACCAGGAAGTCCGGGATGTGCTGATGGGTCACCTGTCCATGCCGATACGGAATCGCGAACCCGTGCCGTTCTTTCTTGACCCACGCGCGGCCGCGCGGCGACTCGTCCAGCGCACGCGCAACGGTCCGCTCCCAACCTGAGTCGACGACCGCGTGGGACAGGTGCGACCGCTGGGCGGGCACGCATGGCTTGGTGGTCATGAACGGCGTGATGTCGGTCGAGCCGATGGCCGCGAGATCGTCCAGCACCGGCAGCAACGGCTGTTCGCCTTCGCCGTCCGCCGGGCGGATCGCCTCCGTGAGCCGGGACTCGACCAGGGATCGGTAGTGCGGCAGCGCGAGCTCCTCGAGCTGGCCGTCGCCGATGACCTCGACCCGCTCGTCCACGTATCGACCGACGAGCGACGCCACCTGCGGAAACATGATCCGGCGTCCGGCCTCGTCGCCAAACTTCAGGTCATCGGTGATCTTGGCGGCGATCTCGAAGGTCGTGCGCTGGAGCCGATGCGCCTCGTAGAAGGCGCGCCGCTCGTGGACGGCCCCCTTCCCGAGCCCTCGCTCGCCCATCTTCACCCAGTACGGATCGCGAGCGGGATCGATGGAGAGGCGCGGCATGGCGTCCACGTCGGCGGTGATGCGGAACTTCGCGTCGCTGATGTAGCCGACCACGCGAGGGAATCGGATCTCCAGCTCGCGGCGGTCACGCCGAGCCTGGACCAGCGTCTGCGGCTTCGGTTTCGCGGTGGAGCCGCGACGCTCGCCCTTCACCGGGAAGGCCTGGAAGGGGATGCCGTAGACGTCGACGTACTCGGGCACGCTCATGTCGTCGTACGAGTAGCGTCGCAGCCCACGTCCGACCACCTGCTCGCAGAGCAGCTGCGACTGGAAGGCGCGCAGCCCCAGGATCTGGGTCACGTTCCGGGCATCCCAGCCCTCCGAGAGCATCTGGACGGAGACGACGCAGCGGACCGACGCCCCCGGCTCCTCGGGCTTCCCGACCGTCGCAACCATCTCGCGCAGCTGCTCGGCCAGCTTCTCCTTCGTCTGCCCCGCCTCCAGCTGCTCCTCGGCCTTCTCGAGCAGGCGTGAGTCGATGCGCAGGGTCCGCATCGGTCCATCCGGGTCGTTCGTCAGCTCGTCGAAGACCTCTCCCGAGCCGATGTGGTCGGCGACGCGCTCGGCCGTCGCGGTCTGGTCGCAGACGACGATCATCGCCGGCGGGACCGGTCGGCCCTCATCGGTCCAGCGGTCGTACTCCTGCTTCCACGCCGATCCGAGCGTGGCGATCGCGCCGGCCACCTCCTCGATCAGTCGCGCATCCGCCCGCGCGAGCGCCTCCGAGCCCCGAGCGCGCTTCGGCAGCTTGCCCTTGACCCGCTCCCACAGGTCGAGATAGCGCGGGTCGGGATCGCCGGAGTTGTCGTCCACCGGCAGGCGCGGCACCTTCACGATCCCCGACTCGATGGCGTCCAGCAGGCTGAAGTCGCTGACGATCCAGCCGAAGGGCTCGCCCTCGGGATGACCGGAGCCGGACAGGTAGTAGGGCGTCGCCGACAGGTCGAGCGCCCGGTTGATCCCCCGCGCCCGATGGATGAGCGCCAGGCCCTCCAGCCAGATGCGCGCCTCCTCCTGCTCATCGGAGACCGATGCGGTCGCCTCCATCGAGCCGGCCGTTCGCCCACCATCGGTCTCGTCCTTCCGCGCCGGGCGCCAGGCATGGTGAGCCTCGTCGTTGATCACGAGCAGGTTGCCCTTGCTGCCGAGCTCCGCCTTCAGCACGCGGTTGGCGAAGGCGCCGGCGGACTCCCGGCCGCGCTGCACCACGCCGCGCCGGCGCGAGTCATCGGCCACCGCGAAGGCGTGCCAGTTGGTGACCATCACGCGGCCCGAACGCAGCGCCGCCGCCGTGCCGGGCGGGACGAGGTCGAAGGCGTCGTACACGTTGTCGTCCTCGGCCGGCTTCAGGATCCGCAGCCGCTCCTTGACGGTGAGGTTCGGGCACACGACCAGCACCGCGTCGCTGAACCGCCGATCGGTCGGCTGCCGCGCCTTGTTGAGCACGCTCCAGGCGATGAGCATGCCCATCACGATCGTCTTGCCCGAGCCTGTCGCCATCTTCACCGCATGGCGGACGTATGCCTACTGCTGCTCCAGCGCGGATGCAACCGCGTGATCCTGCTGCGGCCCCTCCACCAGCCAGATCGCCGTTTCGGCCGCCTCGAGCTGGCAGAAGAAGAGCCGCCGATCGCGCCCCTCGCGCGTCCAGTGGCGCAGCAGGTCGAGCGTCGTGCGGGTCGCCCCGGGGTAACCGCGCTCACGCCAGCGCGCGACGTGGGGGCGAATCTCGTTGACCAGCGGCAGCTCGACGTACTCCTCCTCGAGCATGGAGGTCTGTCCGCCACGGGAGCGGAGGCCCGGCGTGTAGCCGGATGGCCGCCGCTCTTCGATCAGCGCCGGCTCGCCACCGAATGACCGATAGTGGCGCGTCGGCTCGGCGAAGGGATCGCAGATGATCGGTTCGTCGACGACGATCGCCATTCAGCGTTCGTTCTCGAACTTTGCCAACTGCTCGCCTCGAGCCAGGAGCTGCATCAGGTACGGCACTCTCAGAGGGATGCTTATAAGCCGATCCGCTGGAGAGTACCAGCGGCCCCGGGTTGCGCCCCTGGCCTCGAGCCAACCGGCTCGCGTCAAGCGAGCCAGTTCGGCACGCGCTGCAGCCGTCGATCG
>JBQTHZ010000030.1:0-13144 GCA_052388515.1 Chloroflexota bacterium | reverse complement strand
CGCACGCGGCGGACGGGGGCTCGGCTGATGCTGCTCTGGTACCTGACCCTTGCGGTCGTCGCCATCGTGGTGCTCGTGCTCGTGGTCTACCTGGTCCTGATCATCATCGCGCTGCGCCGGGCAGATCGTCATGTCGCGCAGCTCGCCGGCGGCCTGCGGACTGTGGCCGGGCATACCAAGCCGTTGCCCGACCACCTGACTACCATCAACGGCGCGCTTGCAGCCCTCCGCGGCGGCCTGCTCGCGACCGACCGGCACCTCGCCGGCGTCGTCCGCATCTTCGAGCGTTAGAGGCTTCGCCGACCCGTGTGCTTCAAAAATCTACCCGTCGAGTTTGACGCCGAAGGACGGCCTTTCCTGAAGGAGGACGTGCCGAACCCGTACGCCGTCGACGGCGCGCCGCATACCAATGGCGGGCCGAAGACCCTGACCCGGGACCAGATCGAGGACCTGCTCCAGCGTAACGGGCACATCGAGCAGAAGAACTTCGACCCGGTCACGCGTGTCGCAGGCGCACTGGCATTTCATACGGTGGTGGACAATCAGGCGCGCCAGGTGATCGAGGCGCGGAGCGTCGCCACGCTCTTCCGTGGCTACGAGGTGATCATGATGGGCCGCGATCCGCGCGATGCCATCTTCATCACCAGCCGTGCCTGCGGGGTGTGCGGTGGCGTGCACTCCACGGCGGCCGCGCTGGCCATCGAGATGGCGTGCGGCGTCAGGCCGCCTCCGCTCGGGACGGTGGTGCGCAACCTGTTGCTGGCGATCGAGTACCTGTACGACAACCCGCTGCACCTGTTCCTGCTGGCGGGCCCCGACTATTCGGAGGCAATCGTCTCGAGGACCAATCCTGAGCTCTTCCAGCGCGCCGAGAGCACGCCCGCGCCGCACAGCAACGTGCACGGCTACAGCACCATCGCCGACATCATGCGCGACCTCAATCCGCTCGAGGGCAGCCTCTATCTCGAGGCGCTGGGCATGACGCGCGTGGCACGCGAGGCGTACGTGCTGATCGGCGGCAAGTATCCCCATCCGCAGACGATCGTGCCCGGCGGCATCAGCGCCACCGTCAGCCTGAGCACGTTGAATGAGATCTACCTGCGCATCCAGAAGTTCTTCGATTACGCGAAGCGGGTGGCCGGGATCTACGACGATGTCTGCGACTTCTTCTATGACGCCGATCGGCGCTATCGCGACGTGGGCAGGACCAGCGCCAACCTGATCGACCTCGGCCAGTGGGATGACCCCGACGCCTACGACGCCACCTATGAAAACTGCGGTGAGTGGGGCGAGCGGCGTTGGGCCACGCCGGGGGTGATCATCGACGGCAAGCAGGTGACGACCAATCTGCAGCACATCAACCTGGGCCTCGAGGAGTTCGTGGAGCATTCCTTCTACGAGGACTGGGCCGGGGATGGCGTTCGCTTCAAGACCGACCCATTGGGTGCGCCGCTCTCTCCCTACCATCCGTGGAACAAATCGACCAAGCCGCGTCCGGGAGCCCCGAACTGGCGCGAGAAGTACACCTGGGCGACATCGCCGCGCTGGGACCGGCAGGCGATGGACGCCGAGGCAAGCGCGCGGCTGTGGAACACGGCGATGGCCCAGAAGATACCGTCGAACCCGTATATCGAGGCCACCGGTCATTCGCTGAAGATGCTCGTGCCGGCCGGCCGTCTGCCCGAGATGGAGCTGGAGTGGAAGGTGCCCGACGTGTGGAACGCGTTCGAGCGCAACCGGGGCCGGGCCTACTGCGTCGCGTACACCTCGATGGTCGCCCTCAACCTGTGGTCGAAGGCCGCCGACCTGATGAAAGCCGGCGACACGGCGGTGAGCACGAAGTTCGAAGTGCCCAAGCGAGGGACCCAGCTGGGCGTCGGGTTCTGGGGCGCCGGACGCGGCTACCTCTCGCACCACCTCGAGCTCGACGACGGGGTGGTCACGAACTACCAGATCATCACGCCGTCGACCATCAACGCCTCGCCCCACGATCCGTGGGAGACGCCGGGCAAGTACGAGGAGGCGGTGCTCAATACGCCGATCCTGGAGACCGGCAGCGGCGCGTACCAGGGCATCGACGTGCTGCGCGCCATCCGCTCCTTCGACCCGTGCATGCCGTGCACCACCCACATCCACAGCGACGCCGGCGTGTTGACGCGCGAGATCAACACCTGCGCCTGCGGTGTCGACTGAGGTGATCCTGGTCGGCGGGGTGGGATACACCTTCTTGGGAGACATGTCGTTCGGTGCCGTCATGGTCGAGCGCCTGCGCGCCGAGCCGTGGCAGTCCGACGTGATGGTCGAGGACGTGAGCTATAACCCGATCACCGTCATGGACTGGCTGCGCGACGAGCCGGGCCGATTCACGCGGGCCGTGCTGATCGGTGCGGCCGAGCGGGGCCGCCAGCCGGGGACTCTGAGCCGCGTGGCCTGGGCGAGCACGCCGCAGAATGCGGAGCAGGTGCAGGACCGAGTGGCCGAAGCGGTGACCGGCACGATCAGCCTCGAGAACCTGCTCGTCATCGGGACCCACTTCGGCCTGCTGCCACCCGAGACCACCGTGATCGAGCTCGAGCCGGTCGAGAGCGGTTGGGGACAGGGCCTGAGCGAGATCGCAGAACGGCGGGCCGAAGAGGTCACCGCCTGGCTGCGCGATGAGCTGAGCGCCCCGGCGACGGCAGTCGGCAACGGCGCGGCGGCCTCCTGAATGACGCATCTCGGGGATCGGGCCGACGCGACGGCGGCGATCCGATGTCGCGACGACATCCTCCAGGCCATGTACTGGCTGCGCGGCGAGGATCCGACCGGTGATCCGGACCTTCCGAAGCTCCACCGGCTCCTGGTCACGGACCTGCCCACGCTCGAGACGCAGCTCGCGATCCTCGTCGGTGACGGCCTGGTTGAGCAGCTCGACGATCGGTTCCGGTTGACGATGGCCGGGGCGCGGGAGGGCGGCAGGCGTTTCGCCGATGAGTTCGGCGACCTCACCCGCAGCGCCCATGGCGACTGCCCGCCGGATTGCCCGCATTGCGCCGGCATTCCGCGTGATGCCTGCGAGCACTGCCTGGGCGCCGAGCCTGACGGCGCCTCGTGGGCGGGCGCGTGACGATCATGCCACTTGAGCCTCGCGAGCGGATCGTGCTGCTCGCCCAGCGTTCCCCTGCCAACCCGCCGGCGGACTTCGACGAGCTCATCGCCTGGGTCGCCGAGCGCATGGGGGAGGTCGAGGAGCTTCCCGACGAGAGCCGCAGGGTGGTCATGGCTCTCCTCGACGGAGTGGACCTCCTGCACCGCCAGGGGCTGGCGCGCTTCGTGGATCGGGTGCGACTGCTGGGCGGCCGCGGCATGCTGGAGCGGCTTACCGAGGACTCGACCGTGACCACGCTGCTTGAGCTCTACGACCTGGCGCCGGGTGAGGAGGACATGCAGGAGGCGGCCGCGCGTCGCTCACCGCTGGTGCAGATCGGCGAGGCGCCGGAGCCGCGGCAGTGAGCGGCAGGGTGCTCATCGCGGGAGTGGGCAACGAGCTGATGGGGGACGACGGCTTCGGAATCGCCGCGGCGCAGCGCTGCGCGTCGCTCGGGCTCGGCGCCGAGGTGCGCGTGGTCGAGGCGGGGATCGCCGGGATCGGCCTGGTGCACGACCTCATGGACCGATACGACACGGTCATCGTGCTTGATACGGTGGACCGTGGGGCACCTCCGGGCTCCGTGAGCGTCCTCGAGATCATGGTGCCCGAGCTGGATGCGTTCAGCGACGCGGAGCGCCGCCGCCTCCTGGCGGACATGCACTACACGGTGCCATCGCGGGTGATGATTCTGGCGAAGGCCCTGGGCGTGCTGCCGCGACGGGCGGTCCTGATCGGCTGCCAGCCCGAGTCCATGGAGCTCGGGATCGGGCTGAGCGCTCCGGTACAGGCTGCCGTGGAGCTGGCCGTGGAACGCGTTCGGGAGCTGGTTGCTCATGCGCTGCCCGGCCCGCCGGCCACCGCGGGCGCGGCCTGACGATGTGCCGGGCCGTCCCGCATCGGGTCCTCGAGGTTGCCGGAGATCGAGCGCGCGTCCTCGAAATCGATCGAGAGCACTGGGTGCGCGTGGCGGCGATGCCCGACCTGGAGCCGGGAGAGTACGTCGTCGTCTACGCGGGCCAGGCGCTCGAGCGGATTCCGAATGACGAAGCGGAGGACTTCCTCCGCTTCAATGCCGAGATGGAGCACATGCTCGAGGATGCGAGCGGATGATCGAGGCGCCTCCCGCCCCACCCCTCGCCGGCATGCTGCGCTTCATTCGCTATGCCTTCATGCCCAACCGCCTCCGGTACTGCGGCGGTGACGACAACCGAACGCTCCTGGAGTACGCGGTTGAGGGCGCGACCGACCCGGACCTTTCGCCGATGCTGCGCCGATTCACCGGGGCCATGCCCTACCTCGAGCTCATCGCCCGCTCGAACGGCATCGCGGATCCGTTCGACAGCCGCGTGGTCGAGGCGTACTGGATCGGCAACCGGCTGCTCGAGCGCGTCGAGGTGCGACAGCTGTACGACGATATGCTCGCGCGATTCGGCTCGCGGCTTACCGGCCGCATGCGAGAGATCGTGCTCGCCAAGGCACCGGCCGGAGCCCGTCCGCATCACAGCTTCCACGTCCTCGACGTCCACTCGCGCGTCGGTGAGCTGGCTCATTCGATGGAGACGCTCGACGGGTGCCGGGTCAGCTGGGGGCGCGTTGCCGAGGTCGATGGCGCGGAGCTCATCGTTGAGAGGCCGCCGCTCGAGCTGCGCGAGGGGGCGCTGGTGATCGGCGCCGCCCGGCGCGAGCGCGTGCTGCGCCAGGTGGAGGGTCACGGTTTCGCGGATGGCGCCTCGATCGATGACTGGGTGAGCCTTCACTGGGGCTGGGCCTGCGAGGTGCTCTCGGAGCCGGAGCGCCGGTCACTGGAGCGATGGACGCAACATCATCTCTCTGTCGCCAACCAGACGATCTGAGTCGATCGCCAGTCGCTCACCGTCGCCAAGATCACGCTTCGACCAGGAGGACCGATGAGCCGAGTGCTCGGACCCATGGCCGCCCTGGTGCTTGCGCTCAGCGCCTGCACCGGCGTGTCACCGGCGGCACGAGGGGATGCCGCGACTGGCGCGGGTACCATCACGCTCTACACGTCCACCACCCAGGAGACGGTCGATGCGCTCCTCACCGCCTTCGATGAGACGCATCCCGACATCGCGGTCGAGGTCTTTCGGGCCCCGACCGGCGAGATCAACGCCCGCATCGCCGCCGAGCAGCGCGAGGGCGCCGTGCGGGGCGACGTGCTCTGGCTGAGTGACCCGCTCTCGATCCAGCAGTACGACGCCGATGGCCTGCTTCGCGCCTGGACGCCGGCCGAGCTCGACGCCGTGCCGGAGGCGTACCGCACCGACCGCTTCTGGGGAACGAGACTGCTCAACGTGATCCTCGTGCACGGAGCCGACGTCGAGCCGGCGCCGTCTGCCTGGGCCGACCTCGCCGATCCGGCCTATGCCGACAGCGCTGCCATCATCGATCCGGGCTTCGCCGGATCCGCCTTCGGCGCGCTCGGCTACTTCGCCACCACCGATGAATTCGGGTTCGACTTCTATCGCGACCTCGAGGCCAACGGCACCGATCAGCTGTCGGCGCCCGACGAGGTGGTGACCGGCGTCGCCGAGGGACGGTACTCGGTGGGCATCACGCTCGAGACGCCGGCGCAGGCGGCCGTCGCGAATGGATCGCCGATCGAGGTCGTCTGGCCCGAGCCGGGCGCCATCGCCATCTACAGCCCGATCGCGGTGTTCGAGGACTCGGCCAACATCCCCGGCGCGGAAGCGTTCGTCGACTTCATCTTGAGCGAGGAAGGACAGACCATCATCGGCGAATCGGGCTTCCAGCCCATCAGAGAGGGAGTCGAGGGTCCGCCGATGCAGGGCGAGCAGGTGGCGCCGGACTGGCCGGCCATCTTCGATCGCTCGGACGACCTGCTGGAGGAGTATCGGTCCATCTTCGGTGGCTGAGCGGACCTGGCGATGGGCGGCCGGCGGCTGGCTGCTCGTAGCCGGCGCCCTTCTGCTGCTCGTCGTGCTCCCGCTCGTGACGCTGGTGGCCAACGCCCTCGCCGATGGCGCCGCGCCGCTGGCGGCACTGATCTCCGACGCCGCCATCGAGGCCTGGCGGCACTCGATCCTGGTCGCCGTGGCGGTCACCGTGGTGGCGATGGTGGGTGGCGTCGCCGGCGCGCTCCTCACCGAGCGCACCCGGGTCCGAGGACGCGCCATGCTGCGGCTCGGGATGATCCTGCCGCTGCTGATCCCGGACTTCGTCGCCGGCTTCAGCTGGGTCCAGGCGTACGCGCCCGGCGGGCTGAGCGATGACGTCGCGGGCATCAGCCTGCCGTGGCTGCTCGGCCCGGTCGGCGTGGTGGTCGTGCTGGCGGTCGGGGCGGTGCCGCTCGTCTATCTCGTCGTTGCCGCGGGACTCGCCACCCGTGCGGAGCCAGAGCTCGAGCGGGCTGCCCGCGTCAGCGGCGCCGGACGCCTGGCGGCCTGGCGCACGGTGACCATTCCGCTCGCCGTGCCGTCGATCGCCGCAGCGTCGGCCCTGGTGATGGTGACGACCATGAACGCCTTTGCCATTCCCACCGTCCTCGGCACCCCGGACGGGTTCGTGACGATGACGACGCGCATCTATGGCGACCTCGCGTTCGCCGCCGACTCCGAGGCGTTCAGCCGCGTCCTCGCTCTGAGCGTGCTGCTTGCCGGATCCACGCTCATCGTGATCGGCCTGGCCGATTGGCTCCTGCCGCATGCCCCGGTCGTGCGCGGCGGCGCTTTGAGCACATCGCCGGCCGGCTCTCGTCGCGGATCGTGGATGTTGGCCGCTCCGCTCTGGCTGTACCTGCTGCTCACCACGGCCGTGCCGCTGCTCGCGCTCCTGCTGACGGCCCTGACTCGCGGGATCGGCCTCCCGCCGGTTCCCGCCAACTGGACCCTGGATCACTTCGCGGAGGCATTGGGCAGCCGGTTCGGCCCGGCGCTCGCGAACACGCTGCTGCTCGCGGCGGTGGCCGCCACGGGGACGCTGCTGCTCGGTGCGCTCGTCGTGGCAGTCGGGCGCCGCGGCGGAGGCAGGGCGCTCGGGACTGCGGTGGGCGCCTCGTTCGCCGTGCCCGGGACGGTGCTTGCGGTGGCCGTCCTGCTCGCCTACGGCGGGCTGCTGCGCGACACGTTGTGGTTGGTGCTGATCGCCTACCTCGCCAAGTTCTGGGCGCTGGCGCATCGGCCGATCGGGGGAGCGATCGACCTTCTCCCGCCGGAGCCGATGCGAGCGGCGCGAGCGAGCGGCGCAGGTCCAATGACAGCGCTCCGCACGATCATGATCCCCATGCTGCGCCCGACGCTGGCCGCCGCCTGGCTCCTGGTCTTCCTGTTCGCCTTGCACGAGGTCACCATGTCGATCCTGCTCTACGGGCCGGGCAGCCAGACCATGGCGGTCCTGATCCTGAACCTCCAGCAGCTCGGCGACCCGACCGTCACCGCCGCCCTGGCGGTCCTGCTGACCGTTCTCACGCTCGTGGCAGCGGCGCCGCTGCTCGCTCGTCGGACGCTGCTGCGGCTGGGCGGATGGCGATGACAGTCCGATCCGTCACGCTCGAGTGCCGCGACCTCGATCTCGCATACGACGGGCGGGCATCGGTGGTCACGGGCTTCACGCTGGAAGTTGCGGCCGGCGAGTCCGTCGCGCTGCTCGGTCCGTCGGGTTCCGGCAAGACCACGATCCTGTCAGGGATCGCGGGCTTCATCGATCCGCTGGGCGGCGAGATTCGGCTGGGTGGGCGGACCGTGGCGACTCCGGGGCGCAGCCTGGCGCCGGAGCAGCGCCGGGTCGGGGTCGTATTCCAGCATTCCGCGCTCTGGCCGCACCTGACTGCGGTCGAGTCGGTGGCTTTTCCGATGCAGCGGCAGGGAGTGGCACGCGGCCGGGCTCACGCAGACGCGCTCGCGCTGCTGGATCGGTTGGGGCTGGCCGATCTCGCGGATCGAAGGCCGGCCCAGCTCTCCGGCGGTGAGCAGCAGCGTGTCGGGCTGGCGCGCGCGATCGCGCGGGAGCCGGACCTGTTCCTGTTCGACGAGCCAACCGCCCACCTGGACACGCCGTTGCGGGTCGCGCTCCAGGAGGAGCTGGCCGAGAGGCGAGCTCACACGGGGACGGCGGCGCTGACCGCAACCCACGACGTGGCGGAGGCGCTGGCCGCGGCGGACCGCGTCGTGATCCTGCGGGAGGGGCGGCTCATCCAGGTTGGTACGCCGCTCCAGGTGTACGAGCAGCCGGCCGATACGTGGGCGGCGCGACTCACCGGTCCGGCCTCCGTGCTCGACGCCGCGCTGCTCAACGACACCGTTGCTCGCGTCGAGGGTCCTGTCTCGAGGACCGGGGCAGGGGGCCAGGAGGTGTTGGTCAGGCCCGACTGGGCGTCATTTGGCGGAGAGCTCACCGGTAGAGTCGTGAGCGTGTGGTTCCGAGGGCCCCATACCGACTACCGCCTGGCGACGGAGCATGGCCAGGTGGAGATTCGCGAAGCGGGACCACCGCGCGTGTCCGTGGGCTCGACGACCGATTGGCGGCTCCATCGCGCCTGGCGGTTCGCGACCGAGTGATACGCCCCGGGGGCACGCTCCCCAGCGATCGGTCACGACGCTTGAAGGTCGTCACCCTCGATCATGAAGCCCCGCGGTGGAATCGTCGGTGGAGGTCGCGTACGCGGTCGGCGAGCTCCGGGACCGGACCGTCCACAACGACATCGGGGACGATCGCCTGGATGGGGAGTGTCCGCACCGGCGGTGGGGGAACGCCGAGCTCGGCCAGCCATGATGCAAGCTGCTCCGACGAGGTGACGTACGAGATGCGGCCCAGCCCGACCCACCCGTGCGCCGCGGCGCACATCGGGCAGTGCTCGCCGGAGGTGAAGACGGTCGCCGCCGCTCGTTCGCCCGGAGTCATGTTGGCCGCGGCCCAGCGGGCCAGCTCGAACTCCGGATGCCGGGTTCGGTCACCACCGGCGACCCGATTGTGGTCCTCGGCGAGGACGGTCCCGTCCGCCGCGACGAGCACCGAGCCGAACGGCTCATCGCCGGCCTCCAGGGCCTCGGTCGCGAGCTCAACGCAGCGGAGCAGGTGCCGCAGATCAACCTCGGTCGGCGTCATGTGGGTGAACGATCCGAGCTGAACGCCGCATCCATGTCCGCTCCCGGGATCGCGGCATCCAGGTAGGTCGAGGTGCCGTCGGTCTGCAGCTCACGGGCCGCGGCGGCCAGCGCACCGTATGCGGCGCGAGCCAATCCGCCACCGGTCGAGACGCGTCGGACGCCCAGTCGCGCCAGCTCGGGCACCGAGGGAGACCGCCGCATGGCGAGGACGTTGATCGGTGCACCTCCCTCCTCGACGAGACGTTCGATCTCCCCGGCCACCACCAGTCCGGGTGCGTAGAGCACCAGGGCACCGGCCTCTCGATAGGCCCGGAGGCGAGTGATGGTGTCATCGAGATCGCCGATACCGTAGAGGTGGTTCTCTGCACGCGCAGTGAGCACCATGCCGTGCTTCGCAGCGGCCTCGGCGGCGGCGGCCACGCGTTCGACGCCGACCTCGAGCGGGTCGATCGAGCTGTCCCGCGGGTCGTAATCCTCGATCGAGCAGCCCGCCGCGCCTGCATCGGCGATCAGCTCGACCGTGCGCGCGACCCCGTCGGGGTCATCGGCGAAGCAGCGTTCGGCATCGACGCTGACCGGGATCTCGACCGCGCCGGCGAGTGCCTCGACGTGGGCCAGCAGCTCCTCGCGCGTGACGTGCTGATCCGGCCTCCCGAGGGCTGCCGCGTGTCCTGAGCTGGTCGTCGCGATTGCCGGGAATCCCATGGACGCCAGCATCCGGGCGGAGCCGACATCCCACGCGTTCGGCATCAGGAAGAGCCCAGACCGGTGCAGATCACGAAAGCGCTCGCGCAGGTTCAGGGCCCGCGAGTGGTTTGGCATCGCCGTCAGCATACCTATTGCGACGCGGTCATCGAGTCACCGATCTTTGATGGATGGCCCGTGACTTCCCTGAGCAAGAGCTGCAGCGGTTGCAGGCGGAACCTGGGGCGGGACACCATGGAATCGCGCGAAGGGCGCTCCTACGGCGTCGGTTGGCCGATCAGCGACTCGATGCCGTCCAGCACGCGTTGAAGTCCGAAGTCGAAGTCGTCCTCCGGGCGCTCAAAGGCGCCCGCCTCGTGGGATGCCGTGATGGTGGGGAAGCGGTCCGAGGTGAAATACTCCTCCCAGAACATCTGGCGCTCCGCCCACCACTGCTCGTCCGAAACGCCGGAGTGCTCGGCCAGCATCGAGTCGACCTGCCTGCGCACGGCGCTGCCATGGACGTAGGCGACCAGCAGGCTCGCGGCGGCTGGAACGTCGCCGATGTCCAGGCCGCTGGTGGACAGGATCTCCAGGAGTCGCTCGTAGGCGTCGAGGCTGTTCGGGCCCAGGGTCGGCCGCACGCTGGACTCCACCTGCAGGATCCACGGATGACGCTCGTAGATGCGGCGGCTGATGAGGGCGTACTCCTCCAGCCGGGCTCGCCAGCCGTCCGCGTGGAGTCGCGAGATCCCTTCGTCGCCGATCACCGTGTCGAGCATCAGGTCCAGCAGCTCGCCCTTGCCTGGAACGTGCCGGTACAGCGACATCGGCCCGCACCCGACGTGGCCCGCGATGCGGCGCATCGACACGTTCTCGATGCCTTCCGCGTCGGCCAATGCGATGCCGGCGCGGGCGATCTCCGTGGCGCTCAAGGCCGGCTTCGGCCCATGGGCCGGCCGGTCGCCAGCCCTCCAGAGCAGGTCGAATCCACGACGCGGATCGGGTGCGAGGTCCTTCGTCATTGACACCATTGTCTCAACTGAGTACGTTGTACGCAAGCAGCGTACACCGTACCCTTTCGTCCGGTTGATACATGACCTGATCTGACAGGAATGACCGATAGGCTGGGTCCTTCCAGCATGGAGAACAATCGAACGTGACCCAAGTAGTTGAGAGGCGCGTGGCCGGACCGATCGTTGACAGTCGGATGGTCACCACCGCGGGGCAATCCGCCATCACGGCCGAAGGGCTGACCAAGATCTATCGATCCCGCAAGTCGGAAGTGCGCGCGCTCGATGGCGTCGACCTGGTCGTCGAAGGGGGGACCGTGCTCGGCCTCCTCGGCCCGAACGGTGCCGGAAAGACGACGACGGTCCGGATCCTGGCCACGCTCTTGAAGCCGGATGCCGGGAGCGCGACCGTCGCAGGCTACGACGTCGTGACCCAGGCGGACGAGCTGCGCAGCGTCATCGGCCTCTCCGGTCAGTACGCCGCAGTTGACGAGAACCTGACCGCGCGCGAGAACCTGTGGATGTTCGGCCGGCTCTACCAGCTCTCGAGCGCCGATGCCAGGGTTCGAGCCGCGGAGCTGCTCGAGCAGTTCGATCTCGACGAGGCGGCGGACCGAGTGGTCAAGACCTTCTCGGGCGGGATGCGGCGCAGGCTCGACCTGGCCAGCGCACTGATCGGCCGCCCGCGCCTCCTCTTCCTCGACGAGCCGACGACGGGTCTCGATCCGCGCGGCAGGATGGGGATGTGGGACGTCATCCGCGGCCTGGTCCGCGACGGAACCACGCTCCTGCTGACCACGCAGTACCTCGAGGAAGCCGACGAGCTGGCCGACACGATCGCGGTCGTCGACCACGGCAAGATCATCGCGCGCGGCACCGCCGACCAGCTCAAATCACAGGTCGGCGGCGAGCGGATCGAGGTGGTGGTCCGCGAGAAGGACGACATCGCACGGACGATCGAGCTGCTCGCCCGCGATGGCGCCGGCCAGCCCACCGCCGATCTGCACACTCGGCGCATCACGATGGCCGCCACGGGTGGCGCGGATCGGCTCATCGGCGTCCTCCGCGACCTCGACGAGGCCGGCGTCCAGATCGACGACATCGGGCTGCGCCGACCCACGCTCGACGACGTATTCCTGGCGATCACCGGCCACGCCGCCGAAGAAGCAGTGACCGACAACGGAGACAGCAAGCCATGACGGCACAGGCACTTCCCGCGCCGCGCCGCGGCGGCGGCCGGATGGTCAACGACGCCCTCGTCATCACCTGGCGAAATCTGAAGCGGGTGCCGCGGATCCCGGAGCTGGCCATCTTCGCCATCCTGCAGTCGATCATGTTCGTGCTGCTCTTCGCGTTCGTCTTCGGCGGCGCGATCCCGCTGCCGGACGGCGGCAGCTATCGCGAGTTTCTCCTCCCCGGCATCTTCGCCCAGACGGTGGCGTTTGCGGCCGCCACGACCGCGATCGGCATCACGGATGACATCAACAAGGGGATCATGGATCGGTTCCGATCGTTGCCGATGGCACGCTCCGCGGTGCTGGTCGGCCGCATCCTCGCGGACGTGGTCTACAACGCCGGCATCCTCGTGGTGCTCATGCTGTCCGGCCTTGCGGTCGGCTGGACCGTCCACACCGACATCCTCCAGTTCCTGGCGGGCTTTGGCCTGCTGCTCCTGTTCGCGATGGCCATGTCCGCGATCGGCGTATGGCTCGGGATGCAGGTTCCGACGGTCGAGGTCGCGAACCAGGTGGCCTTCACGACGATCTTCCCGATCACGTTCCTCTCGAACGTCTTCGTGCCACCGCAGACGCTTCCGGACTGGCTGAGACCAGTCGCCGAGTGGAATCCGGTGAGCACGCTCAGCACGTCGATTCGTGAGCTATGGGGCAACCCGAACCCGTTCCCGGGTGCTGGTCTGCCGGGAGACGAGCCGGTGCTCGTCACGATCCTGTGGCTGGTCGGGATCGTGGCGGTGTTCACGCCACTCGCGATCCGGAAGTATCGGTCGATCAGCCGCTGAGGCTCATGCGCCACATGCCGGATGACCCATGGGGCTCCTCGACCCGCTGGCGGGTGCGCCGCTGCGAGCTCGACGACAACGGCCACGTCAGCAGGTGGCACGGTCCGCGGGCCGCGGGGACGGTTCCAAGTGGCCCCATGCACCGAGCCCGAACTGGCACTGGCCGCGACCCCGGTGAGCAGCCGACCATGTGGTGGTGAAACCGACCGCATCC
>JBQTHZ010000029.1:0-3046 GCA_052388515.1 Chloroflexota bacterium | reverse complement strand
GATGGTGCTCGGGAGCGGCGAGGGGCATAGAGCAGACCGTCGCCTCGTGTCATCAGGACTCCCCAAGGCGGGGCAATCCGAGACGCGCGTTCAAACTGCAAATCTGAACTCCATTTCCCTCCTACCTGTCGCCCGCCAGCGAGATGGGACCACCCTGAGCTGATCGGCGCCAGTGGCATGGGACCACCGCAGCGCCAGTCATGGGACCACCTGCTGCGCCAGTCATGGGACCGCCTCCCGGGGATCCACCACCGCCGGTGCCGCTGACGGTGGCATCGCCGCGTTCCTGTCAGCGGGATTGGGAGAGCGGCGATGGCGTTCAGGGAGGTTCGGGTGTTCGAGGTCCGAGAAGTGCTCAGGCTCTGGCTGGCCAACGAGGGGTTCCGCTCCATCGAGCGGCTCTCGCAGGTGGACCGCAAGACCGTGCGGCGCTACGTGGAGGCGGCAGTGGCGCTCGGTCTGGATCGCGCTGGTGGCGCCGATCAGCTCTGCGACCTGTTCATCGGCCAGGTCGTCGAGGCGGTGCGGCCTCACCGCCTCGATGGCCACGGCGAGGCCTGGCGGGTCCTCGTCTCCCATCACGACCAGATCAAGGCCTGGGTCGACGAGGACCTCACGGCGGTGAAGATCCACGAACTCCTTGGTCGGCGAGGCGTGGCCGTGCCCCTCCGCACCGTGCAGCGATACGTGAACCAGGTGTGCGAGCGCACCCGGGACCAGGGCCCGACCGTGCGCGTGGTCGACGGCGAGCCCGGCGACGAGCTCCAGGTCGACTTCGGCCGGCTCGGCCCGCTCTTCGACGCCGAGGCCGGTCGCAACCGGATCTGCTGGGCCCTGCTGTTCACCGCCTGCTACTCCCGCCACCAGTTCGTCTGGTTGAGCTTCCGCCAGACCACCGAGGCGGTGATCGAGGGGTTCGAGGCGGCGTGGGCCTTCTTCGGGGGCGTGTTCCGCACCGTCATCCCCGACAACATGGCGGCCATCGTCGACGACGCCGATGCGCTCGAGCCTCGGCTGAACCAGGCCTTCATGGAGTACGCCCAGGCCAGGGGCTTCCACGTCGATCCCACGCGGGTGCGCCATCCGAAGGACAAGCCCAAAGTCGAGCGGGCGGTGCCGTTCGCCCGCAACTCGTTCTTCGCCGGCGAGGCCTTCATCGATCGCGCCGACGCCCAGCGCCGGGCCGAGGAGTGGTGCCGGGTGCGGGCCGGGCTGCGCGTGCACGGCACCACCCAGGCCCGGCCGGCCGAGGTCTTCGCCGAGGAGGAGCTGGCGCGCCTGCTCCCGGCCCCGGCCACGCCCTATGACCTGCCGCTGTACTCGCGGCCAAAGGTCCATCGCGACCACCACGTCGAGGTGGCCCGAGCCCTTTACTCGGTGCCCGGCAACCTGATCGGCTCGCGCCTCGATGCCCGGGCCGACCGCTGCCTGGTGCGGCTGTTCCACCGCGGCCAGCTGGTCAAGGTCCATCCCCGCATGGCTCCGGGGCAGCGATCGACCGACCCGGCCGACCTGCCGTCGGCCAAGACCGCCTACGCCATGCGGGACCTCAACCTGCTGCAGCGCATGGCGGCGGCCCACGGCGAGGCCATCGGCGCCTACGCGGCGGCGCTGCTCGACAACCCGTTGCCGTGGACCAAGATGCGCCAGGTCTACGCCCTGGTGGGTCTGGTGAAGAAGTGGGGCGCCCAGCGCGTCGAGACCGCCTGCCGATCGTCGCTCGACCACGAGGTGGTCAACGTCGGCCTCATTGGGCGCATGCTCGAGCGGGGCACCGAGGGAGTCCCCCTCCAGCCCGCGCTGCCGGGCACGGTCGTCGCCGGGCGGTTCGCCCGCGACCCCAGTCACTTCGCCATCAGACAGCCGGATCGCCCGCACCCAGGTATCGACCCCGGATCTTCTGAGGCCACACAAGCCGCTACAGAGGCTGGTTTGGAGGCCGATCTCGCCGGAGAGGCCCGATGAGCGCCGTCACGGTGACGCCGGAGCTCAAGGCGCTGCTGCGTCGGGTGAAGCTCGGACGCTGCCTCGACACGCTCCCCGAGCGCCTGGCCCTGGCCCAGACGGGGGGAATGGGACACGCCGAGTTCTTGGAGTTGGTCCTCGCCGACGAGGTCACCCGCCGGGAGACCACCTCGGCCGACCTGCGGGCCCGAGCCGCCGGGCTCGATCCCTCGATGCGCCTGGAGTGCTGGGACGACACGGCCAAGGTCAGCTTCGACCGCGCCATCTGGAGCGAGTTGGTTTCGCTGCGCTTCGTCGAGTCCGGTCACAACGCCGTGATCATGGGCCCCGTCGGCGTGGGCAAGACCTTCCTCGCCACCGCGCTCGGCCACGCCGCGGTGCGTCGGCGCTTCAGCGTCCACTTCGAGCGCTGCGACCGCCTCCTCAAGCGCCTGCGCGCCTCCCGCCTCGACAACAGCCACGACGTCGAGATGCGCAAGCTGCTGCGCGTCGACCTGTTGCTCATCGACGACTTCGCCCTCCAGCCCCTCGACGGCCTCGACACCGCCGACGTCTACGAGCTCATCGTGGAGCGCCACCGCGCCGCGGCCACGGTGGTGACCTCCAACCGGGAGCCGATCGAGTGGTTGGGGCTCATGGCGGATCCGCTGCTTGCCCAGTCCGCGATCGACCGGCTGCAGTCCGCCGCACACGAGCTGGTGCTCGAGGGCGAGTCCTACCGGCCGCGCCAGAAGCCGGGCGTCAGCGAACGCAGCGAACCTCTTGACGTTGCGCCGGCACCGCGGCGATCATCGCGTCGCCGACGTTGATGACCCCGAGAGCCGGTCCTATGTCACTGGCGCTGGGGTGGTCCCATCGAGCTGGCGCACGACACTACCTACCCATCCCTCGTGAACGTATTCACGTAAAGGAAGGCTTGACGTGAACAGAATCGACAGCGATAGGATGGGCCGCTCCAGGTGCGGCCAGCCCGTAGTTGCCAACACGTCCGAAGCCGGATTGGGGAGGAGCTCCAGTTGGCGAGCGAAGCCACCGAAGCGACCACTCGGCAGAGCGAGCACTCGAGCGCCCAGGCAGACGC
>JBQTHZ010000028.1:0-22506 GCA_052388515.1 Chloroflexota bacterium | reverse complement strand
GTCGCCGTACGCGGTCCGCCGTCGAGCAGCGCGATCTCGCCGAGCACTCGATGTGCCAGCCCGGAAAGCCGTCCCCCCAGGGTGACGGCCACGTCATCGACCGATGCTCGTGGGCGTGTTTCCAGAGCGCGAAGTCGGCGGGATCGCGCTTGTCCGATTCGACCTCGACCCGATGGCCGGCGTGCGTCTCGTCCAGCTTCTGGCCGGAGAGCATGCCGTAACCGGGGAATGCGCTGACGTCGTAATAGACGGTGCCGTCGACCTCGTAGGCGAGCTCCCGGTCGAGCAGGCGAGCCGTGATGTCGATCATCTCGGGGATGTGATCGGTGGCCCTCGGCATGACGTCGGCGGGCAGGATGTTGATGAGGGCCTCGTCCTCGAGCCAGGCGGCGGTGTAGAAGTCGGCGATCTCCATGGGCGACTTGCCCTCGGTCTCCGCGGCCAGCTCCACCTTGTCCGGTCCGCTCAGCGAGTCGAGCTGGTCGTCGCGCATGTGGCCGACATCGGTGATGTTCTTGACGTACCGCACCTCGTAGCCGAGGTACTCCAGCGTGCGGTGCAGGAGGTCGCCGAAGAGGTATGTCCGCAGGTTGCCGATGTGCGCGTACTTGTAGACCGTGCTGCCGCAGGTATAGATGCCCACCCTGCCCGGCTCGAGCGGCTCGAGCGGCTCGGTGCGCCGGGTCAGCGAGTTGTACAGGCGCACCTGCGGGAGGAGGTCCGACATGGTCGGCGCATTGTACCGAGCGAACGAGGACGGTCAGTGAACCGCGTCGTGGTCGAGCGAGCGGAGCCGGTGGGCGACCGTCTCCAGGACGTGGAGCCTCACCTCGGGAAATTCGTCGAGGAGCGCCTGGAACTCTCGCCTGGCGAGGACGAGCAGGCGCGATGCCTCGATCAGGGTCACGGTCGCCGTACGCGGTCCGCCGTCGAGCAGCGCGATCTCGCCGAGCACCTCGCCCGCCACGCGGTCGGCGAGGACTTCACCGTCGCGCTCCACGCGCGCCGATCCCGAGACGAGGACGAACATCTCCGCGCCGCGCTCGCCCTGGCTCATGAGACGACGATCCGCCGGCAGGTCGATGATGTCGGCGAGGGCGGAGATCCGCTCGAGCTCTCGGTCGCGTAGACCGTGGAAGAGGGGGACGCTGCGGAGCAGGTCGATCTTCTCGTCGCGGGCCATGCAGTGACGCCTCCGTTCGTGCAGCGCAGCATAGCGCCCGAGATGGTACCGGTGGAAGAGGTGGCATCACGCGGATCGGTACCATGGACCGATGCCGCAGCGAGATGCCAGCGAGGAGTTCCCGCTCACGCTCGGCGATGAGCCACGGTTCTGCCCCGCCTGCGGGCGGCCAGTGGAGCCGCGCACGCTCGAGGACGATCATCGGCCACGCCTGGTGTGCCCAGGCGGCCACGTCACCTGGCGCAACCCGCGCGTCGTCGTCGGCGCCATCCCCATGTCGGGTGGACGGCTTTACCTGGCGAGGCGCGCCATCGAGCCGGCATTGGGTCGATGGACCTATCCGGGCGGATTCCTCGAGGTGGGGGAGTCGCTGCAGGAGGGAGCCCGACGCGAGACCGAGGAGGAGACCGAGCTGCGCGTCGAGATCGGCCGGCTGATCGGCGCCTACTCGCGTCCGCACGTGGGCATCGTCACGATCGTCTTCGAAGCGACCGTCGTCGGAGGCCGTCCCCGGCCGGCGGCCGAGACGAGCGAGGTGCGCGCTTTCGCGCCGAACGAGATCCCATGGGACGCGCTGGCATTCAGCACCGTGGAGAGCGCGCTCCGCGACTGGGTCGCGTCCCTCCCGGGAAGCGGTCCTCGCTTCGAGCCCGAGCTCTACGTTCTGGACCCGTCGGAGACGTCGGAGGCCTGAGCCTCCGTTCGGTGCCGGAACGCAACGGGAGTTTGACACCCGTCAATTCCTATGCGTGACGCGACCGACCGCAAGGACTACGCTACGCGCCTGATTGGTATGCGGTGACTCGGTGGAGGATCGACCGGTTGCCGGATCCTGTGAACAGTGTGGTCGAACGTACTCGCTGCTCATCCCCGTGCCCGGATCAGGCAACCTGCAGTTCGAACGTGTGGTGGACGCCTTCGGCTGGTGTGTCGATTGCGGCCAGGTCGTCGGCCGTGCCTGCTGTTGGGGCGAGGACCTGCGCTGCAGGCGATGCGCGGAGGCACGCAAGGCAGCCGGTTCCGATCACGCCACCGGTGGCTTCGCGGCGCTCGCCGCGGCGCGCGCTGCCGTGCGTGAGCTCGACGGTGCTGCAGCCGCGTTCTCACGGATCGACGAGGTCCTCGCCGACATCGACAGCGTCGACATCGACGCGGCCATCCGAGCGTGGGGTGAAGCCTGGGTCGCCGTCGCGGCACTGACGCTGCGCCTGGACGGCGGACGCGAGGTGGCCGCCTCATTGCTCGCTATCCTCCCACCCGCTGAGACCGAGCGCGTGCGCGAGCTCGAGGATGAGCTCGGTGCGGTGACGGAGTCCCACGCGGCCCGCATGCGATCCGTCACCGACGCCATGTCCGATGCGGGGATCCGGCTGGCGGGACGCATCGACCGGGATGTCGGGCGACGACGTGAGCCGACAGCCGCCGCGCCGCAGCCGAAGCGGACCGACGATCCGGTCCCGGCCGTCGCCGTCGCCGTGCCCCTCCCGATCCTCGTCCCTGATCGAGCCAGCGTCTCGGTCCTTCCCGAGCCCCGGCCTCCCGTGGTTCCCGCGCGCCGACCCGTGGGCGTGGTGGCTGCGACGGCCGCCCTGACGACGGCGCCGGCCCCGGCCCCTGCCCCCGCCCCGACCCCGGCCACCCGGCCGCCGCCGTCGACCACGCCGCCGCCGGCGACCACGCCGCCGCCGTCCCCCACGGGCCCAGCACGCGTGCGAGCAGTGGCCGCGCCCCCCGCGACGTCATCGCCGGTCGCCCCTGGCGAGATTCCTGCACCGTCACGCTCGGCGTCTGGGCGCCCAGCATCGTCCCCCACCGGCAAGGGCGCCGGGCGACGCGGGATCGGCGTGGCGGCGCTCGTCATCGTCGGCATGGTCGCGGTCGGTGGGGTGGTGGCGGGAGCGATCGGTCCGCTGCTCACCGCGTGGGGGATCGGGGGCGACCCTGGCCGGGAGCTGCCTGCCGGCGTGGAACGCTCACCCGACGCGGCGGTCGCTTCGCGCACCGGGTCGACGCCGACCTCGGCTCCGGCTTCGACATCTGGCACTGACACGTTGATCCCGCTCCTCGTCACCTTCGATCTGCACCCGGTCGGCCCGCTCGACCCGGAGGAGCTGCCGCTCACGCGCGTCATCGGCACACCCGAGGTCGCCGCGTTCCCGACGTCCTTCGACCGCTCGCTGCGGCTGGCGGGGAATGCCGGCGTCTGTCTCGAGCTTTCCCAGGCGGCGGACGATGCGGCGTCGATCGCGTTCGATCTCCACCTCGGCAACGCCGGATCGGGCGGAAGCCTCCTCTTCGTCCTCCCCATGCTCGAGGACACGCAGGTCTTCGACCTTGTCGCGGTGCCGGAATCCGACCCGAACCGGTGGTACCGGGTCGTGGTGACGGGCTCCAGTGACGCCGGTCGCATCGCGGTCACGCCGTTGGGCGCTGATCAGCCGATTCTCGAGGCCGTGCTCGACGCCGATCGCACGCTCGGGCCGACGTCGAGCCGAGAAGCCTGTGTGCGGTCCATGCTCGTGCCAGACGATGCCGTCCTTCACGTCGACAACCTTCGGGCCGAACGATGAGCGTCCGAGCCCCCATCACACCCCGCCTGGAGATGATTCGATGATCTCGACCGCGCGTCGCCGCCTTTCCCTCGTCGTCGCCCTGGCAGCAGCCATGTTCGTGACGCCGGTCGTCGCACAGGACGAGCCGCCGACCGACGCGCCGGCGACCGCGCTGCGCATCGCGCTCGACCGCGCCCTGGGCGAGCACGCTTTTCTCCTTGGGGAGGTGATTCGGAGCGGGATCGCCGACGCGCCGGACTTCAGTGCTGCCGCCGACACCCTCGAGGCGAACAGCGGCGACGTGATCGGGGCCATCACCGACGTCTACGGTGCGGACGCGGGCGAGGCCTTCGGGGAGCAGTGGCGCAATCACGTCGCGTACATCGTCGACTACGGACGCGCGCTGGGCGACGGTGACGAGGACGCCGCGGAGCTGGCGGCCGAACAGCTCGACCGGTACGTGACCGACTTCAGCGGGTTCCTTGCCGACGCCCTCCCGGCATTGCCTCGCGATGCCGTCGAAGGGCTGATCGGCGAGCACGTCCAGCAGCTGGAACACGTCGCGTCGTTCGACGAGCAGGACTTCGGCGGGGCGTACGGCGCCATGCGCGAGACCTACGCGCACATGTTTTCCGTGGGAGACGGATTGGCCATCGGCATCGTCAGCCTCTACCCGGATCGATTCACCGGCCGCGAGGCGGCCTTCAGCCCGGCGACAGACCTGCGCGTGACCCTCGACCGCCTGTTCGGCGAACACAGCTACCTTGCCGCGATGGCCATGCGCGCCGTGCTCAGGAATGCAGCGGATGTCCCGAGCGCCGCCGAGGCACTCTCCGCGAACTCGGATGAGTTGCGCGACACGATCGGGCTGATCTATGGAGCGGCTGCCGGCGAGGCATTCGCGGAGCTGTGGTCGACCCATGTCGACGCCTATGTCGCGTACGTCACCGCGATCGCGGCCGATGATGATGCGACCGCCGATCGTGCCATCGACGAGCTGGCCGAGTACCAGGCGGACTTCAGTGCGTATGTCGCCGAGGCGAATCCATTCCTGTCCGGCGAGGCATTCGAAGTGCTCATCGCCGCGCACACGGACCACCTGGTTGCCCAGGCCGATGCGTACGCCACGGGCGACTATGCCAGTTCGTATGAGCTTGGCCGCGAGGCCTACGCCCACACCGGCGAGCTGAGTGCGAGCCTCGCTGGCGCGATCGCCGACCAGTTTCCGATGCGTTTCCCGGATGCGGCGCTTCCGCGGGGCACTCCGCCGGTGGCCTTCATCGGCGCCGCGCTGCTCGCGATGGGGTTGGTCCTGGGTCTCGTCGGAGGTCTACGCGGCCGGCCGCGGTTCAGCGCGACGTCACGAGCGACGGGCGCATGACCTCGCCGCGAAGAGGCACGGCAGCCCCCAGCAGGAGGCCGTAGCCGACGGAGGCGAGCGCCGGGATCGGGTGCGTGGCGAATTCCACGATCCCCGAGTCGCGCGCGATGACCGCCGCGATCAGCGCCCACACGAGAAGCGTGAACGCCGGTGCCGCAATCGCCAGCGTGGCGCGCGCGGTGAAGTAGCGAGCGAAAAAGTACGCGAAGCACATGCCGATCAGCGCTCCCCCGGCCTGGAGAGCGGCCAGCCCGAACACGAAGGCCAGCTCCGGCGACCCCGCAAGGGGCGAGAGTGCGAGGGCGAGCGGCCGGATGGGGTGGAGGGGATCGCCGGCCACGAGGCCGGACACCACCATCGCGATGGCGGCCCACACGTATCCACCGGCAAGGCCCGCCACGAATCCGCGATACGCCAGGCGCAGCCCGTTCACTTCGGTCATGTGCCGAGGGTACGCCGCGCTGCTCGCGTTCCCGAGCGGATCGAAGGTCCGGTCCGGCCCCGTACGCGCGTCGGACGTCCGGGTCAGCCCGGGTAGCGCGAGAAGACGCTCACCGCGTTCTGGCCGCCGAAACCAAAGCCGTTGGCAATCGCCACGTTCACCGTCCCACGACGTGCCTGGTTTGGAACGTAGTCGAGGTCGCAGGCCGGGTCCGGCGTCTCGTAGTTGATGGTCGGTGGGATGACGCCGTCACGGATGGCGAGCACGGCGGCCAGGCCGGACACCGCGCCGGCAGCACCGAGCGTATGCCCGATCATGCTCTTGTTGCTGCTGACCGCCAGCCGGTCGGCGTGCGTGCCGAATGCGGCGCGGATCGCCTTCGTCTCGGTGGCGTCGTTGAGCGGCGTGGACGTGCCGTGCGCCACGACATAGTCGACGGACTCCATCTCGAGGTGAGCATCGCGGACCGCGCGCTGCATGGCCAGGGCGGCACCGTAGCCGGACGGATCTGGCGCGCTGATATGGAACGCGTCGCCGGTGAGGGCCCCGCCCGCGATCTCGGCGTGGATGCCGGCGCCGCGCGCCTCCGCGTGCTCGGCCGCCTCGATCACCAGGACGACGGCTGCCTCGCCGAACACGAATCCGTCACGATTCGCCTCGAACGGTCGCGAGGCCTTCTCCGGCTCGTCATTCCGCATCGAGAGGGCTCCCATGTTGCCCAGCGCCGCGAAGGCGACCGGCAGGATGGCCGACTCGGTCCCCCCGGCGATCACCACGTCGACGTCGCCGTGCTCGATCATGCGTTGCGCCTCGATGAACGCCTGGACTCCCGATGCGCACGCCGCAACGCTCGTGACGACCGGGCCGCGGATCTTGTTCTGAATGCTGATCTGGGCCGCGGCCATGGAAGGCGAGAGCATCGGCACCATGAACGGGCTGACCCGCCGACCACCCTGCTCCAGGAATGTCTGCTGACCGATCGCCACGTCGCCGATGCCGCCACCTCCGGTGTTGACCACGACCGCCACGTCGTCGCGGTTGTGGTCTCCGATCTGAAGCCCGGATTCATCGATCGCCTGGCGGGCGGCCGCAACGGCCAGCTGGGCGAAGCGGCTCATGCGGCGCGCCTGCTTGAAATCGATCCACTCCTGCGGCTCGAACCCTTTCACCTCGGCCGCGATCCTCACCTCCTCCCCGGATGCGTCGAACTGGGTGATCGGTCCGACCCCGGATACGCCGGCCACCAGGTTCGACCAGAAGGTCGGCACGTCGTTACCGATCGGCGTCACGGCGCCCGAGCCGGTGACGACGGCGCGCCGCGCCGGGTCACGCGGTGGCAGGGGACGGGTCATGGAAGGGCTAGTCCTCGTAGCGGCGGAAGATCACGCTGCTGTTGTGGCCGCCGAGACCCATGGAGTTGGAGAGCGCCACCCTGACGTCCGCGGCACGCGCCGCGTTCGGGACGTAGTCGAGCGTCAGCTCCGGGTCGGGATGACGATAGTTGATGGTCGGCGGGATGCAGCCGGTGGCGAGCACCTTGGCGCACACGTACGCCTCGATCGCGCCGGCCGCGCCCATCGCGTGGCCGGTCATCGACTTCGTGCTGCTGACCGCCAGCCGGTCGGCGTGCTCACCGAACACGTCGCGGATGGCCATCGTCTCGTATCGGTCGTTGAGCGGGGTGCTCGTGCCGTGGGCGTTGATGTAGTCGACCGCCTCCGGACCGATGCCCGCGCGTGCCAGCGCCGCGCGCATCGCGCGCTGGTTGCCCTCGCCGCGCTCGGCGGGCGCAACCATGTCGAACGCATCGGCGGAGGACCCGTAGCCGATCACCTCGGCGATCGGCCGCGCGCCACGCGCCAGGGCATGCGACAGCTCCTCGATCACGAGCACGGCCGAGCCCTCCGAGACGACGAAGCCATCGCGCGTCGCGTCGAACGGGCGGGAGGCCATCGACGCCGAGTACTCGCCGCTGTCGGGATCCTTCGGCGTGCCCAGCGCGCGCATCTGGCCGAAGCCGGCGAAGGCGAGTGGCACCAGCGGTGCCTCGGTCCCAGCCCCGAGCATGACATCGGCCTGGCCTCGCACGATCGCCTCCATGGCCTCGCCGATGGCATGCCCGCCGGTGGCGCAGGCGCTGACGACCGCCATGTTCGGTCCGCGAATGCCGTACTCGATGGCGACCTGGCCCGACGCGGAGTCGGGGAGCATGTGCGGCAGCATGAACGGCGAAACCCGTCGATGCCCGCGTTCGAGGAGGGTCCGATGGCCGTCGAGCATCATCCCGATGCCGCCGATCCCGGTCCCGAACACCATGCCGAAGCGGTCCACGTCGATCTCGCCGTTGACATGGCCGTTCTCCCCCAGCAGGCCGGCGTCGCGCAGGGCCTCTCCGCTGGCGGCCACCGCGAAGTGGGTGTTCCGATCATGCCGCCGCACGTCCTTGGCATCCATGTACGCCGTCGCATCGAAGTCCTTCACCTCGCCGGCCACGTGGACCTCGAAGGGCTCGGCGTCGAAGAGCGTGATGTCGGCGATCCCCGAATGGCCGGAAACGAGCGCGTCCCAGCTCGCATCGGAACCGATCCCGACCGGCGAGACGATGCCGAGGCCGGTGACGACGGCGCGCCGCTCCGTCACGCAGGCATCTCGCGCAGGGTGGCGAGGAACGAGCGGTCGCTGGGACCGTCCACGACGTGGGTCTCGGCGTCGGGCGTGATGCGTCGGATCAGGCCCGAGAGGACCCGGCCCGGACCGACCTCGACGAAGTCGGTGACGCCGCCGCCCACCAGGCGCCGCACGGTGGCGGTCCACTGGACCCCGTGGACGAGGTGCTCGCTCAGCTCGCTGCGGAGGCCCTCGGCGGTGTTGATGACGCTGGCGTGCACGTTGCCGAGCATCGGGACCTGCGGGTCGCGGAAGGGGACCTTGGTGAGGATCCTCCCGAACTCGTCGCGCGCGCGCCGCATGAGCGGCGAATGGCTGGCGACGCTGACCGTCAACCGCGCCGCCTTGCGGGCGCCGACGGTCTTGCTCATCTCCAATGCGAAGACGAGGGCCGGGATGACCCCCGACAGCACGATCTGACCCGGGGCGTTGGCGTTGGCCACGCTGATCTCGCCGTGCTGCCTTGCTTCAGTGACGATCTCCTCCACCTGCTCGTCCGAGAGGCCGATGACCGCGCCCATGCCACCCGCGATCCCGCGCTCCTGCATGATTCGCCCGCGTTCGCGGACGAGGCGGAGCGCATCGGCATAGTCGATGGCGTCGGCTGCCACGGCGGCGGCGTATTGGCCGGCGGAGTGGCCAGCCATGGCGGTCGGATTGACCTCGATGCCGGCATCGTGCGCATCGGCGCGGATCGCCTCGAGAAAGGCGACACTGGCGGCCAGGATGGCGGGCTGCGCGTTGACGGTCTGATCCAGGTCCTCGGACGGGCCCTCGAGGATCATGCGCGAGATCGGCATGTCGAGGGCTGCATCGGCGCGTTCGAAGGCCGCCGCCGCCGCCGGCGATCGCTCGATCAGGTCGGCGCCCATGCCGACGTACTGCGAGCCCTGCCCGGGAAAGACGAAGGCGATCGTCCGCGGGCGCGCGGCCTCGCTCGTGTCGGGGGTCTGTGTCATCGGCTCAACGTGCTCAAAACGTGCTCAGAATGCTCGCGCGAGTATAGCCGAGCAAGCGCCGCATGGCTCTTCGCGGCCCTGTTCGCCTGAACGTCAGCGGCTGACGTAGCGGGCGACCACCTCGGCGAGGACCGGCAGCCCGAAGGCGAGGGCGCTGACCGGCACGCGCTCATCGTGGCCGTGGAAGAGCTCGAGGAATGGGAAGCTCGGCTCCAGCCGCAGCGGTGCGAACCCATAGCACGGGATGCCGAGCTGGGCCAGGGCTTTGGCATCGGTCCCGGGGGTGATCATCATCGGAACGGCGGATGCATCGGGATCGGCACGGCCCAGCGCCTCGCGCATGAGGTCGACGATACCGGCCTCGGCCGGCCATTCGACGGCGGGGAGCGCCACGATCGGCTCGACCGTTGCATCGGTGCCGACAACCTGCTGCAGATGTGCCAGCAGCTCCGCCTGGTCGGTGCCGGGGAGCGTCCGGATATCGAGCTCCGCCTCGCCGTTGCCGGGCATGACGTTGACCTTCTTCCCCGCGCGCATGACCGTCGGCGTGACCGTGTCGCGCAGCATGGCATCGATCGATCGGCGCATGACGGGGTCGTCGACCCGTGCCGACAGCTCCGCCGATGCGCCGGCAGGGTCGTCCATCGCAAGGCGTGCGACCTCGTCGAGGCCGAGCGCAGCGAGGAAGTCCGAGACGACCGGCGTCACGCGCGCGCCACGGCCGGCCTGGTCGGCAGCAAGCCTCGAGACCGCGGCCGCAAGCTTGACGGCGGCATTGTCGGAATGCGGCATGGACGCATGGCCGGGCGCGCCGGCCGCGCGGACCCGCGTCCACACGATTCCCTTCTCGGCGACCTGCACGGTGTAGAAGCGGCGCCCGCCGAGCGTGACCGAGTAGCCGCCGACCTCGTTGAGGGCCGCCGAAGCCGGACGCCCCGCGGCATCGTGAAACAGCTCCGGCCGGCCCTCGACGAGGGCACGGGCACCGTGCTCGCCACCAGCCTCCTCGTCTGCGACTGCGGCGAAGATGACATCGCGTCGCAGCTCGGCGCGGGATCGCTTCAGCGCCAGCATCACGGCGAGCTCCATCGACACCATGTCCTTCATGTCCACCGCGCCGCGACCCCATACGACGTCGTCGATCAGCTCGCCGCCGAAGGGATCGCGAGACCACGACTCGGCATCGACCGGCACGACATCGAGGTGGCTGAGCAGGATGAGCGGTGGATCGGTACCCGGTCCCGCGGCACCCAGGCGCGCGACGCATGAACCCCGCCCGGGCGATAGCTCGATGACGTCCGCGCGGATGCCGGCGCCGTCAAGGATATCGGCGCAGTACCGGGCTGCCGCCGTTTCTGCACCGAGGGGATCGCGGCCGGCGGCCACCTCGAGCCCTCCGCCGGGAGGGTTCACGGAGGGAATGCGGATGAGGTCACGCAGGTGCTCGACGCAGGCGTCGAGATCGAGAAACGGCCGCAGGTCGAGGCTCATGCGCGTACGGTAGCGCCGGCTGCGCGGTACGTTTGGCGTCGATCGCCGGACCATCGGTGGATGGTGCCCGGAGGCACCGACGACGAGCCTTCCCGCGATGTTCGTCGTCACCGAACCGTTCCTCGTGTTCGACTATCTCCGCATTCCGCATCGGCTGACGGCCGGAGCGGACATCGTCGTGCCGGCCGGCCTCGGGGCGGCCGTGTCCGAGGACGCGCCAGAGCGCCGGCTGCTGTGGCCATCCCAGGCCGGCACCCTGCTCGAGCGAGAAGCCGTGGCAGGCGACTATCGATTCGCCGGCTCGTCGATGTTCGCCCGCGTCGTGCCCGATGCGGTCATGCAGGCCACGCTCGGCTCCGGCTGGCACGCCGCCCAGGGGGTGATCGACCGGGCCGGGCGCACCGTCGCATCGGTCTGGCGCGACGAAGCCGGGGCGGCATGCCTTCCCTTCGACCCGGCAGAGGCAATGGTGGCCTTCTGGTCGGAGGCCTACATGGGCATCCTGGATGGTCGCCATACGCTGGGGCCGAGTCGCGCCGTCCGTCTCTACTACCGCATCCGACCGCTGGTGCCCCGGAGGCTCCAGATCTCTCTTCGACGGGCCTACGCCCACCGGTTGGACCGCGCGAAATTTCCGAGCTGGCCGGCCGAGCCCGCATTCCACGATCTTCTCCGCACCCTGTACCTCCTCGCGCAGGACGTGGCTGCCGAGCCATTGCCCTGGATCGCTCCGTGGCCGTCACCGTACGCGTGGGCCCTGGTGCTCACGCATGACGTCGAGACGGCGGATGGCTACGCCCGCGTCGGCGAGCTCCAGGCTTTGGAGTCGTCGCTCGGCTATCGGGCGGCGTGGAACTTCGTGGCCGGTCGGTACGACGTGGACGACGGGATGCTTGATTCGATCAAGCAGGCCGGCGGCGAGGTCGGCCTCCATGGCCTGTACCACGACGGCCGCGACCTCGCCTCGCGCGAGCTCCTCGCGTCGCGCCTGCCCGCGATGCACGCGCACGCCGGTCGCTGGCATGCCGTCGGCTTCCGATCGCCGGCGACGCAGCGCCGTTGGGACCTGATGCCGGCCCTCGGCTTCGACTACGACTCGAGCTATCCCGACACGGATCCCTACGAGCCACAGCCCGGGGGCTCCTGCTCGTGGCTGCCGTACATGATCGGCGACATGGTCGAGCTGCCGATCACGCTCCCGCAGGACCATACGCTCTTCGTCATCCTCAAGCACGCCGACGCCCAGGTGTGGGCCGACAAGATCGCGCTCCTTCGGGAGCGGGGCGGGATGGCACTGCTGCTGACGCACCCTGACTACATGGGCAACGACATCGCCCTGCAGTCCTACCGCGGGCTGCTGGATGCGCACGCCGAGGACGCCACGGTCTGGCGGGCGCTGCCGCGCGAGGTGAGTGCGTGGTGGAGGCGCCGGGCAGCATCCAGCGTCGTGCGTGACGAGTCCGGTTGGCGCGTCATCGGCCCGGCAGGGGAGGAGGCCCGCATCAGCTTCGAGCCGCCGGGCTAGCGCCAGCTGCCGGCCCACGGAAGCATGGACCTAGGCGACGAAGCGGTAGAGCAGCTCCCCGCTCCAGCGGCAGACCCACGCGGGTGAGCGGCGGATCACGCCGCCCATGACGCGCCGCGCCGCGCCCGGCTGGCCCGTCGACGCCGGCAACGGCGCCGCATCGCCGACGGCGTGGTACAGGAGTCGCTGCTCCTCCGTCCCCCACGATTGTTTGAACGCGCGGAGGCCGTCGGCGCCGAAATCGGTGCGGCCGAAATCGAAGTCCCGGTGCCCGCTCTCGCAGGCCGCGCGGATCGCGTTCCAGAACAGAAGATGGTTTGGCCGCAGGCGCCAGGCATCGGCGTCCGATGCGCCGTACTTGTAGACGACGGTGCCGTTCGAGGCCAGGAAGAGCGCCGCGGCGATCGGCCGCCCGGCCGACTCGACCGAGATGACCCAGCCGATGCCGGAGCGCAGGATCCGCTCGCGGAGCAGCGAGAAGAACCGGCGCGGCTGGATCGGTACGCCCAGCCGGCGTCGCGTTGCGAGGTGGAGCGCATAGAAGTCATCGAGCAGGTCCCGCTCCCGCGTTCCGACCCGCAAGGTGAGCTCGCTGGCCTCGGCCTTCCGCACATTGCGCTGCACCTGGGATCGATGAAAGCGCCCGAAGACGCTGGCTGGATCCCCGTCGAGGCGAAGGACGTGACGGTACCCGGCATCTTCGAAGGCCGCCGCCCCCGGCAGGGGACCCCGAACCTCGACGCGCTGGGCTCGCGCCGTTCGCCGCGCCACGTCGAGCGCCGCGACGAGTCGCAGGCCGTCGGTGTCGCTGTCGGCGAGCGGCGGGCAGACATCGGTGAACGGGAGGGAGACGAGGCGGGTCGGGCGAAGGGGCACGCGGGTCTGGATGACCGGGATGCCGGCGCTGATCGCTCCTCCGGCGTCCCGCACGGCGATCACGAACGCCGCCAGGCGATAGCAGTCGGCCACCAGTTCCGCCCACGCGGGGAGGTGAAAGGGAAGCGCCTCAGGCCGGCGGTCGACGAAAGAGCGCCATTCCGGGTCGGACAGTGCGAGCTGCACCGGGGATTCCGAGGGTGACCGTCGGCCGGCTGGCAGTCTTGGAGCAGGCGCGCCTGACACTAGGCGGGTCGGTGCGGATCGCTGCCGAGGAGGCGCCGCAACCGGTGTCGGATGCTGTTCACCGCGCCCGTGGCCAGGAGTGCCCAGCGCGCCGCGAACGGACGCAGATCGGTCCGATCGAGGACCGCGAACACCCTCGGCCGGGTGTACGGCGCGAGGAACTCTCCGATCGAGCGTGGGCGCCGAACAACCTCGGCCAGGCCGTAGACAAGGTCCTTGGTCCCGTCCATCCAGTACACGCCTTCGCGGTAGTCATCGACCGGCTCGAGCTCATCGAGGACGAGATGCCGGTATGCCAGCCATGGAAAGTTGATGCCGCAACGCTCCGAGAGCAGCGACGAGAGATTGAAGCGTCCGTTGACCTCCATCAGCTTGTAGGTCCCGTCCCGCGCGTCGCGCTTGAACTCGACGCATGAGTAGCCTTCGTAGCCCAGCGCATCGAGAATCCTTCGACCCGGCTCGATCACCTCGGGGATCCGACGGCTGATGACGACACTGGGCGGACCGAAGTTCCTGGGGGTGAGCCGAACCTTCTGGGCCGTGAACTCGACGACCGGACCGCGGTCGGCGCGGTACGAGTTGTAGTTCACGCCCTGCCGGTCGTCGCCGGGGATCAGCTCCTGGAGCAGGACCTCGAGACCGGCCTCGGCCGCCTGCCGGTAGGCGGCGCGCAGCTCGTCGACGTCCTCGACGCGGACCATCTTCCGTTTGAAGACCTCGACATACCGATGGCTCTGGCTCGGCTTGATGAGGCATGGAAAGGTGAACTCGTCGCGGTGGCGCTCGAGATCCTCGATCGAGGTGAGGTGATGTGTCCTGGGGGCGGCAACACCGATCGCATCCGCCAGCGCGTACGTGTGCTCCTTGCTGATGATCCGCTCCACGATGTCGGCGTCTGGCGCAAGCACCCGATACCACCGGCCGAGGTCCTTCTTGTGGCGAGAGATGACGCTCAACGTCTCGTCACTGGCAGGGATGAGCGGGCTCCCTTCCACCTTCGGTCCGAGCGCGGTCAGCACGCCCAGGAATGCGTCCTCGTCGCGCTCGGGATGCGCGGTGCGGATGCCACGCAACGCATAGCGCGAGCGATGCGCCACGTCGACGTCGTCTCGATAGTGCAGGACGATCGAGCCCACGCCACGTCGACCAAGCGAACGAACGACGCCGAGCGCCATGAGGTGGCCGGAAAGGACAACGGCGGGCGGAAGCATCGGCTAGATCATAGGGTGTCGCGCGGAGCGGACGTCACGGAGAGGCCGGGAATCCCACGCTGACTCGCGCGCTCGGTAGCGCGCCGCCGCTCGACGATGAGCGCCAGCGGCAGCTCGGCGGCGAGAAGCGCGGCCGCGACGAGGAGCAGGACGGGCTCCGTGGCGGCAAGGCCCATCAGGAACAGGGCTGCCAGGAAGAAGAGATGGATCGCGACGCGCGTGCCGAAGGCGAGCCGCAGGTCGAGGATCGCAGTCGCGGATCCGTCGGGCGTGCCGCGGTTCGGACCGTACGTGCCCCGGGCCGCCGCGCCGAGAAACGCGACCAGCGTGACGATGAAGAGGATCATCCCGCCACCCGGCGCGGGATCGACCACGGGCTGGAGCACCGTGAACGGCACCAGGCTGACGAGGAGGAGCACGAACGCAGGGATCGGCACGGCCAGCTGGAGCAGCTCGAATGCACGGCGCCGCGCGCTCGCATCGCGCAGCCACCGGGACAGGAAGCTGAAGGCCCAGGTGACGAAAAGCCATGCGTAGAAGTTGCCGGCCGGCACGCCGAACCATCCGTCCGCCGGCCCGACGTCGCGCCAGGTCCAGAGGCCCATTCGGATCGCGATCGCATCGAACGCGAGGTCGAGGCTGATGGCGAGCACGCTGTCGACGAACGGGGCCCAGCGGCGACGCACGCCGAGCGCATCCGTGATGCGCATCGCGCCGGCGATGATGAGAGCCCACGTGAGACCGATGACGATCGGAGCCCGGTCGATCGACAGGATCCAGGCATCGGCGTAGCTGTAGGTCTCGAAGATGAGCTGGTCACCCTCCTCGAGCAGCAGACCGAACATGGCGGCGCTGATGAGCTCGAGGAACGGCAGGCGGCCGCGGCGCAGCGCCAGCCAGGCGGCGAGCACGAAGAAGGCGGCCGCCGCGATCTCCAGCAGCAGGTAGACGGGGTCCATCACCCGATGATACGAAGGGAAGCGGTCGGCCGAATGCGTCTCCCGGGCTCCAGCAGGTCGATCCAGGAGCCGGCAGTCGCGATCGATGGCGACGAGCGCGCCGGAGCCAGTTCTGGGGCGCGATTCTCGCGATCTATGCAGGACCGATGCGCCGGAGCCGCGCCGCCCGGCACCGTTGAGGCTCAGCCAGCGATCACAGATCGCGGGAATCGCGCCCTCCAGTGGCCTCCGGCGCCATGGCCGCCATGAATCGTGGAGGGGAAGTCAGATGACCACCGAAATCCGGGTCGCTTCGAACGCCCTGCCGGTCAACCGTAGAATGCGGATGCATGATCCAGGGTATCACGTGAACGACCTCGCGCTTCGGATGCGCCACGCCCGCGTCCTGCGCGCCGATGAGCTGCACGACGGCGAGCTCGTGCCCGTCGAGATCGACGGCACGCCGGTCGTGCTCGTGCGCCACGGCGGCGAGTTCTTCGCCGTCCAGAACAACTGCAGCCATCGAGACTTCCCGCTCTCCGAGGCCGGGTTCGATCCGCGCGACGGCGTCCTGGTGTGCGCGTGGCACGGCGGCTGTTTCGATCCCCGCACCGGCGAAGCGGTCGTGCGGCCGGCCATCGACCCGGTCGAGACATTTCCGGTGCGCGTCACCGACGGATGGGTCGAGATCGGCCTGACCGGCAGCCTGGCCCGCGATCGCGGGGCTGCCTGAAGACCGATGCGGATCGAGGCGCTCCTCTTCGTCAACTGGATCTTCTGGGCCGGGCTCTCCGCCGGCACGCTCCTGGTCGTCGGGCTGGCCGAGCTGCTCGGCGGCACGACACGAGGCTACCGCCTGTTCATGGCCTGGTTGCTCGTCGTCCTGGCCGGCATCCTGGTGGCCAGCGACCTCGCGCTGCCGCCGGGCGTCGAGGGCTCGGCAACCGCCGACATCCGTCGCCCGCTGACGCTCGTCTTCGCCGCGGGCTGCGCCGCCTACCTGGTCGCGTCCATCGCCAGGTGGCCCCGGACCTGGCTGGCCATCGGTACGGGGATGGTCGGGCTCGTCGCGCTCGTGGTGCTGGCGGCGGCCGGCGGTAGTCGCAGCGCTCCGCTCTTCGCCGGACAGCTCGTGCTGGCCGCCCTGGCGCTCGGCGCCGTCAATGCCGCAATGCTGCTGGGCCACTGGTACCTCGTCACGCCGAAGCTGTCCCCGGTGCCACTGCGACGCATGATGTGGCTCCTGATCGGCTGCCTCGTGCTGCAGGTCATTGCCTTCACCGTGGCGCTGGTCGGTGTCGGGACCGACCCGCTCGCCGGGGGCATCGGCTGGTTGACCGGCCTGCGCCTGGCGGTCGGGATCCTGCTGCCGATCGTGATCGGCGGGCTCGCCCTCCTCGCCTCGCGGGCGGCGTCGCTGCAGGCTTCGACCGGACTGCTCTACATCGGCCTGGCTCTGATCATGGCGGGCTCCATCGCCGGATCCAGCATCACGTATCTCACCGGCGTCCCGGTCTGAGCGGATGCGGGTCACCATCCGTTGCTTCGCCACGCTGCGCGAGCTCGCGCAGGACCGCTGCGAGCTGGAGCTCGCTGCCGGTGCAACCGTGGGTGAGGCGTGGACGGAGCTGGTCGCCCGCTTTCCCGCCCTGTCCCCGCACGGTCCATACGTCCGGGCCGCGCGCAACGGCGTCTACGCAGTCTGGGATGACCGGTTGACCGATGACGACGTGATCGCCTTTCTGCCCCCGGTGAGCGGCGGCGCGACGACCGCGCTGACCGCCGGACGGATCGACGTGGAGGCCCTGGAACGGGCCCTGGCCGATGTCGGACACGGCGCCCTCGTCACCTTTGTCGGCCGCGCCCGGGATCGCGCCGACGACGACCGCACGGTCATCGAGCTCGAGTACGAGGTCTACCCGGAGATGGCTTCGTCCGTCCTCGTCGAGATCGCAGCGGAGGCAGAAGAGCGCTGGAGTGCCGCCGTCGCCGTCGTCCATCGCCACGGGGTGGTGCCGATCGGCGAGGCGGCGGTCGCCATCGTCACCGCGGCCGCGCACCGCGCCGAGGCCTACGAGGCGAATCGGTTCGTGATCGAGGCCATCAAGGAGCGACTGCCGATCTGGAAGCGGGAGCGCTTCGCCGATGGCTCCGAGTGGAAGCGGCCCGGGGCGTGATCAGGCGCCTGCTCGTCGCCGTCGGGCTGGCGGTCGTGGGCCTCATCGCACTGATCGGGATCGAGATCCTGGTGCTTTCACGACGCGAGTACCTGCCCGAGGATCCCGGCTACCGGGTCGATGCGCGGCTCGACCCGACATCCGGCTCGACCGACGAGGCACCGGTTCGGCTTGCCGTGCTCGGTGACTCCACGGTCGTCGGCGTCGGCTCGCCGACGGAGCTCGAATCGCTGCCGGTCCTGGTCGCGCAGCGCGTCGCCGATCTCGCCGGCCGGCCGGTCGAGGTCACCGGCTTCGGCATCTCCGGCGCACGCACCGCCACGCTGACGTCCGAGCAGCTGCCCGTCCCCGACGGGTTCGACGCGGTCGTGCTGGTCGTCGGCTCGAACGATGCGACCCACGCGACGCCGTGGTATGACCTGCGACGGCAGACGGTCGAGATGCTCGACGCCGCGACCGCGGGCGATGCAGCCGTCACCCTGGCCGGAGCGCCGCGCTTCAGCGGAACGGAGATCATCCCGGAGCCGCTGAGGACGATGGTCGATCGCTACGCAGGCATCCTGCGCGAAGAGCAGCGCGCGGCCGCTGCCGAATTCCCCGGCGTCCGATTCGTCGACATCGCCGCCGACGCCAGCCCACGATTCGAGGGGAGGCCGGAGGCCACCAGCTCGGATGGCTTCCATCCCTCCCCGATCGGCTATGGCTTCTGGGCCGATGCGATCGCGCCGGCGGTCGTCGCGGCGCTCGACGCCGGCTGAAGGCTCTGCAGCCAGCGCTCGGCCTCTGTCGGCGATCGCAATCGAACCTTGCGCAGGTACGGCCGGGCGCCAAGCTCGTCGGCCATGGTGCGTCGGCGTCGGCGATGCGTGCGCAGGATCCACCACAGCAGGCTGTCGCGCCGCACGACATGTCCCACCCTCTCCCGGTTGCCGGTGCCCGGCCAGAACTCCTCACCTGTCCGCAGGCGCCGAGCCGTGCGACGCGCCCATCGGCCCAGGACGACGCGCATCGGGTAGTCGAGCCAGACGATCGTGTCTGCGCGCGACCACGTGAGCTCGCGTACGTTGGCGTAGCCGCCGTCCAGCACCCAGCGGTCGGCAGCGACGGCATCCGCGACCCGGGCGCGGAAGATCTCGTCCGGGACCGGCGTCCAGTTCGGTCCCCAGAAGAGAGCATCGAGCTCGACGACCGGCAGGCCGAGCCGACGCGAGATGGCGCGCGAGAGCGTCGTCTTGCCCGAGCAGCTGGTGCCGGTGACGCGGATGCGGTTCATGACGAGGACGAGCCTAGCCGATGGGTGGCGCGTGCAATCAACGTCCGGGGAGGGCACAATGCCGCAGATATGGCAACCCCCAAGCCGGGCGAGATCCGGTGCCCGACCTGCCACCGATCGACGGCACCCGCCGCCTTCTGCACCCAGTGCGGATCGGCCATTCCGTCCGATGCGCGCATCCGCCCGCGCGGCATGGATCGTGACGAGCTCCAGGATCGGATTCGGGCACGGCGCTCCGGCGCCGATCCGTATCGGCGGGGTGGCACGGCCGATGAGGGCACCGGTGGCTACCAGCGCTTCGAGCCCGAGCCTGACGATTCGCGCCTGCGCCGGATGCAGGGCTCCGATCAGCGACGTCGCGATGCGTTGGACGACGCTGCCACGGCTGCAGGAGCAGCGGGAGCCGCCGGGGCGGGCGGCACGCCGGACCGGGAGCGGCCCGACATCACCCGTGACGATGACGACTGGATGAACCGCCCGCCCAGCGCCCGATCGCTGCCGCCGCCCCCCCCCGCTGCGCCGCCGCCACCACATTCGCCTCCCGACGAGCCTGCCTACGTCGACAACTATGACGACACGGCATACGACGACGCGTCGTATCCCTACGAGTACGACGAGTGGGACGATGGCCGTGAGCGCCGCTCAGCCGGCGCGGGTGCCTTCGCCATCCTCGGCTTCCTGGCGCTCGGCGTCCTGGCCCTGCTCGGTGGAGCCGTCCTGGCCGGCGTCTTCAACGGTGATCCCAACGTCGGCGGCGGCGATCCGACCCTGACGCCCATCCCGTCGATCCAGGAGAGCATGACGCCGAGCGACGCAGGAAGCGTGGCCCCCAGCGTCGATGCCAGTGCCCCGGCCAGTGGCGGGCCGCCGGCCAGCGGCGAGCCGGTTGTCTTCCCCGACGGATTCACCGCCGAGGCCCAGCCGTGTCTTCCCGGCTCGGCGGACCTGGACGGCTGCGACAGCAACGGGGCCGCCAACGCTGGCGCCGTCGACATGTGGATCGGCTTCGGCAACGGACGGCCGGACGACGTCCTGGGCGTCACCCTGATCGGGCCCGATGGTGCGACCATCAGCGACGGGTCGATCGAGCTGGCCGACATCAACTGCGTGGCGCCATGCGGGGGCTACACGCGCTTCCCCTTCAGCGGGCTCGGCCCCGGCACGTACGAGGTCGAGGTCACCCGGAACGGTGATCCGGCCGCCGAGACGACCTTCGAGGTCACCTGAGGCGAGAGGCCGCATGGCCCTCGATCTGCAGAGAGCACGTCCATCATGTCCCGGTCCACCTTCGAGCAGCTGCGCCTTCCCGTGGCGCTCCTCCTCATCGCGATCGCCGTCTTCATCCTGTGGCCGCGCGGGGACGCCGAGAGCCAGTCCGTCGCTGCGACGCCTACCCCCAGCGTGATCGTCGGGCAGCCCGGCGGCGAGGTGATCGCGGCGTCGGCCTCTGCGGAGCCGTCCCCGCCCACGCCGATTCCGACGCTCAGCGCGCCAACGAGCGCCGGCCCGTCGCCGACGCCCGCAGGCACGGGCACGCCGCCGCCTGCCGACGATGGCTTCACAGCCGAGGTCCTCGTCTGTCGCTCGATCTCCGGTTCGAGCTGCAACGACGAGCTCGACAACGTGCCACCGAACGTGGGCTCCATCACGGCGCTGGTCCGCTTCACGGATGCCAACGGCGGCGACGCGATCAACGCGATCATGCGCGGGCCGGGTGGCACGTTCGACGGCGGTGTCTACTCGCTTCAGGGCGGAGGAGATGGCTACTACTACGCGACGTTCGGCGTCCAGGATCTCGAGGCGGGGGACTACACGGTGATTGCCACTCGCAACGGGAACGAGGTGGCGACGACCGACTTCCGAAAGCGCGGCCGCTAACCGCCGCCCGACGAGTCGCTTCCGGCGCCCAGATGGGTGATCGGTGAGGCGCCCGACGCGCGACGTCGGGCGGCCAGGGCGCTGATCGCCTCGAGCACGCAGCGGTGCGCGGCCGCGGCGGTGACCTCGGCCTGGTCGAACGGAGGCGAGACCTCGACGACGTCCATGCCGGCCAGCTCCACGGAGCCGACGATCTGGCGCACCGCGCGCAGCAGCTCGCGTGTGAGCATGCCGCCCGGCTCCGGCGTACCCGTGCCCGGCGCCATGCCCGGATCGATGACGTCGATGTCAACCGACAGGTACATGACCTCCGGGCCGTCGAGCGCCTGCGCGAGGGCGTCGGCGATGACCGCCTCCGCGCCTCGCTCCTCGATCTCGGTCATGAGGTGCCAGCGCATGCCCTGCTCGCGCATCCAGTCGAGTGTCTCCGTCCCGGGCCAGTAGCCCCGCAGGCCCACCTGCACGAAGTTGGGCCCAGCGACGGCCCCGGACTCGATCAACCGTCGCATCGGCGCTCCATGCGAGCGAAGCGTCCCCCACGTCGAGTTGGCGGCATCGGCATGTGCGTCGAAATGGACGATGCCCAGGCCGCGTGGTGCGACATGGCGAGCGATCGCCGACGCGGACGGGAACGTGATCGAGTGGTCACCCCCCAGGATGATCGGGATGGCACCGGACCGCGCGACCTCGAGCACCTTGCGCTCGATGACGGCGTGGGCGCGCTCGATGTTCATCGGCGTCACGGGCGCATCCCCGGCGTCCACCACGTTGAGCCAGTCGTACGGCTCGATGCCGAGCTGGAGCGAATTGATGGCGCCCGAGTGATAGCTCGCCTGGCGAATGGCTCTCGGCCCGAAGCGGGCGCCGGGGCGGTGGCTGACCGCGTCGTCGAACGGAGCGCCGACGATGGCCACGTCGGGGCGTTCGGCTGCCAGCGCCGCCGCATCCGTGATCCATGGGAGCTTCTGGAAGCTCGGTAGGCCGACGTAGGCGGGCAGGTTGAAGTCGTCGTAGGCGGTATACGGGTCGGCTCCGGCAGGGGCCTCGTCGTTGATGCCGCGGGCTCCGCGGCCGGCTTCGTCGGTCATGGCGCGCGTGCGCTCACCTCCGGCGGATCGAGACGGGCGCCGTCGCGGTGCGGAGCAGGCCCATCCGGGGCCCGATCCTAGCACTACCATCGGGAGCCGATGGACGATGACCCCACGTACACCGTCGACCAGGCGCGCGAGCTGCTTCCACTGATCCGCGGGACGATCCTCCAGCTCGCCGTCGAGCGACGACGCGCCGACGATGCCCATGATGCGCTCCACCATCGACTGCGCGGCGACGGCGACGGTCGACCCGAGGAGCAGGCGCGGCTCGAGGCGACCACGGTCGAGCTGCGGACGCGCGTGCGTGACCTGCTCGATCACCTGGAATCGCTCGGCGTGGTCGTCCGCGACCTGGATGCAGGTCTCGTCGACATCCCGACCCTGCGCGAGGGCGAACGCGCCTGGCTCTGCTGGCGCCTGTCGGATCCCGAGCTCGGCTTCTGGCACACGACGCGCGAAGGCTTCAGCACCAGGCGGGCGCTGTGAGCGGCACAGTGATCGTGGTCGGCGATGCCATGCTGGACATGACCGCCAGGCCCGCGCCATCGATCCTGCCCGGCGCCGACGTCCCGGCCGAGATCCGCGTCGGCTGTGGAGGCCAGGGGGCAAACCTGGC
>JBQTHZ010000027.1:0-31241 GCA_052388515.1 Chloroflexota bacterium | reverse complement strand
GCTCGGCAGTGACGTGAACCGGCTGACCGAGCTGTTCGCGGCGGTCTGCCCACCGATGGGTGATCGGAGTGACGACGACCTTCGTGATGTGCTGCGCGAGGTCGCCGCGCGGCTGCCGGTGTACCGGACCTACGTGACCGCCCCGCCACGGGGCATCACCGACCAGGATGCGGCCCTCATCGGGGCCGCCGTCGCCGGTGCGTGCGATGCGCGGCCGGACCTCGATCCCGATCTGTTCGCATTCCTGGGCCGCGTGCTTCGACTCGAGGTCGACGGTGATCGTGCCAGCGACCTCGCCATGCGCTTTCAGCAGCTGACATCGGCTGCGATGGCGAAGGGCGTGGAGGACACCGCCTTCTACCGTCACCATCGGCTGGTGGCACTCAACGAGGTCGGTGGCGATCCAGGACGCTTCGGTACATCGCCGCCAGCGTTCCATCGGTTCATGGCGGAGGCACAGGCCAGCTGGCCAACGGCGATGCTCGCGTTATCCACGCACGACACGAAGCGGAGCGCCGATGTCCGCGCGCGGCTGGCGCTGCTCTCGGAGGACCCGGACGGCTGGCGCGTCGCCGTGGACCGGCTGATCCGAACCTCCGATGCGCACCGGGGCGGCGAGGGGATGCCGTCGCCGGCCGACGCCTACCTCTTCTTCCAGACGGTCGTGGGCGCCTGGCCGATCGATGCGGACCGCGCCGCCGAGTACCTCGCAAAGGCCAGCCGCGAGGCGAAGCTGCACACCTCGTGGACCGACCCGGAGCCGGCGTACGACCACGCCCTCGCCGACTTCGTCCGCGGCTGCCTCGCCGATCCCGCATTCGTCGGTGCGGTTGAGGCGACGGTCGCTCCCCTGGTGGATGCCGGATGGCGCGCCGCGATCGCCCAGCTGGCGCTGCAGCTGACGGCTCCGGGTGTTCCGGACATTTACCAGGGCAGCGAGCTGTGGGACCTGTCGCTGGTGGACCCGGACAACCGGCGGCCCGTGGACTACGAGGCCCGACGGCAGCTTCTGGAGGCAGCCAGGCGCCTGGGTCCCGAGGACGCGTGGATGCGGCGAGATGAGGGCCTGCCGAAGATGTGGCTGATCCGCCGCATCCTCGAGCTTCGCGCTCGGCGCGAGGCGGCGTTCGGCGCGTCGTCCAGCTACGAGCCGTTGACGGCGCACGGCGCCATGGCCGAGGCGGCGGTCGGGTTCGTCCGCGGCGGCGACGTCATCACCGTCGTGCCGCGCCTCGTCCGCCGGGTCGAGCGGCTCGGCTGGGGGAACACTGCCCTCGACCTGCCCTCCGGGACCTGGACGGCGCTCGACGCGCGCCTCCTGCGTGGATCGGTCCCACTCGCCGAGCTGCTGGGACCCTTCCCGGTCGCGATCCTGGAGCGGTCGGCGTGATCCTGCCGGCCGTCGTCGTCACCATGGGTAGCTCGTGAGCAGCCAGCTCGTCGACGACGCGTACACCGATGCCTACGATCGACGCCGCCAGATCGCCCCGGACGTGCGCGCCGCCGTGCTGGCCGCCATGGGCTCCGAGGCGGGAGACGACCACCCGGATGGCCGTCAGGTCGCCGTGGCAAGGCCCGGCTCCCGGCTCCCGGCTCCCGGCTCGGTCACGCTGGAGGACGGCACGAGCCTCGGACGCATCGATGCTCTTCCCGCCGACGTGCCATTCGGCTACCACCACCTCCATCGAGACGATGGCGTCGGCCAGCTCCTCATCACGGGGCCTGGTCGATGCCACCGGGCGTCTGGGCGGCGAGGATGGGGCTGGGCGATCCAGCTGGCGGCCACCCGGTCACGCCGCAGCTGGGGGATCGGCGACCTGGGCGACCTCCGGCAGCTCGGCGCATGGAGTGCCGGGGCCGGTGCGGGATTCATGGCGGTCGGGCCGCTCGGCGCCCCGAATCCAGGTCCGGAGCCCGAACCGAGCCCGTACTACCCGAGCACCCGCCGCTTCGGCAACCCGCTCTATCTGCAGGTGGAGGAAGTTCCCGGCGCTGAGCTCTGCGGCGACGAGCTCACCGAGCTGGCAGTGGCGGCTCGTGGCATGAACGAGCTGCGGCTGATCGACCGCCCCAGGGTGGCGGCGCTCAAGCAGCGCGCACTCGAGCGGATCTGGGTGAAGGGAGTCGACCGATCCGCGTTCGATGCCTGGCGTGCCGAGCGTGGACTGGCGCTCGAGCGTTGGGCGACGTTCGTCGTGCTCACCGAGCGATTCGGGGCTGGCTGGCAGCAGTGGCCCGAGCCATACCGCGACCCCGACAGCGCGACGGTGGGACGCGTCGCCGCACATGCGTCGGACCGCGTGGCCTTCCATGCCTGGGTCCAGTGGTGCTTCGACCAGCAGCTTGCGGGCGCATCGGCTTCCCTGCTGCGAATCGCGGACATGCCGGTGGGCGTCGATCCGGGCGGCTTCGACGCGTGGGATTGGCAGGGCCAGCTGGCCATGGGCGCCTCGATCGGCGCCCCGCCGGACCGATTCAACGCTGCGGGCCAGGACTGGGGCCTGCCTCCGTTCATTCCACGTCGGCTGCGCGAGGCGGCATATCGGCCATTCATCGAGACGATCCATGCGCAGCTGCGACATGCAGGCGGCCTGCGCATCGATCACGTGCTCGGCCTCTTCCGGCTGTGGTGGATTCCGTCAGGGCACGATCCGACGCGCGGCGCCTACGTCCGCTCGCCGACCGATGAGCTGCTCGAGATCGTGGCGCTCGAGTCGCACCGGGCCGGCGCGCTCGTCATCGGCGAGGATCTCGGGACGGTGCCCGCCGGTGTCCGTGCCGAGCTGCGCCGGCGCCGGCTGCTGTCGACCCGGCTGGCGTTGTTCGAGCGCGCGTCGCCATCGAGATACCCGGCGCAGTCGTTCGCGGGCGTGACGACGCACGACCTGCCGACGATCGCAGGCGTCTGGAGCGGCGCCGACCTCGACGACCAGGCGTCATCCGGTGTCACCCCGGATCCCGACGCGCTCGCCCTCCTGCGGTCGCGCCTCGCGCGCGCGGCGGGCGTCGACGTCGAGGCGTCGCTGGATGAGGTCGTGCTCCGCCTGCACGAGCGCGTGGCCGCGTCACCGTCATCCATCGTGGCCGCGACGCTCGAGGATGCGCTGCGCGTCGAGGAGCGGCCGAACATACCGGGCACGGTTGCACCGGAACGGAACAACTGGTCGCTGGCCCTTCCAGCGACCATCGAGCAGCTTCGCGAGCGCGTCGATGTCCGATCCGTCGTGGAGGCGCTTCGCCGCTGAGCCCGCTTGCGCCCCAGCGCAAACCGCGGGGCTACGCTGGGGCGGGACGCAGGATGAGGCCGCTCAGTGGCGGCAGGGTGAGGACGGCGGAGGCCGGCTGCCCGTGCCACGGCTCGTCGGAGGCGGCGACGCCGCCCAGGTTGCCGAGGTTGGAGCCGCCGTAGTGCTCCGAGTCGGAATTGATCGCTTCTTCCCAGCGACCGGCCATTGGCAGCCCCAGCCGGTAGTCCGTGCGCGGCACCGGCGTCAGGTTGAGGACCACCACCGCCAGCTCGCCGCCGCCGCGTCGGATCCAGGCGTACACGGAGGACTCGACGTCGGATGCGTCGATCCAGCCGAACCCATCAGCGTCATGATCGGCCTCCCACAGAGCCGGTGAGGACGCGTAGACGCGGCCGAGGTCCTCCATGAAGTGTGCAACGCCGCCGTGCATCGGCGCATGCAGCAGCTCCCAGGGCAGCGGATGGTCGTGCGACCACTCGGTCCAGGGTGCGAGCTCTGCGCCCATGAAGATGAGCTTCTTGCCCGGCTGCCCCCACATGTTGACGAGCAGGGCACGCAGGTTGGCGAAGCGCTGCCAATCGTCGCCCGGCATCTTGCGCAGCAGCGAGCCCTTGCCGTGCACGACCTCGTCGTGGCTCAGCGGCAGGACGAACTGCTCGGTGCCGACGTAGAGCCCGCGGAAGGTCAGCTTGTCGTGGTGGAAGCGCCGATGAATCGGCTCCAGGCTGAAGTACTCGAGCGTGTCGTGCATCCAGCCCATGTCCCATTTGAAGCCGAAGCCGATGCCGCCCAGGTAGGTCGGGCGCGTGATGCCAGGGAACGACGTCGACTCCTCGGCGATCGTCACGACACCCGGGAAGCGCCCGTAGACCCGCTCGTTCATCTCGCGCAGGAAGGCAACGGCCTCGAGGTTCTCGCGTCCGCCATGGACGTTCGGCGTCCACTCGCCGGCCTCACGGCTGTAGTCCAGGTAGAGCATGGAGGCCACCGCATCCACACGCAGGCCGTCGATGTGATAGCGATCCAGCCAGAAGAGCGCGTTGGCAACGAGAAAGTTGCGCACCTCGGCGCGGCCGAAGTCGAAGATCAGGGTGCCCCAGTCGGGATGCTCGCCGCGCTGCGGGTCGGCGTGCTCGTACAGGGCCGTGCCGTCGAAGCGGCGCAGGGCGAAGTCGTCGGTCGGGAAGTGGGCCGGCACCCAGTCCACGATCACCCCGATGCCCGCGTTGTGAAGCGTTTCCACGAGCGCGGCGAAGTCGTCGGGGTTCCCGAAGCGCGCCGTCGGCGCGTAGTAGCCGGTCACCTGGTAGCCCCATGATCCGTCGAACGGGTGCTCCGCCACCGGGAGCAGCTCGACGTGGGTGAACCCGAAGGCGCGGCAATGCTCGACCAGCTCCTTCGCCACCTGACGGTAGCCCAGCCACGAGCCATCGTCGTTGCGCATCCATGAGCCGAGGTGCACCTCGTAGGCCGCCATCGGAGACCGATACGGATCGCGCTTCGCGCGCCCCGCCATCCAGGCGTCATCGGTCCATGGATAGGCCGATGGATCCCAGACGCGCGACGCCGTTTCCGGGCGGACCTGCATGGCGAAGGAGAACGGATCGGCCTTGAGGCGAAGCTTGCCGTCGTTGCCGAGGATCTCGAACTTGTAGAGCTCGCCGGAGCCGATGTGCGGGACGAACAGCTCCCAGACGCCCGTGGCGCCGAGCGAGCGCATCGGCATCAGACGGCCATCCCAGCGGTCGAAGTCACCGACGATCCGGACGCTCCGCGCATTCGGTGCCCAGACCGCGAAGCTGACGCCGGTCACGCCCTGGTGGGTGCGCGGGTGGGCACCGAGCACGTCGTACAGGCGCTCGTGCGTTCCCTCGCCGATCAGGTGCAGGTCGACCTCGCCGAGGGTCGGGCTGAACCGATAGGGATCGTCGAGCTCCCACCTGTTCCCGTCCGGGAAGGTGAACCGGATCCGATAGGCGAACTGCCCCGGCGCGAGGTCAGGGACGAAGCCGGCCCACAGGCCGTCGCCCACGGGCTCCATCGGCGCCGTGCCGCCGTTCGGCGCCACCAGCGCCGCGGCAGCTGCATCGGGGTGGAAGGCGCGGACGACCGTGCCGCCCTCGGCTGGATGGGCGCCGAGGATGGCGTGAGGGTCGTGGTGCTCGCCACGCGCCAGTCGGGCGATCTCGTCCGCGGGGGGGGCGTGCCGGGCGGTCGTCATCGGGCTAACCATACGCCGCACGCCTGCCGCAAGAAGTGTGCGAGGGTGGATCGCTCTGTCAGCCGACCCGCGTCGAGCGCGAGTTCGGCGTCCCATTCGAGCGGGCCAGTTGCGTGAGCGCCTGGCAAATCGCCGTGGCGGCCTCGCGATGTTCACCATCTCGTCGATCCCGAAGGCCGGGTCGTTCGACATGCCGCGCACCCGGTCGAGCGCGAATGTCGGCGCGCATCACGCGTTATAGCAGGAACGCTATAACGGCTGAACGGGCGCGTAAGGAGGGCCTGGACCGGGGGAAGCCGATCCGGGCCGCGGGGATCGGTCTGGAAGGACGCCAGGTCCGGGCCGGGCAAACGAAGGTCCGGACAGTGCGGCCGTGGCTGCGTGGTAGGGTAGCGCCGCGTCAAGGGTGCCCGGACGCACCGCATCGAACCAGCACATACGTCCACCCGGCGTGCCGCGGGCGGACGACCACTTCGAGAGGGACCTTGGGACTCTTCGACGGCCTGCTCGGCCTCCTCAGTCATGACGTCGGGATCGACCTCGGCACGGCCAACACCCTCGTCACCGTCCGCAACCGCGGGATCGTGATCAGCGAGCCCAGCGTGGTGGCCATGGACACGCGGACGAAGCGCGTGCTGGCCATCGGCGCCGAGGCGAAGCGCATGGTCGGACGGACGCCGGCCAGCATCGTCGCGATCAGGCCGCTCAGGGACGGCGTGATCAGCGACTTCGATGTCACCGAGCAGATGATTCGCTACTTCATCAACAAGGTGCATGACCGATACGCGCGCATCCCCAGGCCCCGCGTGCTGGTCGGCATCCCGTCCGGCGTGACCGAGGTCGAGAAGCGCGCGGTGCGCGATGCCACCCTCAATGCCGGCGCCCGCTGGGCCCGGCTGATCGAAGAGCCGATGGCGGCCGCCATCGGTGCCGGGCTTCCCGTGAGCGAACCGAGCGGCAGCCTGATCGTCGACATCGGCGGGGGGACCACGGAGGTCGCGGTCGTCAGCCTGGGCGGGATCGTTGTGAGCCGGTCCGTGCGCATCGGCGGTGACGAGATGGACACCGACATCGTGAGCTTCGCCCGTCGCGAGTACAACCTGCTGATGGGGGAGCGGACGGCGGAGGACATCAAGATCGCGGTCGGATCCGCCTATCCGACGGACGAGGACAAGCGCACGACCACCTTCCGCGGACGGGACCTGCTGACCGGGCTGCCGCGCAGCGTCGAGGTCGGCAGCGACCAGATCCGCGAGGCCCTCGAGCCGTCGATCGTGCAGATCGTCGAGGCCATCAAGGAGACGATCGAGGAGACCCCGCCGGAGCTCGTGGCAGACATCATGGACCAGGGCATCGTGCTCGCCGGCGGCGGGGCGCTGCTGGTGGGTCTCGACCGCCGCGTGGCCGAGGCGACGCAGATGCCGGTCCACATCGCCGACGACCCGCTGACCTGCGTGGTGCGCGGCACCGGGCGCGTCCTCGAGGATCTCGACACGCTCGAGCGCGTGCTCGTCAGCGAGCAGTTCACGCGCGCGCCGCGCTGACCCGGGGATCCGCGGATGTACGGGCCATCCAGCCCGAACCGGCGAGCGCGGACGGGGCTCTGGTTCGCGGGCTTCACCATTGCCAGCCTGCTCATGCTGCTCGCCAGCTCGACCGAGCCGGCCATGATGCTCCAGCGCGTGACGACCCGCACCCTGGACCCCGTGCGCGGCGCCATCGGCGGACTCGGCGAGGGAGTTGCGGGCGTGTTCGGTGTGATCGGAGAGATCGATCGACTGCGGACCGAGAATGATCGACTCCGGAGCGAGCTGGCCGGTGCCGAGCAGCGCGTTGCCGAGCTGACGGAGGCCGCTCGCGAGAACGATTCGCTGCGGCAGCTGCTGGGCATCACCGAGGCGCTCGAGATGGAGCTGCTCCCCGTGCGCGTCGTCAGCCGCGACCCGTCGAACCTGGTCTGGGAGGTCGGCATCGACGCCGGGGCGGACCATGGGCTCGCCGAGGGCATGCCGGTCGTTGGGAACGCCGACGGCACCGGCGCCCTGGCCGGGACCGTCGTGTCCGTCACCGATGACAGCGCTCGCGTGCGGTTCATCGTCGACACTCGCTCGGTGGTCATCGCGGTCGACCAGGCCAGCCGGGCGCTTGGCGAGATTCACGGCCAGCCGGGCGGCCAACTGGTCATGGTCAATGTGCCGGTGACCGAGACGCTCGAGGTCGGCGGCACCATCGTGAGCGCCGGCCTCACCTTCGGGGAGGAGGCCAGCCGCTACCCGGGTGGGCTGCTGATCGGCCGCATCCAGGCGGTCGAGCCCGACCCGAACGCGTTGACCCAGACCGCCTTCGTGCGACCCGCCTTCGATCCGGCCTCGGTCGAACGCCTGCTGGTGGTGCTGGACTTCAGCCAGGGGTAGCCGTCGCCGGTCCCGTCGTCCTCCGGCCACCGATGGTCCCATCGGGTCGGCGAGCGAGCGGACGATCGCGCCATGGGTTTTGGGCACCGATCGGTTCAGGCTGGACGCGAACGTCGGCCGTGGCCGTCTCACCCGTTGCCAAGGAGCCCAGATTGCGAGTCCCCATCCGCGCGCTCGACGCCGCCCTCATCCTCGTCGTGCTTGCCATGACCCCGGCGCTGATCGCGCCCCGGGACGCCCTCGCCGCCGGCCCGCCGAAGGTGGCGATCATCGTCGGTCCGACCGAGATCACCGACAGCCACTACTTCCCGTGGGCAGAGGAGCTGGCGACGACCGCGCAGGCCGCCGGCGCGACCGTCGACCTTCGCTACTGCCCGACGCCGGCGGAAGCGCGCAGCGCGGCGAACGGGGCCAACATCATCGTCTACTTCGGCCACGGCAACGGCTTCCCGAACCCCTACAGCACCACCGAGAACCCGGCCAGCGTCAACGGCTGGGGCCTTCGCGATCCGGCCGACGACTGGTCGGGCGATGATTGCACCGACGACGTCCTGCGCTACTACGGCGAGGACTACCTGGTCGGGAACATCACCGGAAACGGCTGGGACGGTGCCCTCACCCCCGCGCCGAACTTCGTGATGATCTACTCCAATGCGTGCTACGCACCGGGAGCCGGCGAAGCACGTCCGGCGCCGGCCGAGCCGGTCGCGATCAGCCGCGTGTCGAACTATTCGAGCCCGATCCTCGAGCTCGGCGGCACCTTCTTCGCCTCCGACCTCGGGTCGGACAGCCTGGTCGACCTGGTCCTGCGCTACCCGAACGAGAGCCTGGGTCGCCTCTTCGAACTGGGCAACGGCTTCGAAGCGGGGGCGCTGCGCCGCTTCAACCATCCCGATGCACCGGGCGCCGAGGCCTGGGTCCACCGCACCGACTCGCCATGGCTCGGCGACGATTACTGGTATGCCTTTGCCGGCGACCCGACGCGCACCCCCAGTGGTGGGTACGCCGCCTATTCGGGCCCGCAGGTGGGCATCGCGTTCGGCGACATCGCGGGCTCGCCGTTCTACGCGGACATCATGTGGATGGCGCAGGAGGGGATCACGTCCGGCTGCGGCAACGGCCGCTTCTGCCCGAAGGCATCGGTCACGCGAGAGCAGATGGCCAGCTTCCTGGTCCGGGCCCTCGACCTGCCCGCCACGAGCCACGACTTCTTCGCCGATGACGCGAGCAGCGGCCACCAGAACGACATCAACCGCCTCGCCGCGTCCGGGATCACGGGTGGCTGCGGAGACGGTCGGTTCTGCCCGCGGGAGACGGTCACCCGTGAGCAGATGGCCAGCTTCCTTGCCCGCGGCCTCGGGTTGCCGGCGACCGCCGTCGACTACTTCACCGACGATGACGACAGCGCGCATGAGCTCGACATCAACCGCCTCGCCGCGTCCGGTATCACCGGTGGCTGCGGCGCCGGGACGTTCTGCCCGTCCGCGAGCATCGTGCGCGAGCAGATGGCCGCCTTCCTCCACCGCGCGTTGAATCGCTGAGCAAACGTTCCGCACCCATCCGTACTATTCCGCACACCATCCCCTCGCCGTAGGCTCAATCTCGATGTCCTCGCGACTCCGCTCGTCCCTCGTCCTGCTCGCGGTCCTGGTGCTCATCGGCGCTGATCCGGCGCGGGCGGCTGACCCCTCCCCGACGCCGCCGCCCGTGGCCGCCGAGGACGACCCGTACGCCGGCCAGTCATCGGTCCACGCCGAGATGCTCGAGCACCACGCGCTCGAGCCGATCTCGTTCACCGAGGGCGGCGTGCCCGCGGCCCTGTCGACTGGGGCCGGCCGCATCAGCACCGATCAGACCGGCAGCGTGCAGGGCGGCATCAGCGGACTTCCGAACGGTCTGTTCCGCGAGGTCTTCGGCTACCTTCCGTACTGGACCCTCAACTCGCAGAGCCTGGCCAACCTCGACTATTCCCTGGTCTCGACGCTCGCCTACTTCTCGATCGGCGCCCAGTCGAACGGGACGCTGTCGAAGCTCGACGCCGACGGCGACGTGACGAGTGGATGGGCCGGCTGGACATCGTCGGCCATGACCGGCGTCATCAACGCTGCGCATGCGCGCGGCGTGAAGGTGGTTCCCACGGTCACGATGATGGCCTGGAACGGGAACTCCACCGCCATGTCGACGTTGCTCAACAGCTCGGCGAACCGGAGCAAGCTGGCGACGGAGATCTCGGCGGCCGTGCGCCTCCGGAATGCCGACGGCGTGAACCTCGATTTCGAGCCGGTGCCGACCTCGCTGCGATCGCAGTACACCTCCTTCGTTCGCCAGGTCAAAGCACGCCTGGTGGCCGATCGCGCGGGGTCGTTCGTGACGGTGGCCAGCATGGCCGGGGCCGCCACCTGGAGCACCGGCTATGACGTCGCCGCGCTGACGGCGTCCGGTGCGGCGGACGCGCTCATGGTGATGGCCTACGACTTCCACTGGTCCGGCTCGCAGCGCGCCGGCGGCGTTTCACCCATCGAGAGTCCGCACGTCCTGGACGTCGAGACCGCTTTGGCCGATCACCTGGAGCTCGTACCGGCCGCGAAGCTCATCTGGGGCGTGCCCTACTACGGGCGCGAGTGGTCGACGGACACCTCGGCCGTCAATTCGCTCACGAACGATGTCCTCGACAGCCGGGCGGGCTATTACACGCTCCACCGCTCGAAGGCCGCAGAGCACGGACGACGGTGGGATCCGGTGGGCCGCGTGCCGTGGTACGCCTTCTGGGATTCCACCCACGACACCTGGGTCCAGGGCTACTACGACGACGTCCATTCGCTGACCGCCAAGTACGACCTGGTCAATGTCCGTGACCTCCGGGGCGTCGGCATCTGGCACATGCTCATGGACGGGACTCGCCGCGAGCTGTGGAACACCCTCGACGCCAACTTCCAGGGAATCTGGTTCGAGGACATCATCGGCTCACGGTTCCGCGCAGACATCCTGTGGATCGCCGAGGAAGGCATCACCGGCGGTTGTGGCTTCGAGCGCTTCTGCCCGAAGAATACGGTGACGCGCGAGCAGATGGCGAGCTTCCTGGCCCGCGCGCTGGACCTGCCCAATGCCACCCGCGACTACTTCGCCGATGACGACACGAGCCCCCACGAGTCGGACATCAACCGGGTCGCCGCCGCCGGCATCACCGGTGGCTGCGGGGCGAATCGCTTCTGCCCGCGCAACGGGGTGACCCGCGAGCAGATGGCCAGCTTCCTGGTACGCGCGCTGAAGCTGCCTGCCAGCACCCGCGACTTCTTCACCGATGACAGTGCCAGCGCCCACGAGTCGGACATCAACCGGCTGGCACAGGCCGGCATCACCGGTGGCTGCACGACCACCACCTTCTGCCCGCGCGCCGTCGTCATCCGCGAGCAGATGGCCGCATTCCTCCATCGGGCCCTGAAGTCCTGATCTCGACCCGGTTCCATCGGCCCAGCCGACTGCACCCATCGGCCTATCGCCCCGGCTGCGCGTGACCCGTACGGTGTCCGTGCATTCATCATCGCGTTATCCGGGGAACCCCTCGTGCCCACCATCCCGCGCCGCGTCACGGCCCTGTTCAGCGCCATCGCCCTGGCGACCGTCATGCTTCCGGCGACCACGCTGCCCGTTGCCGCCGCCGGAGGCTCGACCCTCGTCGGCATCGCCAATGACTACCGAGCCGGAGCCGGCCTCGGACCCGTCGCCCTTCACGGCGTGATCGACCAGATCGCGCTCGAGCGGGGAGCGCAGCTGGCGCGTGACCGCCAGCTCGGACACGACCTCGCCCATGTCAGGGAGCGGTTGACCCAGGAAGGGATCTGCTACCGCGGCCTTGGCGAGATCGTGGCCTACAACAGCAGCGGCGACTACGCCCGGTTCGGTGAGCAGTGGTTCACCTCGAAGGCCGGTCACCGGGAGATCATGCTCGGCGACTACACCCATGCCGGTGGCAGCCGCGAGCGAGGTGGCGACGGCCGCTACTACGCGGTCATGGTCTTCGCGCGGCTCTGCGGATCATCGACGCCCGCCAGCGGCTCGGCGGGGTTCACCGACATCGGTGACTCGCAGTTCGCGGGCGACATCCGCTGGCTGGTCGCGGAGGAGATCACGGCCGGCTGCACCGCTGATCGATACTGTCCTCGATCAGTGGTCACGCGTGCACAGATGGCGAGCTTCCTGCGTCGGGCGACCGGGATCTCGACATCGTCCGTCAATGCATTCATCGATGACGGAAGCTCCGTGCACGAGGCCGACATCAACGGGGTGGCCGCCGCCCGTATCACCGCTGGATGCACCGACGTTCGCTACTGCCCCGGCTCGACGGTGACACGCGGCCAGATGGCGAGCTTCCTCGCCCGCGCCCTGCGCCTGCCGGCAGCGAGCCGCGACTGGTTCCGGGATGACAGCGGGTCGATGCACGAGCCCGCCATCAACCGCCTTGCCGAGGCCGGGGTCACCGGCGGATGCGCGGACGGTCGCTTCTGCCCTGACGCGTCGGTCACGCGGGAGCAGATGGCCGGCTTCCTCCGTCGCGCGTTCGGGGGCTGACGTCGGCACCCGGTCACCGCGCTGCCGGTAGAATCGGCGGCACATGACAGCAACCACCGCCGGCAGCCGCAACGATGGCCGCGTCCCCAACCAGTTGCGCCCGGTCAAGATCGTCCCCGACTACCTCAAGTTCGCGGAAGGATCGGTCCTCATCCGGGTGGGGGACACGCGCGTCATCTGCGCCGCCACCATCGAGGACCGGGTGCCTGGCTGGATGCGCGGGAAGGGGCGCGGCTGGGTCACGGCCGAGTACAGCATGCTTCCCCGCGCCGGCACGGAGCGGAGCCAGCGGGAGGCGGCACGCGGATCGATCGGCGGCCGCACCCACGAGATCCAGCGCCTCGTCGGCCGCTCGCTGCGCGGCGTGATCGACATGAAGCGCCTGGGGGAGCGAACCATCACGCTCGACTGCGACGTCATCCAGGCCGACGGCGGGACGCGCACCGCGAGCATCACCGGTGCGTACGTGGCCCTCGCTCGCGCCCTGCACCGGTACGGGATGGCGCAGCTGCTCACCGGCCAGGTCGCGGCGGTCAGCGTTGGCATCGTCAACGCGCTCCCGTACCTCGACCTGGACTACTCCGAGGACTCGACCGCCGACGTCGACTTCAACGTCGTCATGACCGATGACGACCGCCTGATCGAGGTCCAGGGCACGGCCGAGCACGGCGCCTTCTCCCGCCAGCAGATGGACCAGATGGTCGACCTCGCGGCAGCCGGCATTCGGCAGCTGTTCGTGCTCCAGCGGACGGCGATCGAGGCCCCGCCCGGCGAGTGACCCGGATCCTCGTCGCCACCACCAACGCGGGCAAGCAGCGCGAGTTCCGCAGGCTCCTGGCCCACCTGCCGGCCGAGGTGGTGATCCCCGACGACCTCGGCCTGGCGCTCGAGGTGGATGAGCCGTATGACACCTACGCGGAGAACGCCACGGCCAAGGCGGATGCCTACGCGCGGGCCTCGAACCTCCTGACCATCGCGGATGACTCGGGTATCGAGGCGGCGGCGCTCGACTGGGGCCCGGGTGTCCGGAGCGCGCGTTGGGGGAGCGGCAACAACGCGGACCGCCTGCTCGAGGCGGTCGGCGATGCCGACGATCGGCGCGCGCGCATGGTGTGCGCGCTGGCGGTCGCCCTCCCGGCCATGCCCGATCCGTGGATCGAGGTGTTCCGCGGCACCGTCGAGGGATCGGTCGCCCGCAAGCGACGAGGGTCCGGTGGATTCGGCTACGACCCCATCTTCCTGCTGCCGCGCGGTGTGACGACCGCGGAGCTGCCGGAGCATGACAAGGACCGCGTCAGCCATCGGGGGCGGGCGGTGGCGGCAGCAACGCCGCGCCTGCTCGAGCTTCTCGCGGAGGCGCCGACGAGCTAGTCTGTGCCGTGACCCATCGGTCCCACCAGGTCCGAGACCATGGTCCGGTCGCTCGAGGTCGGCGGCGTCGTACAGTGTGAGCACTCGCGGAACGCCACGCGCCGTGGACGCCCGCTTCACCGCACCACTCTGGAGTCCACCCAGCGTGTCCCGAGCACTCTCCACCTCCCTTGCCATCCTCTTCCTGCTGGGCACCGCGATTCCGGTCACCGCGATGGACGATCCGGAGCCCACGACGACGCCGGAAGCGGGCGAGATCGTTCCCGGCGAGGTCGTCGTGAAGTGGCGGGACGCGGGCAGGGGGCCCGAGGTCGCTCGCCTCCAGGGCCTGACGGTCGTCGGTGAGCTGGGCGCGCCGGGCAAGGGTATGCCCGCACTGCTCTCGACCCAGGGACGCCCGGTCGATGACGTGCTCGCCGAGCTGCGGGCCGATCCGTCCGTCGAGTACGCGGAGCCGAACTACGTCGTCCGGCTCGTCGAGGACGAGGGCACCGTGGCGGCCGTGTCCGTCAACGATCCGAAGACCGCCGGCCAATACTCGCTCGATCGCATGCGGGTGCGTGATGCCTGGTCGCTCTCGAAGGGCGGTTCCGGCGTCGTGGCAGTCCTCGACACCGGTGTGCAGGCCAACCACCGCGATCTCTCCGGGCGCGTCCTGCCCGGCCACGACTTCGTGAACAACGACTCGAACGCGGCCGACGACAACGGGCACGGCACGTGGGTCGCCGGCATCATCGCGGCCAACACCAACGACGCCTACGGGATCGCCGGCATCAGCTGGAGCGACAAGATCCTGCCGGTCAAGATCATGACGCGGGAGGGAACCGGTGACACCGCCGACCTGACCTCCGGCATCGTCTGGGCCGCGAATCACGGCGCCACCGTCATCAACATGAGCATCGGCGGATTCCCGGACACGCAGCACGTTCGGGACGCCATCAACTATGCCTGGAACGAGGGCGTGGTCCTCGTGGGCGCCGCCGGCAACAACGGCCGCCAGGAGAACTTCTACCCCGCCAGCTTCCCGAACGTGGTCAGCGTCAGCGCCACGCAGGTCAACGACGAGTTTTCGCACTGGTCGAGCTACGGCCCGGCGGTCGACGTGAGCGCGCCGGGCGCATCGGTGCAGACGACGAACTGCACGGTCTGCACCTACGCCGACCATGACAGCTGGGGTGAGCACACCTACATCAGCGGCACGAGCTTTGCCACGCCGAACGTGGCCGGCGTGGTCGCCCTCATCCGCGCACGCTACCCGAGCTACACGCCGGCCCAGGTCGTGAGCCGCCTCACAGGCACCGTCGACGATCTCGGCTATGCCGGTCACGACTACCGGTACGGACGCGGACGCGTGAACGCATACCGTGCCCTGGGCGGCAGCGTGACGGCCCCGGGGCCATCGACAGGTGATACGCGGGAGCCGAACAACACGCTCGGCGCGGCGAAGGTGATTCCGCTCGGCAGCGCCACGCGCCCCACGCTCCACCCCGCGGGCGACGTCGACGTGTTCGCCGTCGACGTGCCACGCGCCGGGCGTCTCGATGTCCGCGTCACCGGGGTGGTCGACTCGCGGGAGTACCCGTGGAATCGGAGCACGCTGCCCATCGATCCGATCGTCGAGCTCTACAACACCTCCGGCACCCTGCTGCGCCGGGTCGACGCCGTCTGGGAGGCGGGGACCGAGCTCGCGTCCGTGAGCGTCAGCGGGCCGGCGCGCATCCTGGTGCGGGTGCTGAACTACTACGCCAACGGCAATCGCACCGCGTACTCGGTCACCCCGACCTATGTCGACACCGTCGCGCCCAGGATCGTGGGTCGCACGCCGGGGTCCGGAGCCACGAACGTCAGCCGCTTCGCCGTCGCCACCGCGCGCTTCGACGAGCAGGTGACCGGCGTGTCGAGCAGCTCCTTCCGGATCCGGGACACCGTGACCGGCGCCATCGTGCCCGCCGCCGTGAGCTACGACGCCTCTCGCCGTGAAGCGCGCGCAGCCGTCAGCAGCCGCCTCGCCGCCGAGCGTGCCTTCAAGGTCGAGGTCACCTCGGGCATCAGGGACGGCACCGGCAACGCGGTGGCGGCAACAGCGTGGACGTTCACCACCGGCGTCACCGGCTTCAGCGACACCGCCGGCTCGTCGTTCGAGTACGACATCGCGTGGCTGGCCGAGAGCGGGATCACCGCCGGCTGCGGTGGGGACCGATTCTGCCCGAGGTCCGTCGTGACGCGTGAGCAGATGGCAAGCTTCCTCGGCCGCGCCCTCGACCTGCCGTCATCGAGCACCGACTTCTTCACCGATGACGAGCGGAGCGCCCACGAGGCCGACATCAACCGGCTGGCCGCGTCGGGCACGACCGGTGGCTGTGCGCCCAGTCGATTCTGTCCGACCGGTGCGGTGACGCGTGAGCAGATGGCGAGCTTCCTGGTGCGCGCCCTCGACCTCCCAGCGACAGGGACCGACTTCTTCACCGACGACGAGGGCAGCGGTCACGAGTCGGACATCAACCGGCTCGCCGCGTCCGGCATCACGGGCGGCTGCGGAACGAATACGTTCTGCCCGGGCAATGCCATCAACCGGGAGCAGATGGCCGCCTTCCTGCACCGCGCGCTCGGCGACTGATTCGATCCGGCTCCGCCGGCACCCGTACAATCCGCGCGTGAATGGCCGGCTGCGCCCAACCAGGTGACCTTCCGCGCCCTGGCCCGGGGATCAGCCCTCATCACGCTCGCGAACCTGGTGCCGCGGGCCGGGGCATTTCTCCTGCTCCCGATCTACACCCGGTTCCTGAGCACGGCCGACTTCGGCATCGTGAGCCTGGCGGGCTCGACGGCGCTGCTCCTGGCGATTGCCTACCGTCTTGGCCTCGACGCGGCCCTGCTGCGGATGCATCACGATCTCGAGGCGAGCGATCGGCAGACCCTCTACACCACCGTCGTGGGCGTCAGCCTGGTCTGTGCCGTCACCGTGACCGTCATCGCCGCGCTCGTCGTGCCCGCCGTCCTCGACCCGGCTGCGGCGGAATCGCTGATGCCGGTGGTCCTGCTGGCGCTTGCCATCGGTGCGGTCAACACCTTTCAGTACGTTCCGTCGGTGTGGCTGCGCGCCACGGACCAACCGGGTCGCTATCTGCTCCTTGCGCTGGCAGCCTTCACGGCCGTCGTGGTCATCACCGTCATCCTGGTGGTGGTCGTGCGCCTGGGGGCGGCCGGCAGCCTCGCAGGGCAGCTGGCGGGCGCGCTGGTCATGGCGGCCGCGGCGCTGGGCATCATGTGGCGCCAGCGTCCATGGCGCTTCAACCAGGGTGTCGCACGCCGGGCGCTCGACTTCGGCCTGCCGCTCCTGCCGCACACGCTGGCGGGTTGGCTCCTGAACGTATCGGATCGGTGGCTGCTCGGCCTGCTGCTGGGGCTGGCGGTCGCCGATGCGCTGGCGGCCATCGGGATCTACTCGCTCGGGTATCAGCTCGGCTATGCCATCGGCCTGGCTGCCATCTCGTTCAACGCCGCCTGGCTGCCGTTCCTGTACCGCGTTGGCCACGGTCCGCGTGGGCGCGCCATCCTCCGCGAATCGACCACGCTCGTGGCGGCTGGCTTCGCTGCGCTGGCGGCCGTGCTCGCCATCATGTCACCCGACCTGATCGACCTGATCGCGCCGGCCGAGTGGTCCGCGGCTGCCGACGTGACCGCCGTCGTGGCGTTCGCGTCGGCGGTGAACGCGACCGGCCTGATGTTCGCGAGCGGCATGTATCTCGATCGCGCCACCAGGGTCATGCCCCTGCTCACGCTCGTGGCGGCCGGCCTGAACGTTGCGATGAACGTCGTCCTCATCCCGCGCATCGGGATCATGGGTGCCGCGTGGTCGACGCTGGTCGCGTACGGCGCCCTGGCCACGATGACCGCGATTGCAGGCGAGCGTCGCTACCCGGTGGGCATCGACGTCGTCCGGCTGGGTGCCATCTCGCTCGTCTCGGCCTCGGCGACGCTGCTGTCCCGGGTCGACGCTGGCGGCGTCCCCCTGCCGCCGCTGGTGTGGCACCTCGCCCTGGCCGCCGGATCAGTCGTCCTCCTGGTGTTCGTCGTGCAGGGGCCGCTGCGCCGCCTGCGCGCGACCCTCTCGCCGGCTTCGGGATCGTCGCCGGGCCTCGGCTAGAATGGGCGGGACCGAAGGGAGAACACATGCCCGAGCGTACGGACGTGCGCATTCATCCCACGGCCGACGTGTCGCCCGACGCGGCGATCGGGCTCGGCACCACCATCTGGAACCAGGCACAGGTGCGAGAACGCGCTCGCATCGGTTCCGGGTGCGTGATCGGCAAGAATGTGTACGTGGACTTCGACGTCGTCGTCGGCGATCGCGTCAAGGTGCAGAACAATGTCAGCCTGTTCCACGGCGTGACGGTGGAAGATGGCGTGTTCATCGGGCCCCACGTCTGCTTCACGAACGACCGTGTGCCGCGTGCCATCAACGCTGACGGCTCACCCAGGGTCGATGCCGATTGGGAGGTGAGCCCGATTCTCGTCGCCCACGGGGCCGCCATCGGCGCCAACAGCACGATCCTGCCCGGCGTCTCGATCGGTCGCTGGGCGATGATCGGGGCGGGGAGCGTCGTGACCCGCGACGTGGCCGACCACGAGCTGGTCGCAGGCAACCCCGCGCGGCGGCTCGGGAGCGCGTGTTCCTGCGGGCAGCCGCTTCGCGACGTGGACGGCGAGCCGTTCGAAGGTCGATGTCCCCGGTGCGGCGACGCATTCCCGCCTCCTGACGCGACGTGAGGGTCCTGACGGTGGTCGGGGCACGGCCGCAATTCGTGAAGGCGGCGCCGGTCAGCCGCGTGCTGCGCGCAGTGCACGACGAGGTCCTGGTCCACACCGGTCAGCACTACGACGACGACATGAGCGCCGCCTTCTTCCGGGACCTCGAGATCCCGGAGCCCGATGTCAACCTCGAGGTCGGCAGCGGCTCGCACGCCCTCATGACGGCAGACATGATGCGCCGGCTCGAGCCGATCGTGCGCCAACACGAGCCGGATGGCGTGCTGGTGTACGGCGACACGAACTCGACCCTGGCGGCCGCCGTCGTGATCTGCAAGATTGCCTACGCCGACGGACGGCGGCCGTGGCTGGCGCACGTCGAGGCAGGCCTGCGATCGTTCAATCGACGCATGCCCGAGGAGCGCAACCGCGTCGTGGCCGATCACCTGTCAGACCTGCTCCTCGCGCCGACGAGGGCCGCCATGGGGCATCTCGAACACGAGGGCCTGGCTCGGCGTGCCGAGCTGGTCGGTGACGTCATGGTCGATGCGCACGCGTGGGCCCTCGAGCGGGCCACCGACCATCTGCCGCCCGCGGCCCGCGACCACGACCGGTACGTGCTCCTCACCATGCATCGCGCCGAGAACGTCGATGATCCAGCGCGCTTCGGCCCGATCCTCAGCGGCCTCGACATCGATCTGCCCATCATCTTCCCCGTCCATCCGCGGACCAGGGCCGCGCTGGACGAGGGCGCGCGCCGTCTGCCGGCCAACGTCGTTGCCATCGCGCCCGTCGGGTACCTCGCGATGGTGGCGCTCGAGGCACGGGCGCACGCCATCGCGACCGACTCCGGCGGCGTGCAGAAGGAGGCCTACCTGTCCGGGGTCCCGTGCATCACCCTCCGCTCCGAGACCGAGTGGGTCGAGACCGTCGAAGCCGGATGGAACCGCGTCGTCGATGCCGACCCCGCGGCCGTGTCGCAGGCCCTGGCCGACGAGCGCTTCATGGCGCGCGACCGGCCGCGTCCGCCGCTCTACGGCGACGGCAACGCCGCGACGCGTATCGTTGCGGCCCTCGAGCGACAGCAGGAGGCACCCCGTGAGTGAGTCGAAGCCGCGTCCGCTGCGCGCGGGCGTCGTGGGGCTCGGCATGATGGGTCGCAACCACGTGCGCGTGTGGGACGAGTCGGTCGAGGGGGTCGAGCTCGTGGGTGTCGCCGATCCGGATCCGGCGGCCGTGGAGCGTGCGATGGCGGGACGCCGCGCGCGGGGCTACGAGGATCCTGAGCGGATGTTCGCGGAGGAAGAGCTCGACCTGGTGAGCATCGTGGCGCCGACCAGCCTGCACCTGCCGGTGACGCTGGCAGCCCTGCGCGCGGGCGCAAACGTGCTGGTCGAGAAGCCGATCGCGGCCACCCGTGAGGAGGCGACCACGATGATCCGGGCCGCGGCCGAGGCGGGTCGCATGCTGACGGTCGGCCACATCGAGCGATTCAACCCCGCCATCCGCGAGCTGCGCCGGCGCCTGGATGCTGGAGAGCTGGGCCGCATCTTCCAGATCAGCGCGACGCGCCTGGGCCCCTTCCCGGCCCGCATCCGCGACGTCGGCGTGGTGGTCGACCTCGCGCCACATGACCTCGACGTGATGCGCTACCTGGTCGGATCCGAGCCGATTCGGATCTACGCGGAGGCGGAGCGCCGCATCCACACCGAGCACGAGGATCTCTTCAACGGCATCATCAAGTTCGAGAATGGAGTGGTTGGCATCCTGAACATCAACTGGCTCACCGCCACCAAGCGGCGGACCCTGACGGTCACCGGCGAGCGGGGCTACTACGTCGCCGATTACATCGACCAGAATCTCGTGTTCTACGCCAACCCCGATGCCGATCAGACGTGGGAGAACCGCGGCGCCGACCGCTTCGGCGCGCCGATCACATCGGTCGCCGAGGGCGAGATGACGCGCCGGTCGATCCGTCGGGCGGAGCCGCTCATGGTCGAGCTCGAAGCGTTCGCGCGAGCGGTGCGCGACGGCGGACCGCCGCCGGTCGATCCTCACGACGCAATGGTGGCCCTGCTCCTGGCGCGCACGATGGTCGAGTCTGCCCTGACCGGCAAGGTGATCGACGGTGCCGCCCTGGCGGAGGTCGTGGCATGAGGATCGCCGTCATCGGGCTGGGGCACATCGGCCTGCCGCTGGCGGTGCAGTACGCGTCGCGTGGCCACGACGTGCTCGGCGTGGACGTCGACACCCGGATCGTCGAGGCGCTGAACGATGGGCAGTCGCCGCACCGCGACGAGCAGACCCTGATCGATCGCGTGCCGCAGCTGGTGGCGGACGGGCGCCTCCGCGCGACGACCTGGGCGGATCCATCCGGGTTCGCCGACGTCGAGACGGTCGTCGTCATCGTTCCGGTGGTCGTCGACGCGACCCGGCAGATCGACTTCAAGCCGATCGACGCGGCCACCAGGGACGTCGCTGCCAATATCGGTCCCGGCACCCTCGTCATCTACGAGACGACGCTGCCGGTCGGCACGACCCGCACGCGGTTCGGGCCGATGCTGGCAGCCGGAAGCGGCACGCAGCTTGACCGCGACTTCTTCCTTGCCTTCTCGCCCGAGCGGGTGCTGGTCGGCCGCGTCTTCCTGGACCTCCGGCGCTATCCCAAGATCGTCGGCGGCACGAGCCCGGAGAGCACGCGACGAGCCGTCGCCTTCTACGCGGCGGTGCTCGAAGAAGGGACCGAGGTCCGCGCGGTTGCCAGCGCCGAGGCCGCGGAGATGACGAAGCTGGCCGAGACGACCTATCGCGACGTGAACATTGCCTACGCGAACGAGCTCGCGCGCTTCGCCGCCCGAAACGGGATCAACGTCACGGAGGTCATCGAAGCCGCCAACTCTCAGCCGTACAGCCACATTCACCAGCCGGGCGTGGGCGTCGGCGGTCATTGCATCCCGATCTATCCGCATTTCCTGTTCAACGACGATCCCGAGCTCCGGCTGCCGCCCCTGGCGCGCGAGATCAACGAGGGCATGGGAGCATTCACCGTCGACATGATCGAGGATCGTTTCGGCTCGCTGGACGGGCAGAACGTGCTCATCCTCGGCGTCGCCTATCGCGGTGACGTGAAGGAGGACGCCTTCAGCTCCGCATTCCGCCTGCGCGACGAGCTGCTGGCGGCCGGCGCCCGCGTCTACGGCCACGATCCGTATTACGACGCGGATCACCTGCGGAGCATCGGGCTCGAGCCGTATGACCTCGATCATCCCGAACCGATCCGCGTCGCCGTCCTCCAGGCCGCGCATGAGGTCTACCGCAGCATGGCACCTGGGACGCTCCCGGGACTCGAGCTCTTCGTCGACGGCCGCAACGCCATCGACCGTGAACCGTACGAGCGGGCTGGGATCGGATATGTCGGCATCGGGCGCTGAGACGGCGCCCGAAACGCCCGTCGTCGGCCTGGCCGCCGGCCGTGGCGTGTGGGTCGTGCTCCCCACGTACAACGAGCGTCCGAATGTCGAGCCGCTGGCCGCCGCCATCCTCGCGGCGCTGCCGGAGGCGTTGCTCCTCATCGTGGATGACGACTCTCCCGATGGCACCGGTGAGCTTGCCGATACCATCGCGGCGCGCGAGACGCGGGTCGTGGTGCTGCATCGCGCCGGCAAGGAGGGCCTGGGTGCCGCATACCGCGACGCGTTTCGCCGGGTGCTGGAGCGGCCCGATGCCCGGGCCATCGTCCAGATGGACGCCGATTTCAGCCACGACCCGGCCGCCCTGCCAGACCTGCTGGCCCCGCTCATGCGCGACGCCGACCTCGTCCTGGGCACGCGCTACATCAAGGGTGGCGACACGGTCGGCTGGCCGTGGTATCGCCGGCTGATCAGTCGCGGCGGAACGATGTTCGCGCGCACCGTCCTCCTGCTCCCGTACCGTGATCTGACCGGCGGGTTCAAGGCGTGGCGACGCGAGCTGCTGGACGAGATCCGGCTGCGCGAGACGTCGGGCTCGGGGTACGGCTTCCAGATCGAGACGACCTGGTGGGCGCATCGGCGTGGCGCGCGGATCGTGCAGGTGCCGATCATCTTCCGCGAACGCGTGGCCGGGTCCTCGAAAATGACCGGTGACATCGTGCGCGAGGCGCTCCTGCTGGTGATCCGGCTGCGCCTCGGCGCGATCCGCGACGCCGTTGCGCGGCGTTGACGTGATGGGCCTTTGGGCGGCGCGCACCCTCGCGATCCATCGCCACGACAGCGCCTGAGCCGGCCGGCGGGCGCGATTCCCGCGATCCATGGCCGCTGGCTGAGCCTGCGCGGTGCCCGACGGCGCGGCTCAGGCGCATCGGTCCTGCACAGGCCGCGAGAATCGCGCCGCAGATGGGCTCCCCCGCCCTGGCCTCCATACATCGCGGCACAAGCGATTGGACTCAGCGTGCCGCGTGCGCCTCGCGATTGCATCGGCTAGCATGGCGCCTCGCCTCGTCCGGCGGCCGCGAAGGCCGCATCCGAGCCGCCGCATGACCATGAGCCCATGAGCTTTCGATCTCGACCCGTCCTCGACCGCAAGCATCGCCCGCGCTGGCAGGATGAGCTGCGCACCCAGCAGCTCACCGTGGTCGCATTCGCCGTGGCGATCGCGCTTGCCCTGGGGATCTTCGGTGCCGCCGCCTGGAACGGCTACTGGGAGTCGCACGCGCGCCCGGTCGCGTCGGTGGCGGGCACGACCTACGATCGCTCGGATCTGGACGAACGACAACGGATCCTGGTGGCAGAGGCCTCCGCCACCATCGCGGAGCTCCAGGCGCAGCTCGGCGGTCCCCGCGACCAGATCATCCAGCAGCAGATCGACCAGATCAGCCTCGAGCTCTCGAACCTCGACACGGCCGCCGCCGAGTCGCTCGTCGAGAGCGCGGTGATGTCCACCCGGGCGGAGGAGTTCGGGCTGAGCGTCAGCGAGGGGGAGCTGGACGCCGGTCTCGCCGAGCGGTTCGCGCTCGATGAGCTGGTGCGCGCGCAGCTGATCCTGGTGAACGCGCTGCCCGAGGATGCGGCCCCCGAAGACGAGCCGACCGAAGAGCAGCTCGCGGCGGCCGAGGCGGAGGCGCAGTCGGCGCGTGAGCGGCTCGACGATGAGGAGTTCGCCGCCGTGGCGGCCGAGGTCAGCGATGACTTCTCCGCCCAGAGTGGGGGTGTGATCGGCTGGTTCTCGGCTGATGATGCCGCCTACGGCCAGTACTTCGACGCGGTCGCCGGCGCCGAGAACGGAGCCATCGTCGGGCCCGTCGAGGTCGAGGGCGGCTTCGCCGTGATCGAGGTGCTCGGGCGTCGCGATGCCGCGAGCGAGAGCCCGCTGCGTGATGTGTTGAGCAACCAGGGCATCGACGATGAGATCTATGGTGCCTACGTGCGCGGCGAGCTGCTCGTGGACGCGTTCCGTGATCACTTCGCTGAGGAGGTCGTCAGCTCACCGACCGCCCAACGCCGCGTCGCCCAGATCTTCATCGCCCCGGTGCAGGGCGCGCCCGTGCCACAGGAACGTGCGCGGCACGTCCTCATCAATCCGCTGCCCGAGGACGCCGCCGAAGGTGAGGAGGCGACCGACGAGCAGTGGGAGGCCGCACTGACCGAAGCCGAGGAGGTGCGCGAGCTGCTGGCCGCGGACGATCCGGACTGGTTCACGATTGCAGAGGAGCGCAGCGACGATCCCGGTTCGGGCGCCCGCGGCGGCGACCTGGGTTGGTACGACCCGACGGCAGGCCAGTTCGTCCCCGAGTTCACCGAGGCGCTCGAGGGGCTGGAGGTCGGCGAGCTCAGCGAGCCCGTCCGCAGCGAGTTCGGCTACCACGTCATCCAGAAGACGGGCGAGCGACTGAGCCCCCAGGCGCAGGCCGCGGATCTCGTCGAGGAGGTGCGGGACGATCCGGAGAGTTTCGCCGAGGTGGCGACACGGGCCAGCGAGGACTACGCGACGGCCGAGGAGGGCGGCGAGCTCGGATGGGTGGCGCCCTACCAGCTGAGCGAGCCGCTCGAAGAGGTCGCCTTCGGCCTCACCGACGTCGACGAGGTCAGTGACCCGTACGATGCCGGCCCCGAAGGGATCACGATCTACCAGCTGCTGGAGCTGAGCGAGAGCCGCGAGATCGAGGAGGAGCGGCTCGAGGAGATCCGTTCGAGCGGCTTCGAGCGTTGGCTCGACCAGGAGGTGCGCGCCCCGGTCGAGACCTGGGTCGATCCGCAGTTCGCATCCTCGACTGCCGTCTGAGCCGATGACCGCCGGCGAGTCGCGCGGCGTGGATAGGCTGCTCGCTGCAGCCGGGATCGAACCATCCGACGGTGTCCAGCTCGCCGCGGTCGGCCGCCTGGCGGCGATCGCCTTCGACCCCTCGCTCCCGCTCGTCCTCCTCGTCGGCCCCGCGGGCACGACGGCAGCGGCGCTTCCCGGACGGCACGCCCGATCCGGACCGCATGCCGTGCTCGCCGCGCTCTATCCGCACGACCACCGGCTCCTGGAGCTGCCGGGCCGGTCGCCACATCGGCTCGCCGATCTCGACGATGCCGCCCTCGTCGCCGGATCCTGGCTGGTCCCGGCGCTCGACCCGGTCGAGAACCTCGCCAGCCCGCACGGCATGGCCGCCATCAGCGCCCGCCTCCGCGCGCCCGATGGCTGTCCGTGGGATCGCCGGCAGACGCATCTGAGCCTTCGGCCGTATCTCCTCGAGGAGGCGTACGAGACGCTCGACGCCATCGAGCAGGGCACGCCGGCCGACCTTGCGGAGGAGCTGGGCGACCTCCTGCTGCAGGTGATCCTGCACGCCCAGTTCGCCGCGGAAGAAGGCGCCTTCGACCTGACCGATGTGTATCGGTCGATCGCCGGCAAGATCGTGCGTCGCCATCCGCATGTCTTCGGCGGCATCGAGGTCGATGGCGTCGACCAGGTCGTCAGCAACTGGGAGACGATCAAGGCCGATGAGCGCGCCGAGCGCGGCAAGGCCGGTGAGGGCGCCTTCGGCGGGGTCGCGCGCGCACTCCCCGCACTGCCGGCAAGCCGTGAGATCCAGGAACGGGCTGCAACGCTGGGCTGGGACTGGGACACCATCGACGGCGTGTGGGACAAGGTGGGGGAGGAGATCATCGAGCTGCGCGAGGCGGCCGACGACGAGGAGCGGCTCCACGAGATGGGCGACGTCCTCTTTGCGCTCGTGAACCTGGGGCGCTGGATGAAGCTCGATCCGGAGGAGGCGTTGCGCGCCGCGAACCACCGCTGGGTCGCGCGCTACCGCCGCGTGGAGTCGCTCGCGGCGCAACGGGGCGTCGAGCTGGGGGCGCTCAGCCTGGCCGAGAAGGATCTTCTCTGGGACGAGGTCAAGGCGAGGTGACCGACCCGCGCCGGGTGGCCATCGCCGTCCACGCAATCCTGCCCGGCGACCCTCGCGTGCGCCGCCAGAGTGACGCGCTCATCGACGCCGGCTACGAGGTCGACGTCATCTGCCTGCGCCAGCCCGGCGAGCCGGCCGAGGAGCGGGATGGGCCGATGCGGATCGTCCGCCTGCCGCTCGATCGCAGCTTCGTCGGCTTCGCGGGCCATATTGCGGAGTACGTCGCCTTCACGGCCATGGTGGCCTGGCGCCTGGCACGCGAGCATCGGCGCCGCAGGTACGACCTGGTGCAGGTGGCGACCGTGCCCGACTTCCTGAGCTTCGCGGCGATTCCGCAGAAGCTCGGCGGCGTGCCGCTGCTGCTCGACCTGCACGAGGACATGCCCGAGTTCTTCCGCGATCGCTTCACGGCGCCCCTGCTCCGTCCGCTGCTGCCGATGGTCACCGGCGTCACGAAGGCATCGGCTGCCGTCGCGGACAGGCTGATCACCGTCCACGAGCCACTCCGGCAGCTCTCGATCGCGCGAGGCGTGCCCCCGGACAAGATCGACGTCATCATGAACAGCGCCGATGGACGGCTCTTCGATCCCACCCGGCATGAGCGCCGCGCATTCATGGCCGACGGCGAGCTGCGGCTCATTCACCACTCCAACTTCCAGCGCATCTACGGGCTGGACGTCGCCGTCGAGGCGCTCTCCAGGCTGCGCCCCGGCATGCGCTGGAGGCTCGACGTCTATGGTGACGGCCCGTGGCGGCCCCAGATCGAGGCCGCCATCGCCCGGACCAGGACCGGTGACCAGGTCCATCTCCACGGCCGGGTCGTGATCGATGACCTGCCGCGCCTGCTGGCCGCGTCGGACGTCGGGCTGGTCCCGTCGCTCCACGAGCCCTATCTCGAGTACTCCCTCAGCACCAAGCTGCTCGAGTACGCTGCGATGGGCGTCCCGATCGCGGCCACGGACCTGGCCACCTTTCGGCATCACTTCACCGATGCGGCGCTGCGCTTCGTGCCCGGCGGTGCGGGACCGGCGTGGACCGCGGCGATCGAGGCGCTGGTGGACGATCCGGCCGGGACCGTGGCCATGGGGCTGGAGGCGCAGCGCCAGGCGGCGGCCTACGACTGGGAGGTCCAGAAGGCACGCTACCTCCAGATCGTCACGCGCATGATCGATCGCTAGGGAGACGCGGGTACGGTCGGGCTCGGAGTGGGCGACGCCGATCCGGTCGGCGGCGACCCCGTTGCGAACGGCGCCGCGTGTTACCCAGCCTCGCGATCGACCGTGAGGCGCAGCGCGAGATCGAGGGAGGCACCCGGCCCCAGCATGTGCATGGCGTCGGGCTCGCCACGGCGCAGGCGCCGGAGCCCGTCAGGACCATGGGTCTGGGGCTCGACGGCGTCAGCGTCGACGTCGAGCGGTGTGGCCACGGCGACCAGCGGCGGATCGGCGCTGGCCACCTCCAGGGTCGCCCGGATGCCCTCGCGCGGCCATCCGAGCTCGAGGACCGACGAGGTCATCGCCGTCCACGTCGCGTCCAGGCCCGGCGCAGGCTCCATGCGCCGCCGGATGTCGAGATCGCCGCTCACCGGCTCGGGGCGGGCAGGGGACTCCGAGTTGCTCCGGTACACCGCATCGGCCGGCAGGCGAAGCTCGACCGGACGGCGGAACCACGGATGGAGGCCGATGCCTGCCGGCATCGGCGCATCCGACCGATTGGTGAGCGCGTAGGAGAGGGTGAGCGCCCGTGCGTCGAGCGAGTGCTGCAGGTGCACGTCGTACGCCCACGGCCAGCCGTCGCGCCCACCACCCGCGACGCGTAGCGAGTCGTCGCTTACCACCTCCCACTCCAGGGCATAGACCTGGCCGTGGATCGCGCTGCCGTCGCTGAAGTTCGGCGACAGGTCGATCGTGCGCCCGCCGATCTCGATCGGTTCGGGCTGGAGCCGGTTGCACCACGGCGCCATGAGGTAGGCGCCCCAGAAGAAGGGCTCCGTTGCGTGGGTGGCGACGTCGTTCGGTGTGCGCAGCAGATCGACGCCGAAGGCGCGGATCCGGTGGAGCCGCGCCCCGTGCTTCGGGAGCAGCTCCACCTCGAGGTCCTCGCTCTCGAGCGTGAGCCCTGCCGACCGGACCATCAGGCGTACGTCATGGCGCGGTCGGGTCGCAGGAGGAACGGTGGGAGGACGGCAGGCAGGTTCGAGAACGGCAGGACGTCGGGATGCAGGTCGATGCCCAGCTGGTCGGACATGAAGGTTCGACGTCGGACGATCCGTCGCCAGGCGTCGGGGAAGCGCTCGGCGAGCTCGCCGCGCAGGGACGCATCGGCGAGGGCGACTCCGTCCTCGATGTTCGTGGTGAAGTACGGCGTCCCGGTGGCCGGGATGACGTCCACCTGGAAGGCCATCCCGGAGCCGAGCTCGATCCTGGAGCCGGAGAAGATCGGCGAGTTCACCCACTCGTCGAGATGGAGCTGGTGGCCGGGGTTGAGGAAGATCCCGAAGAACGGGTCGCCGAGGTGTCGATCCACGATCTCGAAGAGTGCGCCGCCGGTCTGGCCGATGCGGAGCGCGCCGTACCACTCCGCGATGGCGGCGAAGTAGGGCGCCACGAGGCGGTCGACGTAGTCGTGGATCGGCTCCGCCAGCTCGGAGGCTTCCTCGACGACGAAGCCTGCACGGCATGTGAGCGCGCCCCAGATGCCGAAGGCTGTGGTGAACGGGTCGCCGCGCTGGATCGGCCGGTCGCCGGGGCTGAGCAGGCCAAGCCGTGCCCGCTCGCCGGCCGTGAGCATCAAGTGGCAGCTGAGCGGCCACCCGTTCCAGCCCAGCAGTGCAACGGCCTCGCGCTCGGTCATTCCCGGCCGTAATCCGTGGAGCAGGTTGCGCACGCCCTGCGACGTCTGGCAGCTGGCCCACTCGAAGGCGGCGAGCTGCTCGGCCTCGTTGATGATCCGCAGCCCCTCGGCGGGGTCGATCAACAGGTCCGTCGCGTTCTCGACCGTGCCGCCCGACCCGACCAGCGCCCGAAGCTCGTCCACCAGGTAGGCGGGCACGTCCGTCATCTCGGGACGCGCGTAGGTCTTCCAGCCCACCACGCCGATCCGGCCGCCGACGCGGACTCCCTCGTCGGCAAGGATCTCGCCGAGCGGCCGTGATCGGTCGCGCGGCTGGCTCGGCAGGCTGAAGTCCTGGAAGCGATGGCGTCGCATCGGCAATGGAGCCGCCATTGCCATCCCCCAGCACTCATTGCCGACCAGGATCGCGGGCTCGTCGTCCATCCCGACGATGAGCAGCGCCTCCTCGAAGCGGGGATCGAAGCCGGTCAGGTACGAGAGGTTGGCGCTGTGCTCTCGGTCCGCGTACACAACCAGCCGCTCGAACCCACGATCGTCGGCGAGCTCTCGGAGACGAGCCATCCGACGTGCATACGTCGTGGGGCTGACCCCCGGCATCGTCGCCGGCATGCCGAGGTCGGGCAGCTCGACGCGAGCAACGCGAGGGCTGCCTCCGGGGCTCATGGCACACGGTCTCCGAAGGCCCATGGCTCCACCGTCCCGGCCTCGCGGTCCACGATGGAGAAGCCATCCGCGTCGATGTCGAGCCACGGACCGACTTCCCCGTCCGGCCACTGGACCCGAAGCCGAGCCCGATCGGCATCCCCCAGGCCGACGTGCGTCCACCCGAGCTGGCCGCGCGCGTGGCCGCCCCCGACCGTGAGCTCCCGCCGCAGCACTCGACCACCGACCTCCACCTCCAGCCATGCGCCGATCGCGTCGCGGTTCTGGCCATCCTGCACAACGCGCAGCGCGAGCCAATGCCCCATCGGCTCCGTCGCTGCTGCGTCGCCGGCGCCGACGTTGCGCCAGAGGCTGACGTTCTCGCGGCGATTCACCACGACGAGGTCGAGCAGCCCGTCGAGATTGAGGTCGGCGAGGGCGGCCCCTCGCGCGCGGTGGTAGCTCACGATCCCCGCATCGGGGGCGCCCTCCACGAAGGACCCGTCCGCCTGCGCGATCATCAGATTGCTCGGGTCCTTCATTGCGTACCCGCTCTGTTCCTCCACGTTGCCCTTTGCCACGAAGAGATCGGTGAAGGCGTCGTTGTTCACATCCTCGAACTGGGCATGCCAGGCGGTGGATGGCAGCTCGTCTCCGCCGGCGTACGGCCGGTGCGCGGTCGCATGGCGTTCGATGGCGATGTCTCGGTACCGTGGCTCGGACGGCCCATTGGCGAGGGTCTGGAGCTTGTTGTCCGCCTGGTTCGTGAGATAGACCTCGGGATAGCCGTCACCCGTCAGGTCGTGGCTGGCAATGCCCATCCCGAAGATCCGCATCGATTGCCATCCCTCGTCCGCGGTCCAGGGCTGGGGTGCCTCACCGGGCTCGACGCGCCAGAGCTGCTCCGCGCCGGTTCGGTTGTAGTGTCGGTCGTTCGATACCCGCAGGTCGCGACGTCCGGAGCGATCCCAGTCGCTGAACAGCATAGAGAGCGGGCACCATCCCGGCGCCAGGGCGGTCGACGGACCGTACGCGGCAGATTCCCGGCTCGGACGGACGAGCTCGCTGTCGTCGCAGACGTAGGTCCGGGCCTCCACCGATTCCGGGACCAGGTAGTTGCCGAACGCCAGCGTCGGCATGGCATCAGTGGCCTCCCACGTGGCACTGAACGCCGCCGTCCACGCGTCGCCAGCCTCGTACGCCCACCGCTCGTTGGCCTCCTCGAACGTGCAATCACCGCGGCCGCGCAACAGGACGTTGCCGCCGATGCGGAGCACCGCCAGGTCGGCTTCAGCATCTCCGTCGATATCGAGTGGGTAGGCGCCCGTGACGCGAGTGAGGTCCGTGGTCGGGGAATCGACCCTCTCGAATCGAAGCTCGCCGCCCACCGGGCTCAGGTTGCGGAACAGCACCGCCGGACCTTCGCCGCCGGCGATGTAGAGATCCTCCCGGCCGTCGTGGTCACAGTCGAATGTGGCCACCCCACCGCCCACGAAGTACATGAAGTCTCCGTCGTACGCGTGGACCAGCCCGGCGGACTCCGCCTCCTCCACGAACCGCGGCGCGCCGGCTGCGGTCGGCGGCTCAGCCGGGGCCAGGCGCCCGATGACCCCGCCGGCGGCGAGCACCGCCACGGGCAGGGCGATGCCGCCCACCACCGCCAGCCGCGCCGCGCCGCCTGTGATCCTCATCCCGCTGCCTCATTCCGCGCGGCCACCCGGAGAGCCGCGGAGCGGCGATTGTAGGCACCCTTCGCCTGACCGGCTTGACGCGCTGCCGATGATGGGGCCGAGCACCGGCGT
>JBQTHZ010000026.1:0-4024 GCA_052388515.1 Chloroflexota bacterium | reverse complement strand
GAGAGTGCGAACGCGACTTGCCATGCACCCGATGGTGAGGATCGCCGCTTACCGTTGGCTTACCGGCGGGTTGCCGGCGGCGCACCTTGGTCCGCTGCGGGGGCTATCGGACAGGAAGTCGCCGAATTGGTCCGCAGGTGGGAGCGGCGGATAGGCTGGCGCCCGCGTCTTGTCCATTGTTGGTCCGGATCCGGGCGCATCGGTACCTTCGTGTCCGTTAGTCCCATGGGCGAACCAGTAGGCCGGGAGGAGTGTCGCGGGGCGCGAACCGGCGGCGTACCTTGGTCCGCTGCGGGGGCTATCGGACAGGAAGTCGCCGAATTGGTCCGCAGGGGGGAGCGGCGGATAGGCTGGCGCCCGCTTCTTGTCCATTGTTGGTCCGGAGCGGGGCGCATCGGTACCTTCGTGTCCGTTAGTCCCATGGGCGAACCAGTAGGCCAGGCCGGGCCGGGCCCGGGACGGGAGGGAGGAGAGGCGTGGCGCGGGGCGGTCGCGGGGCCGTCGCGGGGCGGTGATACAGTCAGAGAGGACCTTCGTACCCCCAGCGGATGACCCGTACGTGGCCCGATGCATCTCGCGGGCGCCGGTCGTCGAACGGAGGATCGCCTATCGCGACGTGCGCTCGTCTCGCTTCGTCTCGTGGGCCCGCTGCACCCACCGGTTCACCTTCCTTGGGGGACGAAAGGAGGTTCGCATCGACATGCGTTCCCTTGCCCTGCGTACCGTCGCCGTACCGCTGCTCGCGATCCTGGCGCTGGTCACGCTCCTCATCGGCTCGGCCGCGATCCGCACGAACGCCGCCGACCACCTCGATGCCCCCACCGTCAAGACCGACGGCCGCATCGACATCAACGATGTCTATGTCTTCGAGGGCCAGGATCCATCACACACCGTCCTGGCCATGACGCTCAACCCGGCCGCCGGCATCCTCTCGCCGACGACGTTCCGGCAGGGCACGACCTACCAGTTCATGATCGACACCAGCGGCGACGCCATCGAGGATGCGCGGCTGGTCGTCAAGTTCGACGGCGTCAAGGGCGACGGATCGCAGCGCTACAGCGTGGCCTGGCAGGCCGGCGGCGATCGCACGACGCTCCTGAAGAAGGGCACGACCGGCAGCGCGCAGGCGCTCTCCGGCGGCGGATGGGCCCAGGCCGGGCTGTTCGACGACCCGTTCTTCTTCGACCTTGCCGCGTTCAACGAGTTCAAGACCACCCTGCTCGACACCGGGACCCTCGGCGGGCTGTCGTCGTTCTGTGACGCCAACACCGTCAACTTCTTCGCGGGCTTCAACGCGTCCGCGATCGTGATCGAGGTGCCCGATGCGCTCCTGGGTGGCGGCACCATCGGGGTCTGGGGCGAGACCGCGATCAACGAGGATGGCAAGACGCAGGTCGAGCGCATGGGCCTGCCCGCTATCAACACGGTGTTCAACCACACCGATGCGACCAAGGAGGCCTACAACCGAGCCGAGCCTCGGAACGACGTCGCGGAGTACACCGATGACGTCGCCGGCCTCGTGGCCCTCATCACCGGGCTGGCTGGAACGGCACCCGATCCCGACGCCTACGGCGCCGTTGTCGCTTCGCTGCTCCTGCCCGACGTGATCACCTATGACACGTCCAGCACCGCCAGCTTCGCGATGCTGAACGGTCGCGCGCTCGCTGACGACGTCGTCGACGTGGCCCTGTCCGTGGTGGCCAACACCGCGCTCAGCGACTGCATCGGGAACGACAGCGCGTTCTCGGGGGCCTTCCCGTACCTGGCTCCGGCCAACTGAGGCCGATGGGGGTCCGCGGTCCGCCCGCGGGCTCCCAGCTCCACATCCATGCAGATGTCCATCGCGACCACCATCGGCCGGCGCTTCGGGCGCCGATCGCCACTGCGCGTGGTGATCCTGCTCGTGCTGTGCGCCGTGGCCGTCGCAGTGGTGACATGGTCGCTCCGAGGCGGCCCGTCGGCTTCGGAACCGGTGCCCGGCGGCGCGGACCGCGGGGCCGTCGCGGATCCGCTGGTCGACACCTCGCGCACCGATGGCCTGCTGCCCCCGGCGGAGCGCGTCGAGTTCTGGGAGGCACGTACCGCTGCCGGTGGCGGCTACCTCGACCATGTGCACCTCGCCGATGCGTACATCGACCGGGCCCGTGCGAGCGGCGACCTGGCCGACCTGCGCCGCGCCGAGGCGGCGCTCGCGATCGCCGCCGAGTCAGCGCCGGATCCTGCCACGGTCCGCGTGCGCGAGGCGATGGTGGCGTTCGCCCTCCACGAGTTCGACGCCGCGCTGGACGGCGCGAACGAGATCCTGGAGACCGATCCCGGCAATCTCGCGGCACTGACGGTGGCGGGGGACAGCCTGCTCGAGCTCGGGCGGGTCGATGCCGCGAGCGTCCACTACGAGCGGCTGGCCGAAGCGGTGCCATCGGCGGCGAGCTGGAGCAGGCTCGGTCGCCTGGCCTATCTCAACGGGGAGCTGGACGAGGCACTGCGCCTCGTGACGGATGCCGCGCGTGCGGCGCTCGAGGCCGGCTTCCCGGACGAGATCGCGTTCTATCACGTCCAGCTGGGCGACCTCCAGCGCGCCAGCGGAGACCTGGCAGGAGCCGATGCGTCCTACGCGGCGGGGCTCGATGCGCTGCCGGCGCACGCGCCGGCCAGCGCCGGGCTCGCCCGCGCGCGCGAGGCTCAGGGCCGGCGTGATGAAGCGATCGCGCTGCTCGAGGATGCGGTCGCGGCCCTCCCGCAGCCCGAGCTCGTTGCGACACTGGGCGATCTCTACGCCCTGCGCGGCGACGCGGCGCTCGCCGAGGACCAGTACGCGCTGGTCGAGGCGATCGCCGGCCTGGCCGCCGAAGAGTCCGTCTACGACCGCGCCTACGTCCTGTTCGCCGCCGATCACGGGCGAGATCTCGATGGCGCGGTCGAGCGCGCGGAGGCCGAGCTCGCGCTGCGACGCGACGTCTACGGTTACGACGCGCTGGCGTGGTCGCTGTTCTCGGCGGGCCGCATCGAGGAGGCGGCGGACGCCGCGGCCCAGGCCGCGCGGCTGGGGACGGCTGATCCGCGCATCGCGTACCACGCCGGCATGATCGCCGCCGCCATGGGCCGGGATGAAGAGGCAGCCGAGCTGCTGGCCAGGGCCGTCGCCGGGTCGGCCAGCCTGCCGCCGCTGCAGGTGCCTCGCGCGGTGGCCGCGCTCGAGGCACTTCGTGAGGATGCACCATGATCAGCCTTCGCATTGCCCGCGCGACGCTGGTCGTCGCCGGTGCCGTCGCATCGGTCCTGCTGCACGCGCCGGCACCGGTGCATGCTCATCCGCTCGGCAACTTCACCGTCAACCGTGCCGTGCTGCTCGAGCTTCGCCCGGAGGGCATCGGGGTGCGCTACGTGGTCGACATGGCCGAGATCCCCGCCTTTGCCGAGATGAGGAAGATCGACACTGACGGGGACGGCAGCGTTGGGCCGCTCGAGCGGGATGCGTACGGTGGCGACGCGTGCAGTGAGGTACGGGCTGCCTTCAGCGTCCGAGTCGACGGCACTCGGCTGCAGGCGATCGAAGGGGCACCGCCCGAGCTCACCTTCCCGGCCGGTGCCGGGGGCCTGAGCACGGTGCGGCTGGTCTGCAGCCTGGAGGCGGAGGTCGGGCTTGCAGGCGGGGAACGACGGGTCGAGGTGGTGGACGCCACCGACGATGGACGGCTCGGATGGCGAGAGGTGGTGATCGCGGCCGCTCCCGGCGTGGAGATCGTTGCGGCAGACGTCCCACCGCGGAGCCCGTCCGCCGAGCTGACCAGCTACCCGGAGGAACAAGTGGCATCGCCGCCCGATGTCCGCTCCGGGAGCGCAACGGCTCGCGTCACCTCATCGGGCGTGGCTGTCGCAGGGGATGCCGCGCCCGCGTTGCTGACGAGCGGTCCCGCACCGGACGGGCTGGCGGCCCTGGTCTCGGGGACCGCCCTCGGATCGGGCATCCTCGCTCCGCTGGTGGCACTCCTGCTCGGCGCCGCGCACGCGGTGTCGCCGGGGC
>JBQTHZ010000025.1:0-2401 GCA_052388515.1 Chloroflexota bacterium | reverse complement strand
TTGAATGCCGACACGGAGTGGAAGATGCCCCACCAGATGCCGAGCGGGTCGCCGGGCGGACCGGCCTCGGGTCCCGCGGTGAACGCGATGCCGAGAACGATCGCGCCGATCAGCTCGCAGGTGATCGTGAAAATGGCGATGCGCTTGACCAGGCTCGTGATCGAGCCCAGGTGAAGCCCACCCAGCGACTCCTGGACCAGCACGCGGTCCCGCAGCGTTGTCCGTCGACCGATGAACAACGAGAGGAGCAACGTCGAGCCGGCCATGATCCCGAAGCCGCCGACCTGGATGAGGAGGAGGATCACGACCTGGCCGAAGGGGCTCCAGTGGGTCGCCGTGTCGAGGACGACCAGACCGGTGACACACGCGGCGCTGGTGGCCGTGAAGAGTGCGTCGATGAAGCGGGTCGTGCTTCCGTCGTTCGTCGCGATCGGGAGCATCAGGAGGCCCGTTCCGGCCGTTATGAGCACCGCGAAGAGAAGGAGCAGGGACGCGGCCGGCGTCGGTGCTGCGCGGAGCCGCTTCGGCGCCTTGACGGTGAACGCCTGCGGCTGGGTGCGCTGGACGCGGACGCGACGGTCGCCCGGGCGTGAGGATTCGGCACTCACGCCGGGGTGCCTCTCCGCGGTTCCATCCCCGCAGCGTAGCGCGGGTCAGACTCGGTCGGAGCCTCCGGCCTGCCCGGCCGCCGTGCCCACCGGCTCCGCGTGGACGGGGCGCACCTCGCCGTCGGCAACGGGGAGGTGCACGCGTCGTGGCCTGGGTCGAAATGGGCTCGTGTCGGGGACGACCGGCCCGTCGGTCTCTTCGAGTGACCCGCCGCGGTACGCATCCCAGACCGCCATCACGGTGTCGCGGTGGGGCTTGATGCGGCAGTGCTCGTCGCGGTTGCCCATCTCGTCGCAGTAGCCGAGCGGTACGCATTTCGGCACCAGGAAGCTGCCGAAGAACGGGCTGACGCGGAAGACTTCGTGACGGATCTGTTTGAAGAGCTGGCGGATCTCCCACTGGGCCATCGTGCACAGTCGCAGCCCGCTCATGTGGATGAGCTGGCGCAGGTTGACCGTCATGATCAGGTTCGTCTGCATTGCGTTCGGGAAGATGAAGCGCGCGTCCTCGGCCGGCACCTCGGCCTGCAGCAGCTGACCGTACAGGTCGAGGTTTTCGTCGATCGCCGCCTGGAAGCGCCCGGCGAGGTCATCGGGCAGGTCGCCGCGGGCGATCGAGTCGGGAACGGTGTAGTTGTCGCGCTTCTTGAAGCTGACGTAGCGTTGCGACTGCTGGTCGAAGGCCGTGCCAGCCCGGTGGCGGACGAGCTGGTGGCTGAGCGTGCGCGTGACGCCGCTGATGGCGAAGGTGAAGTTGACGTGCTCGATGGTGGAGCCGTGCCCGGACTCCATCACCTTGCGCACGAGGTTCTGCTGCTTCTCGTCAGCGATCTGGCGGCTGACCGCCTTGTCCCAGATCTGGTCGGGAACCAGCTCCGAGTAGCAGGTGCGGCAGGCCGTGTAGATGATCGGCAGGTAGTACTCCTCGACGATCTCCTTCGTCGGGAAGATGAGCTTTGCGGAGAGGTCAGTCGAGGTGGCTGGCATGTGCTGCCTCAGGGTGCCAGTGATGCACCGGCACGAGTAGGGGGTTATCCACAGATCGAACCCACAGATTGTATGACATCAGTGGATAACCGGAGGCCGATTTTCGGAGCCCCGACCCGCTCGGAGGCTGCGCCGTGTCATACATTCCGTCGCCCATGCCACCCGGCGGCTCGCCGCAGAGGCGCTCGGGCGACCGTCGGACGAGTCAGGCGCGCTCGTCGGCCTCCGCGTCATGTGTCGGCGAGGCTCGGTCCAGCCTCGCAAGACCGTGCATGCGATCGAGCGCGATCCGGTTGCCGCCTGCGCTGCGCGCGCTCGCCAGTGCTTCTTCCGCGCGGGCCAGCAGCTCGTCGAAGGCGAGGTCCTCGCCGGGTCGCATGACGGCCACCCCGGCGCTCAAGGTCACTGCAACCTCCATCTCCTCGATCGAGACCAGGTGCTGCGTGACGCGTCGACGAAGCGCGTCGGCGAAGGTTGCGGCTCCGCCCTCGTCCGTGTGGGGCAGGATCGAACGGAGGCCATGGGGGCCCCATCGACCGAGCGCATCGGCAGCACGCACCCGGAGTCGGACACGCAGCGCGATCTCGCGCAGCACCGCATCCCCTCCCTCGCTGCCACGGGAGGCGTGGATCTCTCCGAAGCGGTCGACATCGAGGAGCAGCTCGGCGACCGAATGCCGGTAACGCCGCGCCTGAGCCACCTCGGTCCGCAGCCGGTCGAGGATCGCGGCGTGGCTTGTCACGCCGGTGAGGGGATCCATCGACGCCGCTCTCTCGAGCTCTGCCCGTTGGAGGTCGACCGTCCGG
>JBQTHZ010000024.1:0-8456 GCA_052388515.1 Chloroflexota bacterium | reverse complement strand
CGGTGGAAAGTCGCGTCCCGCGCCTGCCGCGACGCTCAATTCTTCGGCAGGCGGCAGCAGGAGAGTCCCGGACCCCCACCTAGTGGCACTGAGCGTGCCACCTGACAAGACTGCGGTCATCGGGAGCAGGCCGCTAGTGGCTCAGTTTGCGGTGACCGCTTCACTTGACGAAGCGGTCGGCGGTGCTATACTCCTCGTTCGCGTGTCCGCGCCCCACCATGCCCTCTTTGAGGAGTCCCTGAATGGTCCTGGCCGAGTCGACCGGCCGTTTTGAGCTGGCCCCGACCCGTGAGAATTTCTCGCATATTCCCGAGGTCCTCCCGCTTCCGAACCTGATCCAGACGCAGACCGAATCGTTCGAATGGTTCGTCACCACCGGCCTGCGCGAGCTACTCGACGAAATCACCCCGATCACCGACTTCACCGGCAAGAACCTGGAGCTCCACTTCCGAGAGTTCTACTTCGAGGAGCCCAAGTTCAACGAGGAAGAGTGTCGCACCCGCGACCTTACCTTCGCGCGCCCGCTGAAGGTGGAGGTCGACCTCGTCATCAAGGAGACCGACGAGGTCAAGCACCAGACCGTGTTCATGGGCGACTTCCCGTGGATGACGGAGCAGGGCACCTTCATCATCAACGGCGCCGAGCGCGTCGTGGTCAGCCAGCTCGTCCGTTCGCCGGGCGTCTACTACACCGCCAACGAGGACCCGGCCACGGGCCGCATGCTGCATGCCGCCAAGGTCATCCCGAACCGTGGCGCGTGGCTCGAGTTCGAGACGTCCAACAAGGACCTGCTCAGCGTCAAGGTCGACCGCAAGCGCAAGATCCCGGTCACCACGCTGCTGCGCGCGGTCGGGCTCGAGACGGCCGAGATCGAGAAGATCTTCGGGCCGGCCGATGACAACCCGGAGCATCCGTACGTCGCGCTGACGCTCGACAAGGATCCGGCCGAGGACCAGGACCAGGCGCTCATCGAGGTCTACAAGAAGCTGCGCCCCGGCGACCCGCCCACGGTCGACAACGCCCGTGCCCTCGTCACCAGCCTCTTCTTCAACTTCCGCCGCTACGACCTCGGTCGAGTCGGCCGCTACAAGCTGAACAAGGCGCTCGGCGACGCCGCCCGCAAGCTCAAGTTCGAGCTGCCGGCCGAGGATTCGGCCAATCCGCGCGCCAGCCGCGTGATCAGCCGCGACGACATCGTGGCCATCATCGGCAAGCTCATCGAGCTGAACAACGGCCGCGGGGAGCCCGATGACATCGATCATCTCGGCAACCGGCGCATCCGCGCCAACGGCGAGCTGATTCAGAACCAGTTCCGGATCGGCCTGCTCCGCATGGAGCGCGTCGTCAAGGAGCGGATGACGATCACCGATGCCGACCAGGCCACCCCGAACACGCTCATCAACATCCGCCCGGTCGTGGCGGCCATGAAGGAGTTCTTCGGTGGCAGCCAGCTGAGCCAGTTCATGGATCAGACCAACCCGCTCGCCGAGCTGACCAACAAGCGGCGTCTCTCGGCACTCGGCCCCGGTGGGCTCAGCCGGGAGCGCGCCGGCTTCGACGTCCGCGACGTGCACCCGTCCCACTACGGCCGGATGTGCCCGATCGAGACGCCGGAGGGGCCGAACATCGGTCTCATCGGCTCGCTGGCGACCTACGGCAAGATCAACAGGCACGGCTTCATCGAGACGCCGTACCGCAAGGTGCGCCGATTCGTCGGCTCCAAGGACAAGAAGGATGACGCCCTCGGCCAGGTCCTGGCCGAGGATCTCGTGCTGACCGACGGGGGCAAGCCGGTCGCGAAGTCGGGGACGGTCATCGACGACAAGGTCTGGGGCCAGATCAAGGACGGCAAGGTTGCCCAGGTCATGATCCGGCCGGTCGTCACCGACGAGATCATCTACCTCGATGCCTCCGAGGAGGAGAAGTTCCACATCGCGCAGGCCAACGCCGCGCTCGATGACCGGAACCGCTTCACCGAGGAGCGCGTGCTGGTCCGCTGGAAGGACAAGTTCCTCGAGGAGTCAGTCGACGTCATCGACTACATGGACGTCAGCCCGAAGCAGATCGTGAGCGTCGCGACCGCCATGATCCCGTTCCTCGAGCATGACGACGCGAACCGCGCCCTGATGGGCTCGAACATGATGCGGCAGTCGGTGCCCCTCCTTCAGCCGGAGTCCCCGGTGGTGGGCACGGGCGTCGAGTACCGCGCCGCGTTCGACTCGCAGGGAACGCTCGTCGCCAAGCACGGCGGGACCGTGGTCAGCGTGACCGCCGACCATCTCGTGATCGAGCGTGACGAGGGCGACGAACGCGACGTGTATCAGCTCAAGAAGTTCCTGCGCTCCAACCAGGGCACCTGCATCAACCAGCGCCCGGTCGTCGACGTGGGAGAGCGCGTCAAGGTTGATCAGCTGCTGGCCGACGGCAGCAGCACCCAGGACGGTGAGATGGCGCTGGGGCAGAACATCCTGGTCGCCTTCCTCCCGTGGGAGGGTGGCAACTACGAGGACGCCATCGTGCTGAGCGAGCGCCTCGTGAAGGACGACCTGTTCACGTCCATCCACATCGAGAAGCACGAGATCGAGGCCCGCGACACGAAGCTCGGCCCCGAGGAGATCACGCGCGACATCCCGAACGTGGGCGAGGAGAGCCTGCGCAACCTCGACGAGGACGGGATCATCTACGAGGGCGCCGAGGTCAAGCCCGGCGACATCCTGGTCGGCAAGATCACGCCGAAGGGCGAGACCGAGCTGACGGCCGAGGAGCGCCTCCTGCGCGCGATCTTCGGCGAGAAGGCCCGCGAGGTCCGCGACTCGTCACTGCGACTGCCGCACGGCGAGCGTGGGATCGTGGTGGACGTCCGGCAGTTCAGCCGCGACAACGGCGACGAGCTGCTCCCCGGCGTCAACCGCCTCGTGCGGGTCAGCGTGGCCCAGAAGCGAAAGATCAGCGTCGGCGACAAGATGGCTGGCCGGCATGGCAACAAGGGCGTGATCGCCAAGATCCTGCCCGTCGAGGACATGCCGTTCATGCCGGACGGCACGCCGGTCGACATCGTCCTCAACCCGCTCGGCGTCCCGAGCCGCATGAACATCGGCCAGATCCTCGAAACGCATCTCGGCTGGGCGATGCAGGCGCTCGGGCTCAAGGCCGCGACGCCCGTCTTCGACGGCGCCACCGAGGAGCACATCCGCGGAGCCCTGAAGCGGGCCGGCCTGGCGGAGGACGGCAAGACCGTCCTCTACGATGGCCGCAGCGGCGAGCAGTTCGATCATCGCGTGACGGTCGGCTACATCTACATGCTCAAGCTCCACCACCTGGTGGAGGACAAGATTCACGCGCGATCCACCGGACCCTACAGCCTGATCACCCAGCAGCCGCTGGGCGGCAAGGCACAGTTCGGCGGCCAGCGCTTCGGCGAGATGGAGGTGTGGGCGCTCGAAGCGTACGGCGCCGCGAACATCCTCCAGGAGCTCCTCACCGTGAAATCCGACGACGTCATGGGTCGCGTGCAGACCTACGAGGCGATCGTCAAGGGCGAGGAGATCCAGCCGCCCGGCGTGCCGGAGTCGTTCAAGGTGCTCATCAAGGAGCTCCAGGCGCTCGGCCTGTCGGTGGAGATCCTGAACGAGAACGAAGAGGAGATCCGCTTCATCGAGGACACCGGCAGCTATCCGCTTCCGGACCTCGGCGGGATCAATCTCCAGGGCTTTGAGGAATAGCTCGCACACCGCGGTACCGGGGACGGTGCCGCGCGTGTCCCACCATCGGTCCATCCTGAGCCGGGGTCTGGTCCACCTCGGCAACGAGCGCAGCAGTGGCGTATGCCGCCGCGGGAGTCGTGAAGCCGCTCATGCTTGAAGTCAACAATTTCGACGCGATCCGGATCAGCCTGGCATCGCCGGAGCAGATCAAGGGCTGGTCGTCCGGCGAGGTCACCAAGCCGGAGACGATCAACTACCGCACGCTCAAGCCGGAGAAGGACGGCCTCTTCGACGAGCGCATCTTCGGTCCCACCAAGGACTGGGAGTGCTACTGCGGCAAGTACAAGCGCATCCGCTACAAGGGCATCATCTGCGACAAGTGTGGCGTCGAGGTCACGCGGTCGAAGGTGCGCCGCGAGCGGATGGGGCACATCAAGCTGGCCTCGCCCGTCAGCCACATCTGGTACTTCAAGGGCACGCCGAGCCGGCTCGGCATCCTGCTCGACATCAGCCCGCGCAACCTCGAGCGCATTCTCTACTTCGCGCTCTATGTCGTCACCCGCGTCGACGAGGCGCAGCGGGAGAAGGCCGCCCAGCGCATCGACGAGGAGGCCGAGGACCGCATCGCCAGCGCCCAGGCCGTCGTCGACGAGAAGAAGGCCGAGCTCGAGGCCGCCGTGGCCGACAAGCGGACCGAGGTCGAAGGTGCGCACGAATCCGAGAAGAAGCGCATCACCGATCAGCAGACGGCCCGCACCGAGGAGCTGATGACGGCCGCCCAGGCGGTCGAAGCCTCCATCAAGGAGGCCGGCAAGAAGCTGACCGACGACGTCGTGTTCGCCGCCACGGGCGAGGTCATCGGTCGCGCCGACGACACCTCGAAGGATGCGCTCGCCAAGCTGCGCGCCGTCGTCAAGGGCGAGGTCGCCGCCGTGGAGCGCGACGCAACCGACGCGCTGGCCAGCGCCGAGGAGAAGTACCACACCGCCGTCGCGGATCTGACCTCCGGCATCGAGGACGCCACCGTCACCGAGCGCGAGCAGGTCCGGCAGGAGACCGATGACGCACGCCTCTGGGCGCGCACCGAGCGCGCCAGGCTGGCCGACCTCAAGGTCCTCCAGATCCTGACCGAGAGCGAGTATCGGCACCTCCTCGAGGCGCACGGGCGCATGTTCGACGCCGGCATGGGCGCCGAGGCGGTCAAGAAGATCATCGAGCAGATCGACCTCGACGAGCTGAGCCAGAACCTCCACGTGGAGATGCGCCAGACGTCGGGCCAGCGCCGCAAGAAGGCGATCAAGCGCCTGCGCCTCATCGAGGCCTTCCGCAAGAGCGGCGCGCGTCCGGAGTGGATGATCCTTTCCACCCTCCCGGTCATCCCGCCCGACCTGCGGCCGATGGTCCAGCTCGACGGTGGGCGCTTCGCGACCTCCGACCTGAACGACCTCTACCGCCGCGTCATCAACCGCAACAACCGCCTCTCGCGGCTTCTCGACCTCGAGGCGCCGGAGATCATCATCCGCAACGAGAAGCGGATGCTCCAGGAGGCCTGCGACGCGCTGATCGACAACGGCCGCCGTGGCCGCGCGATCGCGGGCACCGGCAATCATCGGCTCAAGAGCCTGTCCGACATGCTCAAGGGCAAGCAGGGCCGGTTCCGTCAGAACCTGCTCGGCAAGCGCGTCGACTACTCGGGCCGCTCCGTGATCGTGGTCGGTCCCGAGCTCAAGCTGCACCAGTGCGGCCTGCCGAAGAAGATGGCACTCGAGCTGTTCAAGCCGTTCGTCATGCGGCAGCTGGTCGAGAAGGGCTTCGCGCACAACATCAAGAGCGCCAAGCGCATCGTGGAGCGCGTGCGTCCCGAGGTGTGGGACGTGCTCGAGGAGGTCATCACCGATCACCCGGTGCTGCTGAACCGTGCGCCCACCCTGCATCGGCTCGGCATCCAGGCCTTCATGCCGGTCCTCGTCGAGGGCTCGGCCATCCAGATCCATCCGCTCGTCTGCTTCGCCTTCAACGCGGACTTCGATGGCGATCAGATGGCAGTCCACGTGCCGTTGAGCACCGCCGCGCAGCGCGAGGCGAAGGAGCTGATGCTCTCGACCCGCAACCTGCTCAGTGCCGCCGACGGTTCGCCGGTGGTCAGCCCGACCCACGACATGGTGCTCGGCTGCTACTACCTGACCGTCCAGATCGACGACGAGCTGGGCGCCGGACGCGCCTTCTCGAGCGTCGACGAGGTGGTGATGGCTGCCCAGCTCGGGCAGGTGCACGTCCAGGCCCCGGTCAAGGTCGAGCTCGACCTGTACGACGGGACCGATGAGGACGGCACGGTGCGATCCCATCAGGAGGTCGTCGAGACCACGCCCGGACGCGTGATCTTCAACGGGGTCCTGCCGCGCGAGCTCGGATTCGTCAACAAGGCGATGGACCGCAAGAGCCTCAAGGAGATCATCGCGCGCTGCTACCGCGACCTCGGGCCGGGCGCCACCGCGACGCTCGTCGACGGCATCAAGGGCGTCGGCTTCCGCTACGCCACGGCCGCCGGCATCACGATCGGCATCGACGACCTGGCGGTGCCGAAGAACAAGGCCAAGCTGCTCACGTCCGCGCAGGGCAGCGTGGACGGCATCGATCGCGAGTTCCGGCGCGGCTTCATCACCGAGGACGAGCGTTACACCCAGACCGTCGAGGTCTGGCGCAAGGCGACCGACGACGTGACGACCTCGATGCTCACCGGGCTCGACGAGCAGGGCTCGATCATGCTGATCACGAACTCGGGTGCCCGTGGCTCGGTCACCCAGATCCACCAGCTGGCCGGCATGCGAGGCCTGATGGCCGACCCGTCGGGCCGGATCATCGACCTGCCGATTCGCTCCAACCTGCGCGAGGGGATGAGCGTGCTCGAGTACTTCATCTCGAGCCACGGCGCCCGCAAGGGACTGGCCGACACCGCGCTGCGCACCGCCGACTCCGGGTACCTGACCCGGCGCCTGGTGGACGTGGCACAGGACGTCATCACCCGAGAGGACGACTGCGGTGCCGATGTCGGCACCTGGATCACCGCCGAGGAGTCGGAGCAGATCCCGGAGCCCTTCCTCGATCGGCTCATCGGCCGTATGGCGGCCTTCGAGGTCGTCGACGAGAAGAGCGGCGACGTGCTCGTGGAGCGCAACGCCGAGATCGACGAGGCGGCGCTCCTCCGCATCGAGGCGGCCGGGATCGACCGCGTCAGCGTTCGCTCACCGCTCACCTGCGCCGCGCGCCATGGCGTGTGCCGCATGTGCTACGGCCGCAACCTCGCCACCGGCGAGCTCGTGGAGCTGGGCCAGGCAGTCGGGATCATCGCGGCCCAGTCGATCGGCGAGCCGGGCACGCAGCTCACCATGCGGACGTTCCACACCGGCGGCGTCGCCGGCGAGGACATCACGCAGGGCCTGCCGCGTGTCGAGGAGCTCTTCGAGGCACGCATCCCCAAGGGCCAGGCGACGATGACCGAGATCGACGGAACAGTCGAGGTGCCGCCGGCATCCGGTGATCAGCCGATCGCGGTGCGGGTCACGCATCGGGAGGCGTACGACACGACCTTCAAGCTCACGCCGCAGCACGAGATCCTGGTCGCCAACGGTGACGAGGTCAGTGAGGGCCAGCTGATGGCTCGACAGGGCGAGGACGAGGACCTGGTGGAGGTCAAGGCGCCGACCGCCGGTCGGGTGACGAAGAAGGGGAACACCGTGACTCTTCACACCGAGGAGGTCGACGTCCGGGAGTACCCGGTGCCGCACTCGGCGCGCCTGCGCGTCGCGGACGGCGACGTCGTCTCGGCCGGCGACGCGCTGACCGAGGGATCGATGAACCCGAAGGACCTGCTCCAGATCAAGGGCGTGGACACCGTCCAGCGCTTCCTGGTCGGCGAGGTCCAGAAGGTGTATCGGTCCCAGGGCGTCACCATCAGCGACAAGCACATCGAGATCATCGTGCGCCAGATGCTGCGCAAGGTGACCGTCGACAACGCCGGCGATACCGAGCTGCTCCCGTCGGAGCTGATCGATCGCTTCGAGTTCGAGGAGACGAACAACCGGATCCTCGCCGAGGGCGGCGAGCCGGCCACGGCGCAGACGGTGCTGCTGGGCGTCACCAAGGCGTCGCTCAACACCTCCTCGTTCCTGGCAGCGGCGTCGTTCCAGGAGACCACCCGGGTGCTCACCGAGGCCGCCATCAACGGCGCCAAGGACCACCTCATCGGCCTCAAGGAGAACGTCATCATCGGCAAGCTGATCCCCGCCGGGACCGGCGCCGAGGCGCGACGCCTGCAGGCCGAGCGAGCCGCGCAGCTCTCGCCTGCGGAAGAGGAGCAGCAGCGCGAGGAGGCCGCCGCGCGCGCCTTCCTGTCCGGTGATCCGGATGCCGATGGCGACGGGGAGGTCGAGCCCTCGGAGGCCGAGGCCGCTGCCGAGGAGGCGGGGGAGACCGTCGCCGACCTCATGGGCGCCGGCGACAACCCCGAGATGGAGGCCGCCGTCGAGGAGCAGGTCTTCGACGAGCTGACCGAGGAGGAAAGGGAGAAGGCTGCCGTCAAGAAGTAGCCCCCTCCCGACAGACCGATGCGAAGGGCGGCCCCGCGTGGCCGCCCTTCGTGATGCTGTCTCCTCGGCCGACTGTTGCCCGGAGCTGTCGGCCAATGGAGCCACCGGCCGAGCTCGGGAGACCCCAGGCTCTTCGATTTCCCTCGGGCGGCCCGCGTTGTTCCGC
>JBQTHZ010000023.1:0-20009 GCA_052388515.1 Chloroflexota bacterium | reverse complement strand
GAGGTGGCTGGCATGTGCTGCCTCAGGGTGCCAGTGATGCACCGGCACGAGTAGGGGGTTATCCACAGATCGAACCCACAGATTGTATGACATCAGTGGATAACCGGAGGCCGATTTCCGGAGCCCCGACCCGCTCGGAGGCTGCGCCGTGTCATACATTCCGTCGCCCAATGCCACCCGGCGGCTCGCCGCAGAGGCGCTCGGGCGACCGTCGGACGGGTCAGGCGCGCTCGTCGGCCTCCGCGTCAGGTGTCGGCGAGGCTCGGTCCAGTCTCGCAAGACCGTGCATGCGATCGAGCGCGATCCGGTTGCCGCCTGCGCTGCGCGCACTCGCCAGCGCTTCTTCCGCGCGGGCCAGCAGCTCGTCGAAGGCGAGGTCCTCGCCGGGTCGCATGACAGCCACCCCGGCGCTCAAGGTCACCGCAACCTCCATCTCCTCGATCGAGACCAGGTGCTGCATGACGCGTCGACGAAGCGCGTCGGCGAAGGTTGCGGCTCCGCCCTCGTCCGTGTGGGGCAGGATCGAAAGGAGGCCATGGGTGCCCCATCGACCGAGCGCATCGGCAGCACGCACCCGGAGTCGGACACGCAGCGCGATCTCGCGCAGCACCGCATCCCCGCCCTCGCTGCCACGGGAGGCGTGGATCTCTCCGAAGCGGTCGACATCGAGGAGCAGCACGGCGACCGAATGCCGGTAACGCCGCGCCTGCGCCACCTCGGTCCGCAGCCGGTCGAGGATCGCGGCGTGGCTTGTCACGCCGGTGAGGGGATCCATCGACGCCGCTCGCTCGAGCTCTGCCCGTTGGAGGTCGACCGTCCGGCGCGCGGAGAACAGCTCCTCGATCGTGTCGCGCAGCTCGCGCCGCAGGCGCTCCGCACTGCCCGACAGCGCCGGCTCGTGCATCACGATGATGATGGAGGTCTCGTCGCGGTGGATCGACAGATCGAGTCCGCCCAGCTGCATGTGGTGAAGCACGGTCTCCGATCCGGCCGGCAGCTGTTGCACGCCGAGACCGAGCAGGTCCTCCAGCCTGGTCCCCTCGCTGGCCGCGTCGAGAGCAAGCAGCGCGGCGGCGGCCGGGTTCCAGGCGCGGAGCTTCAGGTGACCGTCGAAGCGCAGGACTCCCTCCGTCAGGTGCGCAGCGAGCTCCGGTAGCCGTCCGTCATCGGTCACGATCGCGTCCGGTCCGGACGCGACGACCGAGCGTGCGCTCAGCAGGGCGGCACCCGTGAGCACGGCGAGCGCGAAGGGAACCGCGGCGGCGTCTCCTGGGGCGAGCGCGAGCGCCATCGCGCCCGCCGCCAGGGCGGCCGACGCGAGGCCGAGGTCTCGCGTGGCGGTGATGATCGCCGCAACGCCGGCCACGACCGCGGCGGCGAGGAACAGCGATGGATGAATTCCCCCGGTGACGCTCGCGAGGGGAGGCAACAGGTCGGCGACGACTGCCGCCTCGGCCAGAATCAGCAGAAGGAAGGCGGCCGTCACACGAGTCCGTCGGCCCGAAACTCGCGCGTCGGCGCGCTCGGCGGCTGCCGCGGCCAGAGTCAAGATGGCAGCGGCCCCGATCGTGAGCGGGATGCTGCTCAATCCGGTGATGATCGCCAGGGCGCCGCCGACGAGCGCGGCAGATGCCCCGGCCAGGAGCAGGCAGCTGAGTGATCCGTGGCCCAGACCGACGACCAGTGAGGACACGGTTGCCAGGCCCGCCGCCGCGAGCAGGCCGGCGCCGAGTGCCTGCGGAACCCATGCCGGACGGTTGGCAGCCCAGCCAGCGTCAACGGTGCCCAGCAGAACGATCGGCGCCAGGAGCACCCCGACTGCCAGCAGCATGAGCACCGCGCGGACGTCGTGGCCGCTCGGGTGGCGTTTCATCTCCATAGAGTCTTCGTGCCCCAGGCCCGCGCGGGCAATGGTACGAACGATGTCCGCGCCCGGGGCGCGCCTATACTCGGCCACCGTGAACGTCCGACCTGCCGTCATGTCCCGATCGGCATTCCTGGCCGCAACCGACGCGCTCATCGCGACCGGCGACGCACTGGTCGCCGAGCCAAGTTGGGACCGTTTCCGGGGGTGGCTCATCGATTCCGATGCGCTCCTCGAGCGCGTGTGGGGCCGCATGGACCGCTACCATCTCGCCTGGCTCAACGTCGGGCGTGGCAGCGCGCCTCCAGGCTCGTCGCTCGATGACGATGGCATGCGCCGCTTCATTGCCGAGGTTGCCAGCGGCAAGCTCGCCGTCCTGCGTACGATGAGGACGACGGTGGAGCGGCAGGGCTGGACGCTGCTCTCCGACGATGACGCTGACGCCAACGAACCGACCGAGGAGACCCGGTGAGCTATCCGATCGCGCCCGGCGGCCTGGCGGCCGTTCTCGCCCATCCCGACGACGAGAGCTTCGGCTGCGCCGGCGCGCTCGCGCTGGCTCACGACTCCGGCGCCACCACGCGACTCCTCGTGGTGACGCGCGGCGAGGCGGGATCGACCGATGGCACGTCAGACCCTGCCGTCGGGGACCAACGGGAGGCCGAGCTGATCTGTGCCGCCCGCGCGATCGGGCTCGACGAGGTTTCGCTCCTCGATGGCTACGCGGATGGCGGCGTCGCTGACCAGCCGTTCGACCAGTTGGCGGATGAGATCGCCGCGTGGCTCGCCGATCGCCGGCCGGCGGCCGTCATCACCTTCGGCCCGCACGGTGTGACCGGCCACCCCGACCACATCGTGGTCGGGAACGCGACGCGATGGGCGGTGGAGCGCCTGGCCGATGCGGGCACCGCGCCGAACGCGGTCTACGTCATCAGCCCCATCTTCGACCCGAGCGGGAACCGGTACGACCTCTCACCGGAGGAGCAGTCGGCGACGCACCGCATCGAGATCACCCACGTCGCGGGTCGCAAGGTGGATGCGCTCGGCTGCCACGGCAGCCAAACGGACGTTGCGGACGAGCTGGCGTCGTTGCGGGCGGCGGTCGAAGGCGGCGGACCCATCTACGAGGGCTACGCGCGCGTGCGACCGCTGGTCCCCGCGCCACACCCGAATTTCGACGGGGCGCTCCTCTAGCGCGATGGGTCGGGCGCGGGGGCTCGCCAGCGCATCGGCTCGAACGAGCCTGAGAGCCCGATGGCCGCCTGGGTTGGCGAGCGGCTCCGATGATGCGTCCCGCGCTCGATGGCCGCGTCGTGGCCGGCGCCGGGTGACGCGTGACGGTTGGCGCTCGGGTGCTCCCTCGCGCATGGGCGTAGACTGGTCGCATGACGATCGATTCCAACCTCGGCAAGGTGGACGAGGTGATGACCGCGCTCTACGACATCCAGGATCCGGAGATCGGGATGAGCATCGTCGACCTCGATCTCATCAAGGCCGTGGAGCTCGGGGCCGACGGCGCCCCCACCGAGATCAAGATGGTGCTCACCACGCCCTTCTGCCCGTGGGCCGGTGAGCTGATCCAGACCGTGAAGACCAAGGCGGAGGAGGTCGTCGGGCCGCCGGTCAAGGTGACCCTCCTCGCCGAGCGTTGGGAGCCGCCCCCGGGCCTCTTCTAGGCGCCGCGCTGCTTGACGATCTGGCGCGCGGTCCGTGGCAGGGCAATGGCGTGGCTCGGTCGTTCACGACCGCGTGGTATGCACGCCCGGTGCCATATCATCCACCGATGCGCATCTACACCCGCACAGGCGATTCCGGCACCACCGGACTCCTGTTCGGCGGCGACCGGGTGAGCAAGTCCGACCTGCGGACCGATGCCTACGGGACCACCGACGAGGCGGTCTCGGCGCTCGGGCTGGCGCGAGCCTCGATCGGAGCCGCCACCGACCGTACCGAGGTGCGGCTGGCCGACCTCACGATGCGGCTTCAGCGCGAGCTCTTCGTGGTCGGTGCCGAGCTCGCGACCCATCCCGATCGCCGTCAGCGCCTGACCGATGGGGTCTCGCGCGTGACGGCGGAGATGGTGACCGCGCTGGAAACGGAGATCGATTCGCTCGAGGAGGTTGTCGAGCAGCCGAGGGAGTTCGTGCTGCCGGGCGAATCGATGACGGGTGCGGCGCTGGACCTCGCGCGGACGACGGTTCGTCGGGCGGAGCGGCGGTCGGTCGCGTTGGACGGCGCCGGTGAGCTTGGCGACTCGCAGGTGGTGCCCTACCTGAATCGGCTGGCGGATCTCCTGTTCGTCATGGCCCGCGCCGCCGACGGCGGCTTCCGCGCGGTGCGCGAATAGGGTTCGTGGTCGTTCCTGGGCGCTCGTTTCTCCATGCTCGTCCCTCCGCGTTCGTCGCGACGCGTCGAGACCAGGGCGCCGGGTCGGTCGGTGCGAGTGTCCGGATTCCGGCGCGTTGCCGGAAGAAGGCAGTGGAATCCGTCGAGAAACGGGATAGAATCGGCCCGTATCGGTGCGCGCCAAGCCACCCACCCTCTGTGAGGTCCTGAACGAGCCATGACCCTGACCGCGCCACGCCAACAGATGTTCATTGATGGCGACTGGGCCGATGCCGGCAGTGGCGAGACTGCATCGGTCATCAATCCAGCCACCGAGGAAGAGATCGCGCAGGTGCCGAAGGGCGGTGTCGCCGACGTCGATCGCGCCGTGACCGCGGCTCGCGCCGCATTCGACGCCTGGTCACAGACGACGCCGGCCGAGCGCGCCAAGGCCCTGTACGCCTTCGCCGATGCGATCGAGACGGACACCGGGACCCTCTCGAGCCTCGAGCAGGCCAACGTCGGCAAGCCGAAGGGAACGGCCGACTTCGACGTCGAGTTCACGGTCGACAACGTCCGCTTTTTCGCAGGCGCGGCGCGGGTGGTCGAGGGCAAGGCGGCTGGCGAGTACGTCAACACCCACACCAGCATGATCCGGCGTGAGCCGGCGGGTGTCGTCGGCCAGGTCGCGCCGTGGAACTACCCGCTGATGATGGCGATCTGGAAGCTCTGCCCGGCCCTCGCGGCGGGGTGCACGGTCGTGCTGAAGCCGGCGTCCATGACGCCGCTGTCGGCGCTTCGGCTTGCCGAGCTGGCTGCCGACATCTTTCCGAAGGGCGTCTTCAACGTGGTCACCGGGCCGGGCGACGTCGTGGGACAGCGGCTGATCACCCACCCCGAGGTCGACATGGTCAGTCTCACCGGGGACACGGCGACCGGCAAGGAGATCGCGGCCGCTGCGGCGGAGACGGTGAAGCGCGTGCACCTGGAGCTCGGCGGCAAGGCCCCGGTGCTCGTGTACGACGACGCCGACATGGACGCATTGGCCGAGACGATCAAGATCGCCGGATTCTTCAATTCCGGCCAGGACTGCACCGCAGCCACCCGGCTGATCGTGATGGGCGACGGCTACGATCGGGCGCTCGAGGCGCTGGTTCCGGCGGTCGAGTCGATCAAGGTTGGCGATCCCGCCTCCGACCCCGAGCTCGACATGGGACCGATGGTCTCGAAGGCCCAGCAGGCGCGCGTCGCAGGCTTCATCGACCGCGCCAGGGGCTATGGCGCCGAGATCGCGACCGGCGGCGACACCATCGGCGATCGCGGGTTCTTCTACCGGCCGTCGGTGGTCGCCGGGGTGGCGCAGGACGCCGAGATCGTCCAGAACGAGGTGTTCGGCCCGGTCGTCACCGTTCAGCGCTTCGGCGACGAGGCCGAAGGGCTGGCGTGGGCGAATGGTGTGCCCTACGGCCTGGCCGCGTCGGTCTGGACCAGGGACGTGAAGCGGGCGCTGCGGGCCGCGAAAGCGCTGCGCTATGGCACGGTCTGGATCAACGACCACCTCACGATCGCGTCCGAGATGCCGCATGGCGGCTTCGGCCAGTCCGGCTACGGCAAGGACATGAGCAGCTACTCGATCGAGGACTACACGATCATCAAGCACGTGATGGCCAAGATCGTCGACTAGGGACCGATCGGCTGTTCGAAGGTCGCTGAGATGGGGTTGGGCCGGCTCATCGCGATGGATTGCGGTGAGGGCGCCGGAGCTGGTTGGCGGGCGCGATTCTCGCGATCCATGACCGCTGCGGGAGCCTGAGGTCCGCCCGGCGGCACAGCTCAGGCGTCGAGTGCGGTCACAGACTGCGGGAATCGCGCCTGAGCCGGCATTCCGGCGGATCAGTCTCGATAGATGAAGGCGATCCAGGCCCCGGTCCCGCCACGGGCACCGCCGACGATGCCCCGGACTCCCATCAGGCAGTGAACTGCGTGGGGGATCCACTCCGACTGGGAGGCATCGGACCGGGGTGTCCTCCGCCAGCGCATCGAGGCCGGTCCGCCGCACCCGCCTCGAGCCTGAGGAGGGTGCTTCAGCTCCTTTCGATGACGAGCCCCTCGTTCGGCCGCATCTCCACGGTCGGGTCGACCTTCTCGCCGTCGCGGTCGCGATGCGTGCCGATCAGGACCCGGCCGGGCCCGGCATCGGGCACGGAGCGTTCCTCGCCGGTGAGGTTGAGGACGACCGTCAGCTGACCGTCCGCGGAGAGCCGGCGGAAGGAAAACGTGCCGTCCGGCGTGGGGCCGAAACTTTCGAAGTCGCCGAGGCGGAGGACGGGGTGCTCGCGTCGCAGCGCGATGAGGCGGCGGGTGAGCGTCAGGATGGACTCGGGATCCTCGGCGTGGCCCGCCACGTTCACCTGGTTGGCATCGGCGGCAAGCGACAGCCAGGGCGTGGCGTCCGGTGGGGAGAAGCCACCGTTGGGGGAGGCGTCCCACTGCATCGGTGAGCGCTCCGGATCGCGCCCGCGGCCTGGCTCGCGACGCTCGACCGGGTCGCGGGAATCATCACCGGAAACCGGCACGTCGACCATGCCGATCTCCTCGCCGTAGTAGATGGTCGGTGTTCCTCGCAGCGTCAACAGGAGCAGCATGCCGACCTTGGCCTGGTCTCGTCCGGCGCGATGCGGTGACGCAAACCGCGGCTGGTCGTGATTGCCGAGCACCCAGCTGGCCCAGGCACCGGGCGGCAGGACACCCTGGACGCCCTCGACGGCGGCGCGCACGGCATCGGCCGTCCAGGGGCTGTAGGTGAGGTGGAAGTTGAACGGCACGTGGATCTCATCCTGGCGCTCGCCGTAGTACTTGGCCCACACGTCGTAGTCGGGGTGATGCAGCTCGCCGATGCTGACGCGGTCGTGCGGGTATGACTCGAGCAGGCGGCGGAAGTCGCGATACAGCTCGTGCATGTCTGGATGGGCGTGGTCGTTGAGGTGCAGCTGGTGCGCCCAGGCGCCGAGCCGATGCGCTTCGTCGGGCGACGGATTCGGCGGGTTGTCGCGCAGCTCGGGATCCTTCATGACCATCGGCGCGACGTCGATCCGGAAGCCGTCGACCCCGCGGTCGAGCCAGAAGCGCGCAACGTCGAACATTGCGGCCCGCGTCTCCGGATTTCGCCAGTTGAGGTCCGGCTGCTCAGCCAGGAAGGTGTGGAGGTAGAACTGCTGTGTCGTCTCGTCCCACTCCCAGGCGGGGCCTGCGAACATACTGATCCAGTTGTTCGGCGGCTCGCCGTTCGGACCGGGATCGCGCCACACGTACCAATCGCGTTTGGGATTGTTGCGCGATGCCCGCGACTCGACGAACCATGGATGCTGGTTGGACGTGTGGTTCGGCACGTAGTCGACGAGCACCCGGATGCCGCGCTCGTGGGCGGCGGCGAGCAGCGCGTCGAAGTCGGCCAGCGATCCGAAGAGCGGGTCGACATCGGTGTGGTTGGCGACGTCGTAGCCGAAGTCGGCCATCGGCGACGGGTAGAAGGGCGCGATCCAGATCGCATCCACGCCCAGCCAGGCGAGGTAATCGAGCCGATCGGTGATGCCGGCCAGGTCGCCGGTGCCGTCGCCATCCGCATCGGCGAAGCTGCGTGGGTAGATCTCGTAGACGACGCCGTCCTGCCACCAGCGTGGCTGCTTCTGCTGCATGTCGCGAAGGCTAGACCGATCCTTCGGCCGCTGCTCGTCCTGCTAGGATCGGTCGGCGATGACCGACATCCCCGCCGCCAGCACGCCCGCCCCGGAGGAGCCATCGGCTCCGCGTGGCCGCACGGCGGCGCTCGACCCGATCCAGCACGACCGGCTGTTCCGGCAGGCAGCGTCACTCTTCAACGGCGTTCGCTACTGGCACGCGCACGAGGCATGGGAGACGCTCTGGCGCGCCTCCCCCGACGAGGATCGCGACTTCTACCAGGGGCTGATCCAGGTCGCGGCAGGCCTGCTGCATCTCCAGCGCCGCAACCTGCGCGGTGCTCGCAACAAGCTGCGCGAGGGGCTGGACAAGCTGGCGGCCTATCAGCCCGCCTATCACGGCATCTTCGTCAACGAGCTGATCGGCGAGGCGAAGCGGTTGCTCGATGATCTCGACGCCGGCGTGCTGCCATACCTCATCCCGCCGGTCATCCGGTTCACGGAGACCGACACATCCGACTTCAGCCGGTGAGCGGCGACCGGGTCGAGCGCGATTCGATGGGAGAGATCCGGGTTCCCGAGCACGCCAAGTGGCGGGCGCAGACGCAGCGCGCGGTCGAGAACTTCCCGATCTCCGGCACGCGCCTGGAGCGTTCGCAGATCGAGGCACTCGCCCGGATCAAGGCGGCGGTCGCAGCGGTCAAGCAGGAGCTCGGGATCATGGAGTCCGACGTGGCGTCCGCAATCGTCGAAGCAGCCGATGCGGTGGCCCGCGGCGAGCACGACGGCCAGTTTCCGGTCGATGTCTTCCAGACCGGATCGGGCACGTCGAGCAACATGAACATGAACGAGGTGCTTGCCACCCTGGCGTCCGAGTCGCTCGGTCGACCGGTGCACCCCAATGACGACGTCAACCATCCGATGTCGTCGAACGACATGTTTCCTGCCTCGATCCACATCGCCGCCGCCGCGGGCGTCATCCGTGACCTGATCCCCGCCCTCGAGCACCTTGCGGCCTCCCTGGAGCGCAAGCGCGACGAGTTCGCCACCGTCGTGAAGTCCGGGCGCACGCACCTGATGGACGCCACGCCGGTAACGCTCGGCCAGGAGTTCGGCGGCTACGCGGCGCAGGTGAGCGCCGGGGTCGAGCGCCTGGTCGCCACGCTGCCGCGCGTGGCGGAGCTCCCGCTGGGGGGCACGGCGGTGGGCACCGGCATCAACTCGCCGCCCGGGTTCGGCGGACGGGTGATCGCGGAGGTCGCGTCGGCGACCGGCCTGCCGTTGACCGAGGCGCGCGATCACTTCGAGGCCCAGGGAGCGCGGGACGGGCTCGTCGAGCTGTCGGGCCAGCTGCGCACGATCGCGGTGAGCCTGACGAAGATTGCGAACGACCTGCGCTGGATGGGGTCCGGCCCGCGCGCCGGCCTGGGCGAGATCAACCTTCCCGACCTTCAGCCGGGCAGCAGCATCATGCCCGGCAAGGTGAACCCGGTCATCCCCGAGGCGACGCTCATGGTCTGCGCCCAGGTCGTCGGAAACGATGCCGCTGTGGCGTGGGGTGGTGCGGCGGGCAACTTCGAGCTCAACGTCATGCTGCCGATGCTCGGGCGCAACGTCCTGGAGTCGATCCGGTTGCTTGCCAACGTGAGCCGCCTGCTCGCGGACCGGTGCGTCGACGGCATCACCGCCAACGTCGACCGGCTGCGCGAGTACGCGGAGAGCTCGCCCGCCATCGTCACGCCGCTCAACCGGCACCTCGGCTACGAGGAGGCGGCCAGCATCGCCAAGCAGGCGCTGGCCGAACGCAGGACGATCCGCGATGTCGTGATCGAGCGTGGCCACGTCTCGGATGGGCGGCTGACCGAGGCGGAGCTCGACGAGGCGCTCGACGTCATGCGCATGACGCACCCCTAGGCTTCAGTCGCCCCGATCTCCTCCGGGTTCCGGCAGCCATGCGTACTCGAGAGGCGACGGCGGACCGTCGCCCGATCCATCGGTCTGTGCGTGGAGCCACACGAGCAGGTCACCGGCCAGGTGCGGACGCATGATGCTGTCGACCCCGTTGTCGTAGCTCGCGATCGTGCGGCTGGCGCCCCGCTCGAGATCGTGGACGGTGAACGTCGATGAATCGGCGCCCCACATGGCCACGAATCGTCCACCACCGGATGGGTAGTTCGCATACTCCTGCGGGCCGATGCGAACGGTGGAGATCTGCTCGGTCTCGAAAGAGTAGCGGAACAGGCGCCCCCAGTTGAACATGGCGAACCCGGCATCCGGCTCCTTCCAGATCACGCCGTCATCGGTGACGATCGGCATGGTCGCGTTGGCGGACGTATCGAGCTGGCGAGGCTCGGACGCCGGGTCGGTCAGGTCCATGAGCATCACGTGGCGGATGTCATCCGCGGTGTCCGCGGCGAGCGTGACATCGACGTACGCCAGCTGGCTCGCTCGCAGTGAGGGCAGCCAATAGGCACGCTCCGATGCATCATCCTCGCGGAGCAGGCGCGGCTCCCAGTCCGGCGCCTCCGCGAACCACAGCTGCGTGACGGCTCCGCTGCCGGCCGGATCGCCGCCGAACGACGTCCATGCAATCCTGCCGGCGTCCACGTCGAACGAGGGGACCAGGCTCCTGACGTCATCCTCGCCCGCGTGCGAGTCGAGCAGGATCGGCTCGTCGCCCGGCTCGGTGAGCAGCCACAGGTTCCACCAGGCCTCGCCGAGGGAGCTGATCTCGACGAAGGCCCACACGTCCGTATCGCCGCCGATCTTCGCGAGTTGGCGGTCACGCTCCGGATTGCGCCACAGCAGCTCCGGGCCCGGCGCTCCGGGAATGTAGCGCCACAGGTCCGGCGCGCCATCGCCGACCGGACCGTCCAGGACACCCGACGACCAGATGACGGCATGGCTGTCGCTCGCGAAGTCGAGCATCGGCCACACCCAGGCGGGATCGAGGCGTCCGATGTCCAGCTCGAGGCGGTTCGCGCTCGGCCGAACTGCGCGTTCGCTCGGCGACACGGTCGCCGACGGGGCTCCTGACGGGCTGATGCTCGCGGTGACCGATGCGCGTGCCGCGTTGGGTGGCGTCGGTGGCTGGGTGGCAGCCGTGCAGGCCGCCACCCAGCCGACGAGCAGCGCGGACAGGACCGCGCCGCATCGTCGATGAACCATCACCACACGATCCGTCGCGTGTGCTCGGCGATGAGCGCAGCGATGTCGCGCGTCGGATCCCAGAACTTGCCGGTGCTTCCGCCCTCGTCCTTCGACGAGTCGGTGTAGTAGATGCGAGAGAAGGTCGTGCCGTTGTAGCTGCCATACCAGCCGTACGCGGCGATCCAGTGGCCCACTGACGCGATGGCCTTCGGCCAGCTGACGAGGTAGTAGTTGGACCTCGGATCATGCGGCTTGACGGGGATCGCGAGCGGCATCTTCGAGCTGCTCACGTTGCTGCGCACGTACCCCTGGAGCTCGTCGCCGGAGTGACCGTCACCGTCGCGGTCACGCACGTCCATCACGACCCAGTCCCATCCGGCAGGTCGGCGCGGCGAGCCCTGGGTTCCGAGCTCGAGGCCGTCCTCCAGCTCGTGGGCGCCCGTGCCGCCGTTGAGATCGGTCTTCATCCAGCCGGCGATCTTGGCCTGCGTGTACTTGTTCGCGCCTGCCGCGACCGCCCAGGTGTAGTTCGCGATCACCTGGCCCGTCGCCGGACCGCAGTAGGTGCTCCTGGTCTGATCGCGGGCGGTGACCGACAGGTAGCCCTGCGGCACGGTGCAGGCCTGCGTCTCGACCTGCGGGTCGGTGCCCGTGGGCGTGACGCAGGACAGCGACAGCAGATCCGACCCCTCCCGGACGACGGACGCAAGGTAGGCGTCCGAAGTCGCGAGCTTGCGGTCGGCAGCGGCCAGCTCGCCTGCGGTGAGCGGACGCTCCGTTGGAGCTTCGGCCGGCGGATTCGTCGGCTTCACGGCCGATACCGGCCCGGCCAGCATGGCGGTCAACACCACTCCGCCCGCGGTGGCGAGCGCGACACGTTTCGTGAACATAGGGGCAGCCTCCTGTTCGATGGAGGCGGGCCGGCGTTCGATGTCGTGGCGCACATGGTGCCCCACAGTCTCTTCACCGCCGCTTACTGGCCGCTTACTGTGCCTTGGGGGCGAACGACAATGAGAAACGCCGGCCCGTTTCCGAGCCGGCGTTCTCCCGAGCCGTCGTGCCGGGGTGCCACTACTTCAGCCCCGTTATCGTTGGATTACAGGAACCCGACACGACGGTTCTTCAATTGTCCATGCATGATCCGTCGGAGCCGGTGGATGCCGGAAGGGTCGAATGTCCCGTCGGTCCCGGGCAAATCTCTGCGCCGAGATTCAAGCGTCGCCGATGGCGTCTGCGCCACGACGCACACATCTGCGAGGCTCCGGTCGAATCGACCGCCGCTCGGCCCACGGGAAGCGCCCGCCGGTGCGGGATAGAATCGGCTCCCCACGGAGCGACCACAGATGACCAAGACCTATCGCAACCTGATCGGCGCCGACTGGAAGGACGCCGCATCGGGCGCCACCTTCAGGAGCGTCAGCCCGGCCGATCACGACGAGGTGATCGGCGAGTTTCCAGCCTCCGGCCCGGCCGATGTCGAGGCCGCCGTCGAGGCGGCGGGGCGCGCCTTTCCGATGTGGAGCGCCATGCCTGCGCCGAAGCGAGGCGAGATCCTGTTCCGGATCGCGCGCCTGCTGGCCGAGCACAAGGAAGAGCTCTCGAAGCTCATGACGCGCGAGATGGGCAAGGTCCTGCCGGAGGCGCGCGGGGACGTTCAGGAAGCGATCGACGTCGCCTACTACATGGCGGGCGAGGGTCGACGGCTGTTCGGTCAGACCGTTCCATCCGAGATGCCCGACAAGTTCGCGATGGCCATTCGCCGCCCGATCGGCGTGGTGGGCATCATCACTCCGTGGAACTTCCCGGTGGCCATCCCGGCATGGAAGCTCTTTCCGGCGCTCATCTGCGGGAACACGGCCGTCATCAAGCCGGCCTCGGACACGCCGGGCTGTCTCGTTCGCTTCGTCGAGCTGCTGCGGGAGGGTGGTCTGCCCGATGGCGTTGTCAACGTCGTCACCGGCTCGGGCGCCGAGGTCGGCAACGCGCTGGTGGATCATCCCGATGTCCGTGTCATCAGCTTCACGGGCCATACCGATACCGGCGTCGAGATCAGCACCCGCGCGGCGAAGACCCTCAAGCGCGTCAGCCTCGAGCTGGGCGGCAAGAACCCCATCGTGATCTGGGAGGACGCCGATCTCGACCTTGCGCTCGACTCAGTCATCTGGTCGGCCTTCGGCACATCCGGTCAGCGCTGCACCGCCGCCTCGCGGCTGGTCGTCCACCGCGCGGTCCACGACGACTTCGTGCATCGGCTTCAGCAGCGGGTCGGCCAGCTGGTCCTGGGCGACGGATTGGACGAAGCGACCGACGTCGGTCCGGTCATCAACGACCGCGCCGTCGAGCGGATCGCGTCCTACGCCGCGATCGGCCGGGACGAGGCGGACCTCGTCATCGGCGGCGAGCCGGCACGCGACGGAAAGCTGGCGAAGGGCTCCTTCTTCCAGCCGACCATCTTCACGGAGGTCAAGCCCGATGCGCGCATCGCGCAGGAGGAGATCTTCGGGCCGGTGGCATCGGTCATTCCGGTCGATGACTGGGACGAGACCGTTCGCATCGTGAACAGCGTGAAGTACGGCCTCTCGACCTCGCTGTTCACGCGCGACATCAACCTCGCCTTCCGCAGCATCCGCGACTTCGACTCGGGCCTCGGCTACGTGAACCACGGCACCATCGGCGCCGAGGCGCACCTGCCGTTCGGCGGGACGAAGGCCACCGGCAACGGCCATCGCGAGGTGGGCCAGGCTGCCCTGGAGTTCTTCAGCGAGTGGAAGAGCGTCTACATCGACTACTCGGGCAAGCTCCAGCGCGCGCAGATCGACACGACCTTCCTGGATGAGTGAACCGATGGAAACGGCGGCGACCGGCCGGCAGGAGCCGGCCACCGCCATCGGCCTCAGCGAGGCAATCGCCGTGAGACCAGCACTCCGCCAAGGATAAGGACGGCGCCGAGGACGGGAATCCAGTACGGCGCCGCCGGCGCGATCAGCGCCGTATCGGGTACTTCATCACCGGCCGGGCAGGACACGTCGGGGTTGAAGCCGGCGTACAGGCCGCTCGGGTTCTCCTTCCACACCCAGGCATGGAGGGCGTAGAAGGAAGGAAGCTCGTAGCGGTTCGGCTCCTCGGTGAGCATGAACTCCTGCTCGAACAGGACGGGAGGCGCGTCGTTCTCGGCGTCCCACGCTTCGGCGAAGACCACGTACTCGAGTGCGACCAGCGTCAGGCCGCCGCCCGCCCCTTCTTCGTAGACAAGCGCCTCGGGCGTGGCCGGGTCAAGCTCGATGTCGCCGACCAGGTCGCCGTTGATGAAGTGGAAGCCCATGGCGCCGGTGCCATCCGTCGAGGCGATGCATTGATGCAGCGGACCCTCGGGCGGCAGGCCGTAGCCGGCGGCCTCGGTGGCCGCGACGTCCGCGTACGCCTCGGTCCCGGCACGGGCGGCCTCGAGCTCTTCCTCCTCGGCAGCTGCCACGATCATCGGCAGCGCGAGTGCGAGAGCGAGGCATCCAGCCAGCGACACGGTGGCGAGCAGGTTGCGCATGTGGTTCATCAGGCCACCTCGACGTTGAGCTCGTAGACCTCGCCGGTTGGATGGCCGGCGCGCTCATGGACGCGCATGACGGCCTCCTTGCTTGGCCCGCTGGCGAGGCAGAAGACGCGACCCGCCTCCGAGTCCAACCAAGCACGTTCGTAGTGGACGCCCTCGTCCGCCTCGATCGCCAGGTCCCGGCCGTGGGCCTCCTCGAGCTGCTCCTGGGTGACACCCACGAATCCGGTGTGGACATCCATGAATTTCGCCATTCGTACGCTCCCTTCGGCTGCCTCGCCGCCACCTGCGGCAAGGTCTGGAGATCAACGGTGGATGCAGCGGACAGGTCCTTCATCGGTCGATCGACCGATGAAGGGTCGTGCCGGCTCCCTACAATCGAGAGCAGGAGGTGACGTGGTCGCTACGCATCGGCCACTCTCGACCCCGGTCCTCATCGGTCGCGACGACCTGATGGCGCTCGGCGGGCGTCGCGCGGAGGAAGCCCGAGGCGGGCGTGGGCACATGCTGCTCCTGGCCGGCGAGGCCGGCATCGGGAAGACGCGCCTGCTGGGGTCGATCGCCAGATCGGCCTCGCGGCGAGGCATGCGCGTGGTCCGTGCTGCGGCGTCCTCCAGCGACCAGGAGCTCGCGGGGGGCATGCTGCTCGACCTCGCGCACGAGCTGGCGATGGCGAGCGAAGCCGACGATCGAGCGATCGGCACCGCCCTGTTCGACCGGTTTCAGGCCGACGTCGGTGCGGCCGGCGACCGGCATCGGCGCAGGCGGCTGCTCGTGCTCGACGTCGCGGACGCCATCGCATCGATCGGCGGTGGAGCATCGCCGGTCGTGCTCGCGCTCGAGGATCTGCACTGGGCCGATGACCTGGCCCTCGAGGTCCTGGCGCACGTGACGCGCAGGCTGCCGTCATTGCCGATGCTGGTAATCGGCACGTACCGCAGCGACGAGCTCTATCCACGGGTGCCGATGCGTGAGTGGCGCGGACGCCTGCTCACCCAGCGCCAGGCCGAGGAGGCGCGGCTGACGCGCCTCGACATGGCACAGACGAATGCCATGGCGGGCCTGCTGCTCGGGGATGCGCTGCCACCGCAGCAGCACCTGGTCGAGGCGCTGTACGCGCGCAGCAACGGGATTCCGCTCCACGTGGAGGAGCTACTCGGCGCCATGATGCTCGGCGCGGCCGGGACATCGGTCCCTGACACGCTGACCGACGCGATCCTCAAGCGCCGCGGCGACCTGGGCGCCACGGCGGCAATGATTGCGGATGCGGCCGCCATCATCGATCGCAGCTTCGACGTCGATCTTCTTGCTGCGGTGGTGGGCGGCTCCGTGGAGAAGGTCGCCGATGCGATCGACGAGCTGGCTGCGCGCTATTTCATCGTTCCGGCGTCCAGCCTTGGCTGGTTCGAGTTTCGCCATGCCCTCGTCCGTGACGCCCTGGAGGGTGCGGTCCCCCTCGCACGACGGCGAGCGCTGCACGAGCGGGTCGCTCGCAGCATCGTCGAACGCCCGGAACTGGTGGACGATGCGTTCCTGTCCGCGCACTTCGAGGCCGCCGGTCTCCACGACGATGCGTTCGCGCGTGCCCGCGTGGCCGCGGGGCGGGCGGCCGCGATCTCGGCGCATCGCGAGGCGCGCGATCTCTTCAGCCGCGCGGTCAGGTGCGCGCCGCGGGCCCTTCCCACGCGGGATCGCGCCGAACTGGTGGCCGCCCGTGCCGCCGAGGAGGCAGCGACGGACGACAACGACGCCGCGGCGATGTCATATGCCGAGGCGCGCCGGCTGTTGCTGGGCGAGGGAGAGACCGAGCGGGCCGCGGCAATGGTGGCTCCGATGGTCGCCGTCCGACACCTCCTGGGCGACGGTCTGGCGGGCAGGGTCGGGATGCTCAGCACGGCCCTGGCCGAAGTCGGGGACGAGGGGGCGCCGGGAGTTCGCGCGCGGCTGACGGCCGGCCTGTCCGCGGCGTACATGCTCGACCGGCGTCTCGATGAGGCGGTCGAGCACGGGCAGCGAGCGATCGCCCTGGCGGCGCACGCAGAGGAGGAGGTGACCGAGCTGAATGCGCTGGCCACGCTCGCGTCCGTCTTCGTCTTCAGCGGGCGGATGGACGAGGGCTGGACCATGCTCGAGGAGTCGATCGCCCGCGGCCGCCGGGCGCGTCTCGAGGCCGAAGCGGCCCGCGCATACCGGATGATCGGCTCGTCGGCCTCCGTCCTGGTCGAGTACGAGCGAGGGGAGCGCTGGCTGCGCGAGGGGATCGAGTACGCCGAGCGCACCGAGCAGTGGAACCACCGCCACTACATGGCGTCGCACCTCGGACATGTCCTGTGGGCGACGGGCGCCTGGGAGGAGGCCGAAGCCGTCACGCAGCATGCGCTGGCCGACGGCCGAGGGGGGATCACGACCCGCATCACGTCGCTCCACGTCCTCGGATATCTCGCACTGGGTCGCGGAAACTGGGCGGCGGCCGCGACGACGCTCGGTGAGGCGCGATCGCTCGGAGAGGAGATGGATGAGCTCCAGCGGTTCTCGCCGGCCATTTGGGGACTGTCCGAAGCGGCGCAGCTCCAGGGCAGAGACGCTGACGCGGCGGAATTGACCGATGCCGGGTACCGCGCCTCCGCCGCAGTCCGAGATGCTGCCTACCTGTTCCCGTTCCTCGTTACGGGCACGCGGGCGCGGCTCGCACTCGGTGACGTCGGCGCAGCCGATCGTTGGGTCACCGACGTTTCAGCTGCGCTCCGTGAACGCGCGATTCCGGGCACATTGCTCGCGATCGACCATGCGAACGGCCTCCTCGCGTTGGCCAACGGTGCCACCGGCCGCGCCCGACGTGCGCTGACCGCCGCTCGCGATGGCTGGCTCGAACGGCGGCGCGCCTGGGAAGGATGTGCCGCGACGATCGACCTGGCGCGCTGCTCTCAGCGGGCCAACCGACCCGGCGAGGCGGCAACGCTCATCGCCGCTGCCGTCACATCGGCGCAGCGCATGCGGGCCGAGCCGCTCCTGGCCCTCGCCCGGGAGATGGAGGCCATGCTGCGACGACGGGGCATCGACCAGGAGCCATGGGCGCCGCTCACCGCGCGAGAGTTCGAGGTCGCCTCGCTCATCGCCGAGGGACGCACGAATCGAGAGATCGCCGTGGAGCTCGCCATCACGCCGAGGACGGTGGCGTCGCACGTCGAGCACATCCTTGGTCGCCTGGGCGCAGACCGCCGAACCGAGATCGCGACGTGGTTCGCATCGGTCCACCGCCACTGATATCCCCGCTTGCCGCCTTCGTCGGACGATGCGACCATTCGCGCCGCATGAAGCTCCCGTACTTCCCGCTCCACACGGTCGTCTTCCCGCACCTGCCGCTCCCGGTGCACGTCTTCGAGGAACGCTATCGGGCCATGGCGACCGATCTGATGGCGGAGGGCTCGCCGTACGCGGGCCGATTCATCGTGAGCATGATCGTCGACGGCCCCGAGGTCGGGGGCGACCCGGCGACCCGACCGATCGGCACGATCTGCGAGGTGCGCAGCGCCGAGCAGTTCCCGGACGGGCGCTGGGTACTCCTTGCCGTCGGCGTCGGTCGCGCACGGCTGGGCACGGTCGATCGCGAAGGCCCCTACGCCATCGTCGACGTCGAGGAGGTCGAAGAGCCCCTCGGGATCGATGCGGCCGCGATGCTGGGTCCGGCGCAGCGGGCGCTGGATGGCTACATGGCCACCGTGAAACGATTCGTGGTGCGAGCGGCGTCTGTGGGGCACGAACTGCAGGAGACCAGCGACGTGGCCGCATCGCTCGACCAGGTGCTCAAGCCGATCCAGCTGCCGGACGATCCGGTTGCGGCAAGCTATGCCATCGGCGGTCTCCTCCAGATCGAGCTGTCGCGCAAGCAGCAGCTGCTCGAGCTTCCCGACGCCGCCACACGGCTTCGCGCTGAGCTGGATCTGCTGCGCCGAGAATCGAGCCTGCTCGACGACGGTGCCCTGCCGCCCGTTCAGGCATCCGACATCGGCTTCCACCCCAACTAGCCCGATGCGTCCCCCGAGCCGCGTCCCGATCCTCCTCGCGCTGCTCACCACTCTGGCGGCGTGTTCCACGCCGTCCGCGGCGCCGTCCACGAGCGTCCCGGCTTCCGGTCCCGGTCGGACGTTCACGGTGTCGCCATCGGCATCGGCATCGGGAGCGGCGGATCCATCCAAGAGCCCTTCGCCCGCCCCGTCGGCGGATCCGACGGAGGCTCCTCCGTTCGGCACCACCTACACGGTGCAGGCCGGCGACACCCTGGCCGCCATCGCCCGCGCCTACGGGACGATCAGCCAGCAGCTGCAGGCCTGGAACTCCGAGCGCTATCCGACCCTGGCCGAGAACCCGAACGTGATCGAGCCCGGCTGGACGCTCATCGTCAGCGGCGATCCGAACGTCACACCTCGCCCCGCTCCAACCGCTGCGCCGCCGACTCCGACTCCCAAATCACCGCCGTCGACCGGGTCGGGCTGCACGGCCGGCAACCGCGTCCCTGCCGGATCGGCGCAGACGTTCCGAACCATCCCGAGCGCCGGGGGCGTCGCCCTCACGTTCGACATGGGCGGTCGGATGGATCCGGCGGTCGACATCATGAACTTCCTGGTCGCCAACGAGGTGTGCGCCACGATCTTCGCGACCGGGATCATGAGCCAGACGGCACAGGGCACGCAGGTGATGGCGATCATCAGGGCCCATCCGGAGCTGTTCGAGATCGCCAACCACACCATGTACCACTGTGACCTCGTCCGCGGCGGCGGCGGCTCGCCGACCACCGCTCCCTGCGTCGGCGGACCTTTCAGCGCCGATCGGATCCGTACGGAGCTCACCGATGCCGAGGCCATCCTCCGCGCCGGCACCGGCCAGGACCCGCAGCCCTACTGGCGCCCGCCGTACGGCTCCATCAGCGACGGCGTCATCAACGCGGCCGCATCCGCCGGATACACGAAGACCTTCATGTGGGACATCGACACCATAGACTGGAAGCCGATCGCTGAGGGCGGCCCGAGCGCCGAGCAGATCGCGGCCAAGGTGATCGGCAACGCGGTGAACGGCTCGAACGTCCTCTTCCACCTCGGCGGTTACGAGACCCTCGATTCCCTTGCCATCATCGTCCCCGCTCTGCGTGAGCGTGGCTTCATGTTGACCAGCCTCTCCGACCTGCTGAATTAGCGTCGCGCCGTGCGCCGGTTGCGCCCCAGCGCAACCAACGACGAGGCAAGAGCGAAGTCGAGGCTGATCGGGCCCGATCCGGACCGTCCGTTGCGCGGGGCCGCGACTCTTGCTCGGAATCGGGTCGCGGGTGTGCTTAGTTGCGCCCCAGCGCACCCCCGGCCCGCGCGCCAAGGCCCCGCTCAGCCGCCGGTCCCGGCCGGACCCTTCTCTGGTGAAGCCGATGCGGCGACGGCCTCGCCGAAGATGCGCACGG
>JBQTHZ010000022.1:0-97603 GCA_052388515.1 Chloroflexota bacterium | reverse complement strand
TCGAGCTTGCGGTAGGCCTTGATGAACGTGTCCTGCGTGATGTCGGCTGCCCGGTCGGGATCGCCGACCATGCGCAGCACGTAGTTGTGAATCGGTGCTGAGTACTCCTCGAAGAGGCGAGCGAACTCGGCCTCGCGGCCGTCGATTGCACGGCGCGTCACCGCGGGAACATCCCACGGGATCGGGCCGGGAACCGCCATCGACCGCACCTCGTCCTCCGCACGTACCGCCCCTCCTCGGTCTGCCTGTGACGCATGGGCTCTCGTAACTGTTACTGCTGCAGACGCGCTCGCAGCACCTCGGCCGCGTATTCGGGCGCCACGGGGTTGACGGCAAGCGCGGTTGCACGCTCCAGGCCAGCGATCACGCGCAGGCGCGGATGGATCTCCCAGTGCCAATGGAACGTCTGGTCGAGCCGTTCACCGGCGGGCGACGTGTGCAGGAAGAGGTTGTACGGCGGGTCGCCGAGCGCATCGAGCGCGTGAAGGGCGCGCTGGAGCGTGGCAGTGGTCGCGGTGACCGCGTCGTCGTCGAGGCCGGTGAAGTCCGCGGCGTGCGCGCGCGGGATGACCATCATCTCGAACGCGGAGCGGCTGGCCGCCGGCGCGAAGACCACGGCGTGGTGATCGGCGAAGACGAGGCGCTCGCCGCTCTCCTCCTCGGCCTCCGCGAGGGCGCACCACACGCAGCGTCGCGCCTTGATCACCTGGCGCGCGCCGCCGCCGATCTCCTCCGCCACCCAATGCGGGACCTGCGGGATGGCATACAGCTCGACGTTGAGGTGCGAGGTCCGCGACCCGGCCTGGCGCCCGTGGCTCTGGACGACCTGGATGTAGAGCGGCTCGGGACGCCCGTCGGCGTCCTCCTCGCGCGGCTCGCCGGCCAGGGCACGCATCGTGTCGCGGGCGGCACGCAGCAGTCCGCCGGCCAGCTGGGGAGCCGCGTCAGCCATGCGCTCATGATGGTCGCGGGGCCCGACCAGGATCTCCCAGGATCCGGTGGCGCGTTCGACCTCGCTCAGGCTGAGCTGTGCGGCGCGTGCCTTGGATGAGTCGATTCGATGGAACGCGTCCGAGCGGAGGGGCACCCGGCGAACCTGGTGTGCCAGCTCATCGTCGGGTGCGTCGTCGCAGTGACGGCAGTGGGTGCCCTCGACCGGCTGCGCCTCCACGGCGAACGAGTCGCGCTCGAAGGCCCGGTCGGCCACGATTGCCGACCACCAACCTGTGACCGGGTCGCGTCGCAGCTCGAACACGGCCGCATCGTACCCGATGCATGGGTCAGCGCCGTTGCGCCGCCCAGTCGTTGCTGGTCAAGCAACCAACGACCTGCTGCGCTCCAGAAACCACGCTCCAGGGTCCGCCGGTTGCTGCACCAGCAACGCACAATGACGGAAGGGCGTCTCCGCCGTCGGCAGGTGCCCGCCCAGCAAACGGCGTGGGGTGGATCCCCGGCGGGCAGCGCAACGCTTCGATGAGCTCGAACGGATTCGTGCCGACGATGGGGGTGCCGTACAGCTCCATGGCGCCGATGTCGGACGGACGGCTGAACGGATCGCCGCGGTCGACGAGATGGACGATGGGCGGAAACTGCGCCCATGCTTCGGCCGAGGCCAGCGGTGGACGCCACAATGCGAGGTTGAAGGAACGGACGCCGATCCGGTCTCGGTAGGCGACCACGGTTCGGCCCAGCGCGCCGGCGAACCGAGGGTCGTTCTCGTCCATCCCCACGCTGCCGACGAGGACCAGCTCTCGCTCCTTGCGGGGCGTGAGATTCGCCATCAGCGTGACGCCATCGTCGATCTCGACCGCCAGGCCCACGCTGCGATGCACGGCGACGAGCTCCTCGATGAGATCGCCACCATGGCGGGCGGCATACGTCCCGGCATCTCGGCGCAGGCGTTCGGCGCGCTCATAGTGGTGGCCGGATCCGAGGAAGGCCTGGGCGTGGCCGTGCACGATCGAGCCACCCGCCCGCCAGAGGCAGTTCCAGATGAGCAGGTAGTTCACCGAGGCGGGGTCATCGGTCCGCGCCCGATCCGCCCAGGCTCGCCCGGTGGAGAGGATGTCGCTCACGAGCTCTTCGTCGAATCCCAGCGGATCGTGGGCGTCGAAGACGATCACCGCGTGGTGAGCATCCGCAAGCGCGGCGTTCGCCCCGGTCACCAGGCGCGTGCCCCGGATCCTCCCGAAGGTGTCGGCCGGCGTGCCGGTCTCCGGATGGCAGAACGCGTCGTCAGCGGTGGCCTCGATCTCGGCCGCCAGGTCGCGGGCATGCGTCGGGTCGTCGACCGGGCGCCGCGCCCGGAGCGGCGAGAAGATGGTGGCATCGAGCGTCGCGAGGTTGGTGATCTTGACGATGGCCTGCTCGCGGACGGCATCGACCGATCCGAAGACGTCGATCAACCACGGCTCCAGCTCCGGCGGAGGCACGGTCCTGCCGTGGACGATTCGGACATCCAGGAGCCGATCGGCGCGCTCCCGCTGCGCCGGTGGCAGCGCTTCCAGACGGCGGCCGATCTCGAGGTGCATGCCGGGAGCCTACCGTTCATCCGGCTCGCTGAGTCGAGATGCGGCGCGGCTGGCCGGGCGCCGCGCCTGACTCGCTCCGGCACCGACGTGTCGCGATCGATCGCGAATCGCCGGGCCAACTGAGCCGGGGCCGGGCCAACTGAGCCGGGGCGATCAGTCGTACTCCCAGCTGCGCCGATGCGGCAGCGCCGACCATTCGTCACGCAGCAGGCTCATCACGTGGGCGTCGTGATACTCGCCGCGGGCGAAATGCGAGCGACGCAGGGTGCCTTCGTGCGTAAAGCCCGCCTTGCGGTACGAGCGTTGAGCGCGCTCGTTCCCCGAGTAGACGATGAGGCTGATGCGCTCGAGCCGCAGCTCGCCGAATCCGAAGTCGCAGATGGCGCGCAGCGCATCGGTCCCGTGGCCCTTGTCCCATTCGGACTTCTCGCCGATGGCGATCCCGAACTCGGCGTTCCCGTTCTGGAAATCGAGCCCGTGGAGGCCGATCGTCCCAATCTCGCGCGCATCGGCAAGGAGGCAGATGACGAAGTGATAGTCAGTCGAGCCCTGGGCGGCGAGCATGCGGTCGAACCAGGCGGCCTCGCCGGCGTGGCTCATCGGCGCATGCATCGACAGGTTGTGCAGCACGTCGATATCGTTGAACCAACGCACGAAGAGCGGCAGATCCTCGCGCTCAGCCGCACGGAGGAACACCTGCTCGCCCCGGATGATCGGCCGGCGTTCGGGTAGGCTGCTCATCTGCGCCCGAGTCTAGCGTCCGAAGGAGAACCGATTACTGATGGCTGCCATTCGTACCGCCACCGTGACCTGGAACGGCAACCTCGCCACAGGCTCGGGCACCGTGACCGCCGGCTCGAGCGAGCTCTTCACGGACCTGCCCGTCTCATGGGCAGCCCGCACCGAGGCGCCTGATGGGCAGACCTCGCCGGAGGAGCTGCTGGCCGCTGCCCATGCCTCGTGCTTCGCGATGCAGCTCTCGGTGGGGCTCGATCGCGCCGGTACGCCGCCCGATCATCTCCACGTCTCTGCCACCGTCAGCTTCGACAAGGTCGGCGACGCGTGGACAGTGACGACCTCCCAGCTCGACGTGATCGGAGTGGTGCCGGGGCTGGACGACGCCGGGTTCGAGGCTGCCGCACAGGCGGCCAAGGACGGCTGTCCGATCTCTCGAGCCATCGCCGGCAACGTCGAGCTTTCGGTCTCGGCGACGCTCGAGGACGAGCACGAGTAGCCTTCGGCGTTGCCACCGGCCTGAAACCTTTCGGGACCTCATCGGCTCGTATGCAGTGAGGGCCGCAAACCACGCGGTCAGGTGGCGGTGGCAGCAGCGGCTCGGGCGATGGCGGAGGCGACGACTAGCCGGGGGCCAGCTCGAAGTTCGGCGGATAGATGACGCGGCCCGGCTCGATGGATCGGCCGCCGAGGGGCCTGACCTGGTACGCCGGCCCGGCGTCGTCGTACTGCGAGCGGACCCCGGCGTCGGCCGCCGGCCCGAAGCCGAACCGCTCGTAGAAGCTCGGCGGCCCGAGGACGGCGATGAGCGCCTCGTCCCGCTCGTCTGTCAGCGCCAGGGCTTGGCGGGCCAGTGCCGAACCGATGCCGCGTCCCTCGTGTGGTGGCAGGACGGCGAGCGGCGCGAGCGCCAGGGCCTCGGCGCGCTCCGACCCGTCAGGATCCGGCTCGAAGCCGACGCGACTGATGAGGATGTGGCCGAGCACGCTGCCATCGGCAGCCACCGCGACGAGCGAGAGCTCCGGCACGAAGTCGGCGCCCGCGCGGATCGCGTCGACCAGCTCCGCTTCCGCGGCGCCGCGAAAAGCCTCCCGGTGCAGCTCGTGGATCTGATCGAGATCGACCGGGCGCTCCGGCCGGATCGACCAGGTCGACGCCTCGACAATCTCAGGCGCGTCCAGGGTGGTCATGCCCTTCAGAGAGCATTCCGCGGGCCAACTTGGTCACAGGCCGCTCAGGATCCAGGTGTCGTCGAGCGCACCGTCAGCCGTGCGTCCACCGAACAGGATCGCGCGAGCGCCCCCCTCGTCGACGATGAGCTCCGCGCCGGCCCGCCCGGCCGGCGGATCACCGCCCGGATCCATGGCCTGCGCGTCGACCGCCCCGTCGCCAAGGAGCCACAGGTCGTTCTGGAACCCGCCGTCGATGGCCTGTCCTCCGAACACGATCGTGCCCGCCTCGTGGCGCGCTCGCGCGTAGAGGTTGCGCGCCGGCGGGAGGGCTCCGTCGACGCGTTCCCACACACCGTCGCGCATGACCCAGCGGTCGTCGAGAGCGGTGACGCCGGTGGTCTGGCCGGCGTACAGCGCCAGCTCGCCGCCATCGGTCCACCAGCAGCCGTGGAGGCAGCGCTCGACCGGTCGTGTTCCCTCCGGCGTCTCGTCGGTCCATTCGCCCCTGCCGAAGTCGTAGGCCCGCGTGTCGGAAAAGCGGTTCCCGTCCTGCGTGAAACCATGGCTGATCCAGAGGCGGCCGTCCGGACCGATCGCGGCGCATGAGCCGTACCGAGGGGTTGGCAACGCTCCATCGGCCGGCAGCTGGGTCCAGGCGTCGGCAGCCGGGTCGTATGCCCACAGGTCGTTGAAGAACGTCGGGCCGGCCTGGCCGCCGAACACGACGAGCCCGATGTCGTCGACCCAGACCGCCTCGTGCCCGAACCGCGCAGCTGGAGGTGCGGCCGGAGCGAGCTGCGTCCACGTCTCGGCGCCGAGATCGAAGGCCCAGGTGTCGTCGAGGACGGTCGGCCCGTCCCGTCCACCGAACAGGTAGGCGACCTCGCCAGTGGCGTCGAGGGTCAAGGTGTGGTCTTCGCGCGCGGACGGCCCATCGGCCTCGAGTCGAGCCCATGCCAGGGGCTCCGGTGAGGATGTGGCCGCCGGTGACCCGCTCGCCGTGGGATCAACTGACGCCGATGCGGGTGCGGCCGCCGAAGCTGATGGTGACGGCTGGTCGATGACAACGGAAGGCTCGGCTGTCGAGGAAGCAGTCGTGCAGGCTGCGAGGACGAAGGCGGCCACGGCAAGGATGGAGAGGCGGGATCGACGCATGTGGGGCAGCATACGCCGGGGGCCACATGCATCCAATTCGGGCGGTGGTGCGTCATACCGGCATGCCGACCATCGAGCTCCTCTCACTCATCGTCGCGGCGATCGTCTGGATCGCCCTCCTCATCAGCCTGGAGGGCGACCGGTTCGCTCGATGACCCGGCATCCGACGTAGGAACCAGCAGGACCGATGCGCCGCGCCGCCGCGCGGCGTGTGTCCGATGGCGTCAACCGCTCGCTCGCGGAGCATGACGGGACATCAACCATCCCCTCATTTGCCAGGAGCCGAGCCACCATGGACGCAGCCGTTTCCTTCCGCATTGCAGCCGCACCGGCCGATCTCACCACCTTCGCCGCCTGCCTGCGCGGCACCCTGGTTCGACCGGACGACGCCGCCTTCGAGGAGGATCGGCTGATCTGGAACGCGGCGGCCCAGGGCACGCCCCTGGCCATCGTCCGCGCGGCGGACAGTGGTGACGTTGCCACCGCCATCGACTTCGCGCGGAGCAACGACATCGAGATCGCCGTACGCAGCGGAGGCCACAGCCTGGCCGGTTACAGCAGCGGCGATGGCGTCCTGGTGATCGACACGCGCGACCTCCGGGGCCTCCACATCGATCCAGATCGTCGCCTTGCATGGGCGGGGGCCGGCCTGACGGCCGGGGAGTACACCGCGGCGGCGGCAGCGCATGGACTTGCCACGCCGTTCGGTGACACGGGCTCGGTCGGCATCGCCGGCCTCACGCTCGGTGGCGGCATCGGCTGGCTGGCGCGCAAGCATGGCCTGGCCATCGACGCCCTGGTCGAGGCCGAAGTCGTCACGGCCGACGGCGTGCTTGTCACCACCTCGGAGACCCAGCACCCCGACCTCTTCTGGGCCATCCGCGGCGGCGGGGGAAACTTCGGCATCGTCACGCGCTTCACGTATCGGCTCTACCCGGTCGAGCAGATCCTTGGTGGCGCGCTCTTCCTGCCGCCAACTCGCGACGTTCTGCGCAGCCTGGTGCCGATCGCGGCATCGGCTCCGGAGGAGCTGACGACGATCGGCTTCCTCATGCCGATCCCGCCGGTGCCGTTCGTGGCGGATGAACATCACGGCAGGCTGAGCCTGGTCCTCATGTTCGTGTACGCCGGCGATCCCGACGCCGGTCACGCGGCGATCGCTCCCTTCCGGGTGGTGGCGACCCCGTTCGGGGAAGCCGCCATCCCCATGCCGTACCCCGGCATCTACGAATTCACGGCCGAGGGGGCGACCCGTCACCCGAACACCACGCGATCGGTCTTCATGGACGTGCTCGATGATGGCTCCGTGGATGCGATCGTGGATGCGCTGGCTGATGCACCGCCCATGTCGATGGTCCAGATCCGTGTGTTCGGGGGCGCCATGGGCCGCGTCTCATCGGACGCGACGGCCTTTGCGCATCGCGATGCGTCGGTCATGGTGTCGATCATGAGCGGCTTCATGGAGCCGGAGATGGCGGAGGCCGCCACGGCATGGAATCGGTCCCTGTTCGCGGCCCTCGAGCCGAAGGCGACCGGCGTGTACGCGAACTTCCTCGAGGATGAGGGCGACGAGCGCGTTCGGGTCGCGTATCCGGGCGACACCTACGAGCGCCTGGCGAGCATCAAGCGCCGATACGACCCGGCAAACATCTTCCATCGCAACCAGAACATCCGTCCGGCCTGACGAGCCCGATGGGTTCGGCTCCCGCACCGCGCTCTTTCACGTCATGCGTGCACCGGGACGCTTCAACGGCGGCTCGCCGGGCGTTCTGCGCGGGTGGCGTGAATCGGGACGGTTCGCTGGTGCCGGAGCAAACTGCGAGATGGAGCGGGAGACGAGATTCGAACTCGCGACATCCACCTTGGGAAGGTGGCGCTCTGCCAACTGAGCTACTCCCGCCAGCAGGCCGGGCCGCGATTCTACCCGCTCTGCGGGCGCACCGCGACGCCGAGGGGTAGGTCTCGGCGTCGGGTGGATGGGGGTCGTGTGTCGATTCAGCGGAACAGCGTTGTCACATCCGTGGCCGCGGCAACGGCGGCGACGGTGAAGGTCAGCGTGGCGGCGGTCACCGTGGCGGCCAGCCGGCGCGACGTGAGCCGGCGCTGCGCCTGGCGATCGACATTGATCGAGTCAGGGGCGCGCTCCCGGGCGACCTTCTGCATCAGCGCGGCGTGGCTGAGCCGTTCGTGATGAATCTGATCGGCCAACTCGTGGGTGCTGATGTTGGGTGCGAACACGGGTGCTGCCTCCTCGGGTCGGTGGCGTTCGGGCGAAGCTCGATGCAATGAATCCTCCGCTGCGGCCGGCTCCGGTGCGATCCGACCGCCGACCCCCGGTGCGTCATCCTGCCGATATCGACGCGATCGGCCATGGCGCTCGATTCATGTCGCGTACCCGACATACCCTTGACGGAAGCGACGGTCCGGACGAGAGTTGCGGATACGAGCAGAGGGGACCACGTGCCCGACCACGGTCTTGCTGTCGACAGCCTGCGACGCTGCGCGCTCTTCGCCCACGTGGACGATGACGGGCTTCGCGTGCTGGCCGGCCTCATGCGCCCGCGCCGCTTCCGTCGGAACGAGGTCATCTTCCACCAGGACGATGTCGGCGACTCGCTCCACATCGTCGTCGACGGCGGCGTCAAGATCGTCCTGCCTTCACAGGAAGGCGACGAGGCGATCATCGCCAGCCTGAAGCCCGGCGACTTCTTCGGCGAGCTGGCCCTCCTGGATGGGTCGCCGCGATCGACCACGGCCACGGCGCTCGAGGCAACCGAGACGCTCGCCCTCCCGCGCGACCAGTTCCTGCGCCTGCTGCCCGAAGACGCTCGTCTCGTGACCGCGCTGCTTCGCGCGCTGGCCGGCGAGCTGCGTCGGCTGACCGGCCACGTTGAAGAGCTCCACTTCCTCGACCTGGCGGGACGTCTCTCGATGCGCCTCGTCCGCCTCGCGCGCGATGTCGATCCGAGAGCGGCCGGCCGCGTCGAGCTGAACTGGCCCTTCACACAGTCGGATCTGGCTGCGATGATCGGCGGGACCCGCCAGAGCGTCAACAAGCTCCTCAGCGGGCTGGTGGAGGAGGGATTGCTCGAGATCGAACACGACACCCTGGTGATCAGCGATCTCGGTGCCCTCGAAGCACGGAGCACCAGGTGAGAGTGTCGAATAGCCGACACCGGGCCTGTCGCACACCCGCTTCGCGAACTGTACGGCTCATTCATAGGATGACGTCATCGCGGTTACACCGCCGCCCACAGGAGGTACCCGCTTATGGATAACTACCGGCGGCAGCCGCCGATGGAGGGCTTTTCGCGACCGGGTTCGCTCGGGGGCGAGGCATTTGACGACGACGCAGTAGAGGGACACATCATGACGGACCAGACCGACGACACCAGGAAGCTCGACGAGGACACCGAGGGCCACGGACCGTATCTCCCCAAGGCCGGCGATGACGACGACACCGAGGGCCATCTCTCTAAGCTCTCCTGAGCCCGCGTTGATGTAGCGCTGGTGGCCAACCAACAGGCCGATGCCGCGCTCGCCGCACTCGTTGCGGCGGCGCGGCGTTCTGCGATCGGGCGACGCCTCACCGGGGATGTCGAGACGCGCCTGCTGCAGAGCATCGTCGACGCGACCGTTCGTCTCTTCGACGCCGAGGCGGCATCGATCGCGCTGTTCGAGCAGGATCCCGATCGGCTCGAGTTCCGCGTCGCTGCCGGCGAGCAGGGGGCGGGTGCGGTCGGGCTGACCGTCCCGCCGACGCAGGGCATCGCGGGATTCGTCTACTCGACCGGTCAGGCACTGTCCCTTTCGGACGTCGCGAACGACCCTCGATTCAATCGCGACGCCGCCGAGCAGACGGGCTACGTTCCCCGATCGATCGCTGCCGCGCCGCTCCTGGACGAGCAGGGCACGGTCGGCGTGCTGCAGGTGCTCGACAAGCGTGGGTCAGCGACCTTTTCGCTGAATGACATGGAGCTGCTCGGTGTGTTCGCCGCGCAGGCGACGGTTGCCATCGGTGCGGCCCGCGTTCAGCGCGATACTGAGCGCCTGCTGCGCAGCGTCCTTGCGCAGGTCGGCCCTGACCTCGACGAGGCACAGGTCGACGACCTCGTGGCCGCCGCGACCAACGACCTCGACGTGGACGACGAGGCCCCGTTCTGGCGCCTCGTCGACCAGGTTGCCCGCCTGCGTTCGCTCACCGATCGCGAGACGGCGCTCCTGACCGACATCCTCGACGTGGTGGCGATGCATGCCGGACGCACCAGGCGTCCCCGAGCCGGGCGGTGACCGACCAGCTCCCGGCCTGGTCGGAGCCGTTCGCGGATCCGAAGCACGCACTGCGCCGCCCCCTTCGCCTGGTCGGCCTGACCCGCGAATGGGCCTGGGGTGGCGCCACGGGCAAGGGCGTTCGCGTCGGGATCATCGACTCGGGGCTCGAGAACGATCACCCTGACCTGCACGGTCGGGTCGTCGAGAACGTGACGGTCGAGATCGGTGGAGAGGAGCCCGTCGTCGTTCCGGACCAGGCAGTCGACATGTTCGGTCACGGCACGGCGTGTGGCGCGATCATCGTCGGCCTGGCGCCTGACGTCGAGCTCGTCTCGATTCGTGTCCTCGGCCCGGACCTGCGCGGGAAGGGAACCGCCTTCGCCGCCGGTCTTGAATGGGCGATCGAGCAGGGACTGCAGGTCTGCAACCTGAGCCTGTCGTCGAAGAGCGAGTCGCTCTACCCGGTCTTCCATGACCTCGCCGATCGCGCGTACTTTCGCGGTACCGCGCTGGTGAGCGCTGCGAACAACGTCCCGGCGCCCAGCTATCCCTCGCTCTTTTCATCGGTCTTCTCGGTGGCTGCCCACGCCGAGCCGGACCCCTGGCGGATCTACTACAATCCCGCGCCGCCGGTGGAGTTCGGGGCATGGGGCGTCGACGTTCCGATCGCGTGGAAGGACGGCGGGAGCACCATTGCCACCGGCAACAGCTTCGCGGCGCCGCACCTGGCCGGACTCGTGGCACTCATCCTGTCGAAGCACCCGGGCCTCAGCCCGTTCGAGGTCAAGGCGATCCTGACCAGCGTCGCCGACAATCCCGGTCGCCGCCACCCCCGTGGACGAGGAGAAGCGCGCGCGTGAGCCTGCTCCGCGTCTACGTCGAGCTCTTCCGTCGAAATCGAGCGCTCGCACGGCTGTTGGCCGGTGAGTTCATCTCCGGGATCGGTGACTGGCTCTACCTGGTGGCCGTCCTGGTCGCCGTTTACGCCGAGAGCCAGTCCGCGGTCCTCCTGGGGATCGTGGGTGCTGCACGCATCCTGCCGTACGTCCTGCTCTCGGTGCCTGCGGGAATCGTGGCCGACCGCTTCGACCGCCGCATGGTCCTGCTGGTCACGGATGTGGCGCGCGGCGTCCTGATGCTGATCCTGGTGGCGGCCGTCCTCGTGGACGCGCCGACGTTCGCGATCGTCGGCCTCGCCATCGTTGCGGCCTGCTTCTCCACGTTCTTCGGTCCGGCGATCGCGGCGCTCCTGCCGATGCTCGTGGACGAGAGCGACCTCGGCCCGGCAAACAGTGCGTGGGCAACCCTCGACAACGTCGCCTTCATCGTTGGCCCCGCTCTCGCCGGGATCCTGCTCGCGAGTGGTGGGCTCGAGTTCGCGTTCCTGTTGAACGCGATCTCGTTCGCTGTGGTGGCGGTCGTCCTGTGGCGGCTTCCCGTGCCGCGCGCGGCGAGCCCGGTGACCACCAGCGAGGACGCCGCGGCACCTCCTGCCGCCGGTTGGCGCCAGCTCGTCCGGCCGCTGGCGGGGCCACTCATCCTTGACTCGACGACGAGCATCGTGGGCGGAGGCGTGGGAGTGCTGACGGTCGTCATCGCGGTCGACGTGCTCAACGCGGGCGAGGCCGGTACCGGATTTCTCAACGCAGCGACCGGGGTCGGAGGGGTCGTGACCGGGATCGCGGCCGGGGCGCTGCTTGCTCGTCGTCTCGGGGTGCCGCTGGTCCTGGGCGGCATGTTCGGTGGGATCGGTCTCGCCTGGCTCGCGCTGGCCGGCGACCTCGTGACTGCCATGCTGGCCATTGGCATTGCGGTCGGTGGACTCCTCCTGCTCGACGTGGTGAACACGACGCTGATCCAGCGCATCGTGCCCGACGAGCTTCGAGGGCGCGCCATGGGTGTCCTGCAGACGACGTCTGCGATTCTCTACGCGCTTGGATCATTGGTCATGCCGCTGATCGCCGGCGCGTTCGGCGTGGGTCCGGTCCTCATCGGCTCCGCAGTGATCACCGTGGTCGGCGTCGTGACCGCCTTTGCCCTCGCGCCGCGAGAGTCCCGGCCCGCAGCCCTGGATCCGTCCCGCGCACGGATGCTCGAGCATCCCATCTTCGCCGGGTTGCCGGCCGCACGCCTGGAGGCCGCCGCCCGCCAGTTGGAGGAGGTCCCGGTGGACCAGGGCACCGTGATCATCCGCCAGGGGGATGCCGCCGATCGGTTCTACGTCATCGGCGAGGGCAGCGTCGCCGTGACCCAGGTGCCGGACGCCGGCGGCACGGCGGTCCACCTGCGCGACCTCGGGCCGGGCGACGTCTTCGGAGAGATCGGGCTCCTTCGCCAGTCGCCGCGGACCGCGACCGTGACCGCCACCGCGGCGGGCATGCTCCTCGCGCTCGAGGCCGATGCATTCCGTGATCTCGTCAGCTCCGGGCCCGGCCTGAGCACGCGGCTCCTGGACCTGTATCGCGGCGCGCTCTCCCGATCGAAGGCGTGAAGCAACCCGTCAGGCGGTCTGGAACCGCGGCGGCCCGCTGACGATCGCCTGTCGGCTCACCGACACGAAGTAGGCGAGCCAGGTGCCAATTCCCAGGATCTTCGCCCCGTCCTCGGCGAGGATCACGATCGACGATGCGACGATCTCGCTGAGTCGCGACGACCCGAGATCGACCACGGTGGAGATACCGAAGCACACGAGCGCAGCCAGGAGAAGCGTCCAGTTGGTCTCTGCGATCCGCCGGCGGAAGCCGCCGAGGTAGGCCAGCATGCCGACCACGTACACGATGCCGTACAGCTCGCCGCTGATGCCGGCGTACCGCGGCAGGATCTCGTCGTGGATGAGGAAGAGATCGTCCGCCAGCAGGACCGTTGTGAAGATCCCCGAGACGAGCATGAACCGGCGCCACCCAGCGTCGATGAGCGAGCGCAGCGCCAGGGCGGTGACCAGGCAGGCCGTCGCGGCGGCCGCCCAGAGCACATTGCCGAGGTTCGACAGCGCACCGACATAGAACGGACCGCCGAGCACCGTCGTCGGGTCCTGTGTGAGCTGGCGGACGGTCACCTCCGTGGTCGACGTGAGCAGCAGCGCTCCACCGAGAACCACCAGCAACGGTGCCCAGATGACAAGCGCCGTGACGACGATCTCCGACCTCGTGCGGCCGTCGTCGCCGTCGCCGGTGTCGCTCACGCGGACGATCCGCCGCGCCGGATGGGAACCACGGTCGTGGTGACGACCTTGGTCTTCACCGCGTGATCGGCAGGCACCGAGTGGACGATGACCGAACCCGAGGCGACCACCGCACGCGCTCCGAGCGTGAGCTTGGGCTCCACGAAGACGCCGGTGCCCAGCCGTACGCCATCCTCGATCACGACCTCGCCCGAGGTCATGCATCCCGGCCCGGTGGAGATGTCGCAGCCGATGACGTTGTGGTGGTCAAAGCTGTTGAACGCCGACAGGAAGTTGTTGTCACCGAGCACGGTCTCGGTTCCGACCTGGACGAACGCACAGATTACGTTGCCGCTCCCCATCCGGACCCCCGTGGCGATCTTCGCGGTCGCGTCCACGACATTGGCGAGCGGGATCCCGGCGGCCTGGCAGATGCCGCGAAGTCGCGCCCGGGCCTCGATCGACGTGCTGATCGTGATCACGACGGCATCCATGGCCGATCGTTCCCACAGCGCGGCGATGGCGGCGCTGCCGCCGACCACGGGCAGCCCGCGGATGGTGCGACCCCAGAACGACGTGTTGTCGTCGACGATGCCGATCGCCGATTGGCCGGGCGTGCCGGCCAGGATGTCGAGCACCTGGGTGGCGCCCAGGCCCGCGCCGATCAGCAGGAGCCGCTCTGTCCTGTCGTCGCCCGCCAGGGGCTCGGCCGCGTCCTGGACGGGCTCGGGGGCGGAGCCGGCCGCCTCCTCGACATGTCGCACGGTGATCAGCCCGGTTGCCGGGATGGTGGCGAGATCCACGCCAAGCTCGTCGGCACGCTCCCGCGCCTTGGCCGTCGCCCGAGGGCCCGCGCCATCGCCGCCGGCGTCGAGAGAGGTGGAGGCTTCCGTTGCTCTTGCGTGGACGAATGCCTCCAGCGCTGTCTCGTCGTCGAAGACGATGGCGACGGGTTCACCGACGGTCACGTCGTGGCCGGCAGCAACCAGCTGCAGGAGGACGCCGTCTGCACCGGCCTCGATCTCCAGCGCGGCCTTGCTCGTCTCGACGTCCACCAGCGCAGAACCCGAGCTCACGCGCGAGCGATCGGGGACGTGCCACGCAACCACCGTGGCCGCCTCGCTGTTGACATCGGTCCAGGGAATCAGGACCGGCGTCATGTCGCCGCCTCGCGGATGCGGGACCGCATGTCGGCAGGGCTGACGAGCACCAGCTCCTCCCGCTCACGGCTGCTGGGGATGATGGTCGCGGCGCTGGCAAGCACGTCGACTGGCCGGCGCAGCTGGCCGAAGTGCCGGTGGCCGATCTGCTGGGCGATCTCGGTTCCCCACGCCCAGCCCGCCGTCCCCTCCTCGATGGTGAGCAGGCTGCGCGTCCGACGCACGGAGGCCTCGACCGGCCCCAGGTCCATCGGCGCAATCTGGGCCGGTACCAGCAGCTCGCCGAAGATCTCCTCTTCGATCGCAAGACGCTCGAGCACCCGCGCGGCGATCAGCGCCGTGTACCCGTAGGCCAGGACGGTGACCGTGCAATCCTCGGGCGGGACCCACGAGAGCGCGACCGTCGGAAGGCAGCCCGCTGAGGACTCCTCGCGGCCGAGCGCCTCCCCGATGCGACCGCCCACGGGTGCCGAGAGCGGCTCCGGATAGAGGAGCTTGTGCTCGACGAACAGCACCGCATCGTCCCGCTGGAGGAGGGCCCGGTACACCGCGAGCGGATCGTGATACGGGGACGAGGCCACGACCAGGAGGTTCGGAACGCCGAGAAAGTGCTTTTCCGGGCTCTGGCTGTGCGTCGGCCCGTAGCCGCGGTGGCCTCCAGACGGGCTGCGAATGATCACCGGACAGGTCACCTTGCCGTCGTACATGGCGGGGTACTTCGTCACGTGGTTGACGACCTGGTCGAAGGTGAGGGTCAGGAAGTCGGCGAACATGACCTCCACGATCGGCCGATAGCCCGACATGGCCAACCCGGCGGCCACGCCGACGATGGCGCCCTCACTGACCGGCGTGGTGAGGACACGCTCCGGCACCGCGTCGGTCAGGCCACGCGTCACCTTGAAGGCGCCGCCGTAGGGGTCGGCGATGTCCTCGCCCATGACGACCACCCGCGGGTCCTCGCGAAGGAGCTGCCCGAGGGCAGCGTTCAGGTCATGAACGAGCATCAGGGCAGTGCCCGGGCCGCGTCGATCATCTCGTCGATGGCGTCCTCCACCGCGCGGTCGATGCCCAGGCGACTCTCCTCGGTGAGATGCGCAGCCTGGATGACGAGCGGCTCGCGCAGCCACCGTTCGGCGACTTCCGCCTCGGGTCGGTTGTCGTCGCTCTTCGAGTGATGGCAGAGCCGGTACGTGTCGATCACGAGGGCTCGCGGGGTCCGCGCCTCGCGCACGGCGCCAACCAGCCGTGCTGCCTCGGCCTCGATCTCGCGGACGTCGGTCGAGTCAAGGTGCGATGCCTGGATGCCGAACGCCCGGATCCGGGCGGGGATGTCGCCGGCCAGGTTGGCCGCGATCGGCGTGCTCTGCGCGTAGCCGTTGTTCTCGACGACGATCAGGAGGGGCAACGCCCAGAGCGAGGCGATGTTCAGCGTCTCGTACAGGACCCCCTCCCCGAAGGTCCCGTCGCCGATGAAGGCGACGCTGACGGCGTCGCTCTTCGAGAGCTTCATGCCAAGCGCGATCCCTGCCGCGGCGGGGGCCGTGCCGCCGAGGATGCCGTTGGACTTGAACCCGCTCGTGCACAGGTGCTGGCTGCCACCGATCCCGCCGCACACGCCTGCCGCCTTGCCCATGATCTCGGCAAGCAGCCCGATCGCGTCGCCGGTCCAGGCGAGGTAGTGGCCATGGCAACGGTGATTGCTGAAGATGTGGTCGCCCGGCCGCAGATGCTCGATCACGCCGACGCAGTCCGCCTCCTGGCCGATGCACGCGTGCGTCGTGCCGTTGAGCACGCCCTCTTCGAACAGGTCGAGCAGGCGCTCTTCGAACCGCCGAATGAACCGCATGCGACGGTAGAGACGGTGGTCACGCGGCTCATCGGCGAAACCGACCAGGCGGGGATCCGCGGGGCGATGCTCGATAGGTGCGGGGCCGTGCTCCGTCGAGGGGCGCGTCCGGACATCCCGGCTCGCTCGTTCGGCGACTCCGGGCATCCCTTCGAGGGATTGCTCGGGCAACGGTCGATTCCTCCGTCCGACGTCGGACCTTGATCGGCCCCCAGATGATCGGCCAGCGCGATATTGACGCTGGATTGGGCCGGTGTCCAGACAGTGATTGCCGCTGCCATCCGCCTCAACAGCACTTGAGTACTGATCGAACGACGTCGGGCCAGGGCTACCGCGTGATCGTGCTGCCGGCCGCCAGGGCGCGGAGCGCGAGACCTGCGTGGTCGCGCCAGGGGCGGTAGTGCGCCATGGCGATCGTTTCGACATCGAGCTCCGCCAGCCTCGCCAGGGTCGCCCGCGCCTGGTTCATGTCGTGGCTGAAGAAGGCGTTGGCATAGGTGAGGCGTCCCCTGATCACCTGAAGCACATCGCCGGTGAAGAGCAGCCGATGACGCTCGGCATAGAGGCAGATGCTTCCCGGAGTATGCCCGGGCGTATGGACCACCCTGAGCCCGCCCAGCACCGGGATCTCGTCGCCGTCCTCGATCGGCTCGAGACGTTCTGGAGCTCGCGTGAGGAGATCGAGCAGCCGGACGCGTCGCGCGACGCCGTCCGTGGTCCGGCGCAGTGCCTGGCGCGGGCTGATCCGCAGGCCGGCGATGTCTGCCGAATGCATCAGGACCGATGCCTCCGGCCGTCCCTGGAGCAACCGCCGGATGCCTCCGATGTGGTCCGGGTGCCCATGCGTGCAGACGATCCGCTCGATCTCGTCCCGGCGGCGTCCGATCCGCCGCAGGTGCCGCTCGATCGGCGAGCGCGACCAGAACATGCCGGCGTCGATCAGCGTCACGGGTCGTCCGGGCTCGGCGACGATGAACGTGTCCACCCCCGGCAGACGCACGTGATGGACGCCCGGGGCGATCTCCATCTCAGCCCGCCAGATCGCCGGTCGCCAGTCGCCGATACGAGTCGTACCGAGCCTCGGAGACCACACCCGCATCCACGGCCGCACGAAGGCCGCAGCGCGGCTCGTGCAGGTGGGTGCAGTCGTTGAACGCGCACGCGCCGAGATGCGGGCGGAACTCGGGGAAGCACGAAGCCAGCTCGGTGGATGGAATCTGCCACAGGCCAAGCTCCCGGATGCCCGGCGTATCGGCGACGTATCCGCCGCCGGATCCATCGAGCGGATGCAGCTCGGCGTGGGTGGTGGTGTGCTTTCCCTTACCGCTGAGCACGTCGGAAACCTCGGCGGTCGCGAGCTGAAGACCCGGCTGCAAGGCGTTCAACAGCGTCGACTTGCCGACGCCCGACGGGCCGGTGACGATCGCCAGCTTGCGGGCCAGGCGACCACGCAGCTCCTCGAGACCGATATCGGTCCTGGCGCTGGTATACAGCAGGTCATACCCGATGCGTTCGTACGGCCCGAACAGGGAGCGGGCTGCATCGGTCCCGACCAGGTCGACCTTGTTGGCCACCAGCAACACCGGGACCTCGTTGTACTCCGCGATGACGAGAAAACGGTCGATGAGGCGGGGGTTCGGTGGCGGCCGGTCGGCCGAGAACACGACGACCACCAGGTCCGGGTTGGCCACGATCACGTCCTCGCGCCACGCGCCGCGCGGGCCGGGCTGGCGACGGCTGAAGCGGCCGTGGCGCGGCTCGACGGAGTCGATGGCACCCGTCCCGTCGTCGAGGCGCTCCATTGTGACCCGGTCGCCGATCACGGCGAGGTCGGAAGCTTGCCGCTCCTTCTTCACGCGCCCGCGCAGCCGCGCCTCGACCAGGTCGCCTTCGGCGGTCGCGATCGTGTAGAACCCGGACCTCGCTCGGAGCACGAGGCCGGTCGTCATGGTCACCCGAGCGCCCCCACCACGTTGCCGTAGATCGTGTCGCCGCGGCGGGGGATCTCAGGTCCGCGCGCCATCCGGCCGTCCCACGGGGCAAGGTCCGCGCCACGCGCTGCCAGCCAGGCAGCGCCGGCGACGTTGTCGGACGGCAGATTCAGCGTCAGCTCATCGGCCCGTGGCATCCGGTCGAACGCATCGCCGATGATGGCTGCGGCGACCTCGGGCGTATCGGCCACAAGGGGACCGATGCGCTCGCCGTCCGGGCGGATCCAGCCGTACCCCAGGATCTCGCCATCCCGTCGAGCGAGGATGAGCGGCCTGTCGGGATCGTCGAGCGCCTCTCGGAGCACCATGCCGCGGTCGCCACCGAAGCGCGGCGCATCGTACGCGGCCAGGTCGGCGTCGGCATCCGCGCTGGCTTCGTCCAGGGTGATCCCATCGTCGACGCGCACGACCAATCCGCGAGGGACGCGAACCATGGCACTCGGTCCGGTCAGCTCGAAGCCGTGGCGCGCGTAGAGCGGTCGCCCGTCGGCGGTCGCATACAGCTCCATGCGTGTCGTGCCGCGTTCCTCCAGGAACCCGACCACCGCCCGCAGGATCGCGGCGCCGATTCCCCGCCGGCGATGGTCGGTGTCCACGACCATGTTGCCGACGAACCCGAGCCTTCCATAGCTGATCCCCGAGCCGACGCCGACCACGAGCTCGTTGTCGTCGACCACGACCAGGCATCGTGCCTGCGGTCCCTGGAGCACGGCACGCAGCGCCCAGTCATGCACCGACCAGCCGACCCCTTCGCGCAGCCTGGCGATGCGCGACAGGTCGGCGGCGTCGGCATCGCGCAGGCGGAGGCCATCGGGGAGCGGCATCGGACCGAGTCTAGCCGCGCCGGTAGCATGGGGGAGTGGATGACCTCCTGGGCCGATATGCGCGCCTCGTCGCCGCGTTCGGCGCCGCCCGGCAGGGGGCATTCGACGCTGACCGGCTTGCGGCCGACGCGGAAGCGGTCGCTGCCGAGGCCGACTCGAGCTGGCTGCGCGTCCAGGCTCGTGCGCTGGCGGCCGCCTTCCGGGCCGTGGACGGGTCCGAGCCGCATCTCGAATCGATCGTCGATTGCTCCGCTCCGCCCGTCAGTGACACGGCAGTGGGGCGCCTGGACGAGCTCCTCGCCGGTCCCGGCACGCTGGGCGAGCGGTTGGCCACCCACGACGCCGGCATGACCATCCTCGCCGGTGCGCTCGAGCGGGCAGCCGAGGGGATGCTCCGGGTGCTCCAGGGTCGCGCCGCCGAGGACCTGGAGCTCTCGGTCGACCATGCGCTGAGCCTGAAGTTCGTCGATCGACCGGCCGAAGCCTGGCGCTCCAAGCTCGACCCGGGCACGCTCGTCCTCAACCGCGGGGCGGCGTGGACCGCCGATCGCCTCGTTCGCGTGATCTCGACGCAGGCGTATCCCGGGCGGCACCTCGTCCAGCTCATGCGGCGCCCCGCTCCGGAGTGGTCCCCATCGCCGGAGACCACAGTCGACTGCGGGCTGGCCGCCGTGGGCCGCGAGGTCCTGCTGGCCGATCACGAGCTCGCGTACGAGATCGAGCGCATGGGGCGCGGCGTCGGGACGCGGTGGAACGGGGCGCGGATCGTGGCCGTCCACCGCGCGCTGGACGAGCTGGCACCTTCGTTTGCCGCTGCGGCACGTGCCTCGCCGCTCCGGAACGTTCGTCGCGAGGTCGCCGCACTGGGCACGGACGCGCCGCGCACGGATGCGCTCATCGATCGCTGGCGGGATCCCATGGCTCGCGCTCACAGCCTTGCGCGGGCGGCAGGCCCGCCCCTCGTCCGGGGCTGGCTGGTGATGACCGGCCAGACGGCTGGTCTTCAGCGCCTTCTCCGCGACCGCCTGGTCCCGACGATGCTGCGCGCGGACATGGTCGATGCCCCGGACTGACCATGCAGTCGACGTCCTCCTGGTCGGGGGCGGCGTCGCGTCGGTTCGCTGCGCCCGCACGCTCCGGCGCCACGGGTTCGACGGATCGATCCTGATCGTCGGTTCCGAGGAGCATCCACCGTACAACCGTCCGCCGCTCAGCAAGGAGCTGCTCCGCGACGACCTGCCGGACGAGCTGCTGGCTGCCGAGTCCGGCTCGTGGTACACGCGGCGCTCCATCGAGCTCTGGACCGGCGCGCACGTCACCCGCCTCGAGCCCGACGCGCGGCGAGTGACCACGTCCGACGGTCGATCCATCACGTTCGAACGGTGCCTGCTGGCTACCGGAGCGGAGCTTCGCCGGCTCCGGATCCCGGGCGCCGTGACGGCGTTGCCGCTGCGGACCGTGGCGGACGCGCGCCGCATTCGCGCCGCGGCGATCGCTGCGGCGCCGGGCGCGCCGGCGGTCGTCGTCGGTGGCGGGTTCATCGGCCTCGAGGTCGCTTCCGCATTGGCCGCCCTCGGGCTGCGGCCGACAGTCGTCGAGATGTCATCCAGCCTGTGGGGTGGGACGATGGGACTCGGCCTGGCTGGCTGGGCAGCGAATCGGCTCGCCGGCACCGGCGTGGAGCTGCGCCTCGCGTCCGCCATCAGCCGCCTTTCGGACGACGCGGCCTGGATCCACGACGAACGCCTTCCCGCCACGTTCGTCGTGGCGGGAATCGGGGTGCTTCCGCGCCAGGAGCTGGCGGTGGCCGCCGGCATTGCGACACGAGACGGGATCCTGGTGGACGTCGGGCAGCGCACGGACCATCCGGCGGTGTGGGCGGCCGGCGACGTCGCCCGCGTGAACGGTCAGCGCGTCGAGCACTGGCACGCGGCGCGTGAGGCAGGCGAGCGCGCGGCGCTCTCGATGATCGGGTTGCCGGTACCCGCGGTCCCCTCGCCGTGGGTCTTCACCGAGATCGGCGGCGCAACGCTGGACGTCATCGGCACCCTGGACGGAGGGGAGACCGAGGAGTGGCTGATCCGGGATCGGCTGCTCGCCTCCCGTCACGGCGAGCGCGTGATCGGCCTGGCAAGCATCGATGGTGCGCTCTCGGCCGATATCGGCCGCCGGCTCGTGGCTGGCGGAGCGTCCCTGCAGGAGGTGTCGGCTGCGGCACGGTGACCACCGCCGGTCGGTTGACCGGACGAGCGAGGTGCAGGACAATGAGCTCGTAACACCGACCAATTCAGTCGGGATTCGCTCCGCGAGGCGATTCCGGCGTGAGTCCGCGAGGAGCGCATGGCCCTTCCCAATCCCGCCCTGACCCAGATTCCCGACTCGTACAAGTATGGCTGGCACGATGCCGAGCAGCCTCGCACGACCTTCGCCAAGGGGATCAGCGCCGAGGTCGTGGCGGAGATCAGCCGCATCAAGGACGAGCCGACGTGGATGACCGACCTTCGCCTGAAGGCGTATCGGCACTTCGACGCGCGCCCGATGCCGAAGTGGGGTGCGGACCTGTCCGGGATCGACTTCCAGGACATCTACTACTACGTCACCGGCAACCAGGAGGGGGCCGCCCAGTCGTGGGATGACGTGCCCGACTACATCCGCCGCACGTATGACAAGCTCGGTATCCCGGAGGCGGAGAAGAAGTACCTCGCCGGCGTCGGCGGCCAGTACGACTCCGAGGTCATCTACCACAACATCCGCGAGGACCTCGAGAAGCAGGGCGTCATCTTCATGGGCACCGACCAGGCCCTCAAGGAGCACCCCGAGCTGTTCCGCGAGCACTTCGGCACGGTCATCCCGGCCAACGACAACAAGCTCGCCGCGCTGAACACCGCGGTCTGGTCGGGTGGATCGTTCATCTACGTGCCGAAGGGCGTGCACGTCGAGCTGCCCCTGCAGGCCTACTTCCGCATCAACACCCAGAACATGGGCCAGTTCGAGCGGACGCTGATCATCGCGGACGAGGGTTCCAGCGTTCACTACGTCGAGGGCTGCACCGCGCCGACGTATTCGACCGCCAGCCTGCACAGCGCGGTCGTCGAGATCATCGTCAAGAAGGGCGCGCGGGTCCGATACACGACGATCCAGAACTGGAGCTCGAACGTCTACAACCTCGTCACCAAGCGCGCCGTGGCGCACGAGGATGCGGTGATGGAGTGGGTCGACGGCAACCTCGGCTCGAAGGTCACGATGAAGTACCCATCCATCTACCTGCTCGGCGAGCGGGCGCACGGCGAGGTGCTCAGCATCGCCTTCGCCGGCGACGGCCAGCACCAGGATGCCGGCGGCAAGATCATCCACGCGGCCCCCAACACGACCAGCCTGATCACCTCGAAGTCCATCTCGCGAGGCACCGGGCGCACGTCCTACCGCGGGTTGATCAAGGTCTATCCCGGCTGCGAACGCTCGAAGTCGACCGTTCGCTGCGACGCGCTGATCCTCGACGACGACGCGCGCTCGGATACGTACCCGTACATGGAGATCGACGAGGAGAACGTGACCATCGGTCACGAGGCGACGGTTTCCAAGGTCGGGTCCGAGCAGCTCTTCTACCTGATGAGCCGCGGTCTGTCGGAAGCGGAGGCCTCCGCCATGATCGTCAACGGCTTCATCGAGCCGATCGTCAAGGAGCTGCCCATGGAGTATGCGGTCGAGATGAACCGCCTCATCCAGCTTCAGATGGAAGGCGCGGTCGGCTGATCCGATGACCCTCACGCAGACCGCATCGGCGCTCGACGTCGACGCGATCGGGCGCATCAGCGACCGGTTCGACGAGCCGGATTGGCTGCGCGCGCTTCGCGCACGATGGTGGGAGGCTGCCGAGCAGACCCCGCCGCCCACCGGCCAGGAAGAGGAATGGCGGCGAACGTCACTCGAGGGCCTGCCACGCGGCGCCGAGCTGCTGCTCGACGCGCCGGCCCTCGAGACCCATCTTCCGCCCGGCGCGGCCGAGGCCGGGGTCATCCTGACCGATCTCCAGACGGCCGTCCGTGAACATCCCGAGCTCGTGCAACGCTCCCTTGGCCAGGCGGACGGGCCCAGCTCACACGCGCACTTCTGGGCACTGGCGCACGCGGCCTGGACGGGAGGTCTGTTCTGCCACGTCCCACGCGGCGTGACCGTCGACGGAACGCTGGTGGCGCGTCAGGTCCTGGCCCGCGGCGATGTCAGCTTCTACCCAGTCTCTCTCGTGGTGGCGGAAGAGGGCAGCAGCGTGACACTGCTCGAGGAGGTCGTCTCACCCGACGGCGCCTCCGCATGGTTCGGCGGCATCGCCGACGTGCATGCGGGGCAGGCTGCCCGCGTCCGCTACGCCAGCCTGCAGCAGCTGGGCGATGGCGCGTGGCGGATCGGCGCCGAGCGCGTCGTGTGTGGGCAGGACGCCGTCGTCACGACGCTCAACGCCGAGGTGGGCTCGAAGGTGACGAAGCTGGGGCTGGACGTCCTGATGACCGGCAAGGGAGGGACGTCGAAGGTGCTCGGCCTGCTGGCCGCCGGCGACGATCAGCAGATCGACATCAATACCGTCCAGGACCTGGCCGCCGATCACACCACCAGCGACCTGCTCTACCTCTCCGCGCTCTACGATCGGGCCCACGCCTCCTTCTACGGCGTCACCAACGTGCGCCACGGCACGAAGCAGACGAGCAGCTACCAGGAGTGCCGCAACCTGCTGCTGAGCCCGCAGGCCGGCGCCGAGCCGATCCCGGTGCTCGAGATCGAGGCCAACGACATCCTGCGCTGCGGCCACGGTGCCACGGCGGGGGCCATCGATCCGACGACCCTCTTCTACGCCCAGAGCCGGGGTCTGGACGCGGACGCTGCGCAGCGCATGATCGTACGCGGCTTCTTCGAGCAGGTGGTGGCGAAGATCGAGGACGAGACGATTCGCGAGCGCATCCTCGACGCCCTGGCGCGGCGCATCGGTACGACCGAGGTGCTCGCATGACCGCCCTCGAGCAGCCGGTCGGCGGTTTCGTGACCGTCGCGCGGGCTGGCGACGTCGAGCCGGGCAACGTCCGCGTGGTGGAGGTGGACGGCCGCTCGCTCTGCATCGGCCTGACCGAGGACGGCGAATGGGGTGCCATCGACAACGTCTGCACCCACGACGGCGGGACCCTGGGGGAGGGCGAGCTGGATGACAACGGCGTCGAGTGCCCGCGTCACGGCGGCCGCTTCGACCTGTTCAGTGGCCGCGTCCTGGCCCTTCCGCCGGTTCGGGCCGTCAACGCCTACGAGACGATCGTCGATGGCGACGAGGTCCGGGTGAGGCTGTGAACCGATGAAGATCAGCACGCGGACCGAGTACGGCATCCGGGTCCTCGTCACGCTGGCGCGCCTCGATCCCGAGGACACCTGCCTGTCGCTGACCGAGATCGCGAAGCGCGAGAAGCTGCCGCATGCCTACCTGGAGCAGCTCGTCGGTGACCTTCGCCGTGCCGGCATCGTGAGCGCCACGCGCGGGCAGGCGGGCGGCTACCGCCTCGCTCGACCGGCGGACGAGATCGCCATGACCGAGGCGGTCCGTGCGCTCGAGGGCCCGCTGCTCGAGATGCCGTGCGCCGGCGCCGATGATCTCGAGCACTGCGACCGGCCGCAGCCATGCAGCGTGCACGAGATCTTCCAGCGCGTGTACGAGTCACTCTCCTCGACACTCGGGGCAACGAACCTGGCCGAGGTGATCGCCACGGCCGGAGGCCCGCCCTATCCGCCTGCGGTTCGCCGCAGGCGCGCAGCACAGCACTCAGCCATGACCACGCAGGAAGCAAGGAATTCATGACCGACGAACTCGTCATCTCCGGTCTCGAGGTGAGCATCGGGGAGAAGAAGATTCTCAAGGGGCTCGACCTGACGGTGCGCCAGGGCGAGGTCCATGCCCTGATGGGACCAAACGGCTCGGGCAAGACCAGCCTCGCCTATGCGCTCATGGGCCATCCCGAATACGTGGTCGACGCCGGGACCATCACCTGGCGCGGCCAGAGCCTGCTCGACGGGCCGTCGCCGCTGGGCATGTCGCCGGACAAGCGCGCGCGGATGGGCCTCTTCCTGGCCTTCCAGTACCCGAGCGCCATACCCGGCGTGACCGTGGCCAGCTTCCTGCGCAACATCTACAACGCCGTGCACCATCCGAAGCCGGCCGACGAGAGCGGCGAAACGTCGATCAAGTACACCGGCATCCCCCTCGCGAAGTTCCGCAAGCTGATGGAGGAGAAGCTGGCGCTCCTCCACATGGATCCCGCATTCGCGACCCGGTACGTGAACGAGGGCTTCTCCGGCGGTGAGAAGAAGCGCCTCGAGATGCTTCAGATGGCGGTCCTCAGCCCGGCCATGGCCATCCTGGACGAGACCGACTCGGGCCTCGACATCGACGCGCTCAAGAACGTCGCGGAGGGGATCAACGCGACGCTGTCGCCGGAGATGGGCGTCCTCATGATCACCCACTACCAGCGCATGCTGAACTACGTGACCCCTCAGTTCGTCCACGTCCTGCTCGACGGTCGCGTCGTGATGTCCGGTGGCGAGGAGCTGAGCCATCAGCTCGAGGCGAACGGCTACGACTGGGTCCGCGACCAGGTCGGCCTGCCGGCCGGCGTGGGAGACGAGGCATCGGCTCCCGAGCCGGTCGCCCAGCACTAGGACCGAAGGGACCGATGGCGATCAAGCAGCTCCGACCCGGCGTCTTCGACGGCTCCGTGCTGCGCGCCGACTTCCCGGTGTTCGATCGTCCGCATCGGTCCGGGAATCCGCTGACCTTCCTTGACTCGGCGGCCTCCGCGCCGAAGCCGCGCGCCGTCATCGAGGCGCTGTCGGACGCGTACGGGCACCACTACGCAAATGTGCACCGCGGCATCTACGAGCTCTCGGAGGACGCGACGGCGCGTTTCGAGGGCGCCCGCGCGGCGCTGGCGCGCTTCATCGATGCACCGAGCGAGCGCGAAGTCGTCTTCGTCCGCAATGCGACCGAGGCCATCAACCTTGTCGCGTACAGCTGGGGGCGCACGAACGTCGCGGCCGGAGACCTGGTCCTGTCGACCGAGATGGAGCACCACGCCAACCTGGTGCCATGGCAGCAGCTCGCTGCCGATACCGGTGCGACGCTCGAGTACGTCGCCATCACCGATGACGGCAGGCTCGACCTCGAGGATCTCGGCCGGCGGCTGGCCAGGGGACCGAAGCTGGTCGCCATCGGCCACGTCAGCAACGCTCTGGGAACGATCAACCCGGTTGCCGAGGTCAGCCGCATGGCGCACGAAGCCGGCGCCCTCGTGATCCTGGACGCCGCGCAGAGCGTTCCGCACATGCCCGTCTCGGTCGTGGAGCTTGGCGTCGACTTCCTGGCGCTGTCGGGCCACAAGATGCTCGGGCCATCGGGCATCGGCGCACTCTGGGGCCGCCGGGAGCTGCTCGAGGCGATGCCACCCTTCATGACCGGCGGCAGCATGATCAGCAAGGTGACCCTGGCCGGCACGACCTGGGCGGAGGTGCCGCTCAAGTTCGAGGCCGGCACGCCGGCCATTGCGGAGGCCGCCGGACTGACGGCGGCCATCGCCTACCTCGAGGGGCTGGGCATGGACAACGTCCGCGCCCACGAGCGATTCCTGTTCGAGCGCGCCTGGGACAGGCTCGGGGAGCTCGACGGGGTGCGGCTCCTCGGCCCCGCGTCACCGGATGAGCACGCGGCCGTCATCAGCTTCGTCATCGATGGCGTCCACCCGCACGATGTGGCCACCGTCTTCGACGGCCATGGCGTCGCCGTGCGGGCGGGTCACCACTGCGCCCAGCCGGTCATGTCCCGCTACGATCTGCCGGCCACCACCCGCGCCAGCTTCTACGTGTACAACGACGTCGACGACATCGAGCGCCTCGCCGATGCCATCCACGCCACCCAGCGCCTCTTCGGAACTGCATGAGATATCGATGGACAACCTCTACCGGGATTTCATCCTCGAGCACTATCGCGAGCCCCATAACAAGGGCGTGCTCGATCCGCATGACCTGCACTTCGCCGATTCGAACCCGACCTGCGGCGACGAGATGTCGATGACCCTGCTGCTCGACGAGGCGAAGGATCGCGTCGCCGACGTCGCCTTCGACGGGCGTGGCTGTGCCATCAGCCAGGCTTCGGCCTCGATCCTGACCGATGAGCTGCGTGGCAAGAGCCTGGACGAGCTGCGCGGCATCGATCCGAGAGAGGTCATCGAGAACCTGGGCGTGCCGATCGGCCCGGCCCGACTGAAGTGCGCGCTGCTCAGCTACAAGGTGCTCCAGGGCGCCGTCATCGGCGCAGAGGCCCGCTGGCCGGACGAGGCCGACGTGCTCGCAGGAGGCTCAGCACCATGACATTCCGCGAGGTGGCCGCCGCCGAGGCGGTGGCCCTGGCGCGCGATGGCTATCGCGTGATCGACGTCCGGGAGCAGGGCGAATGGGACGCGGGCCACGTCGTGGATGCGACCCTCGTGCCATTCCGCGACGTGCCGCAGCGCATCGGCGATATCGAGCCCGACAGGGACGCTCCGCTGCTGCTGCATTGCGCCACGGGTGCGCGCTCCGCGCGTGCAGCCGGATGGCTCACGGAGATGGGCTACACCAACGTCGTGAACATGAAGGCGCCCATCGGCCACTGGAAGGAGCAGGGTGGCCAGTGGGAGGAGCCGCGGCAGCTCCTGACGCCGGCGCAGCAGCGTCGATACGCGCGCCAGACCCTGATCCCCGAGATCGGCCCCGAGGGGCAGCGCAGGCTGCTCGACGCCAAGGTGCTGCTCATCGGCGCCGGGGCGCTCGGCTCCCCGTCGGCGCTCTACCTGTCGGCCTCGGGAGTGGGGACCATCGGCCTGGTCGACGATGACCTGGTCGAGGAGTCGAACCTCCAGCGCCAGGTCCTGCACGGTGCGGATCGGCTCGGGATGCGCAAGGTCGACTCGGGCGAGCTCAGCATCCACGGGCTCAATCCCGAGACGGTGGTGGTCAAGCATGCGGAGCGCCTGAATGCCGAGAACGTGGAACGGCTCATTGCCGACTACGACGTCATCGTCGATGGCACCGACAACTTCGACACGCGCTACGTGCTCAACGATGCAGCCGTGAAGCTGCGCAAGCCCGTCGTCCATGGCTCGATCTATCGCTGGGACGGGCAGATCACGACCTTCGTGCCGTTCGAGGGGCCGTGCTATCGATGCATGTACCCGACCCAACCGCCGGACGAGCTGGCGCCTGCCTGCAGCGTTGCCGGCGTGCTCGGAGTCCTGCCCGGGGTCATCGGCATGCTCCAGTCGAACGAGGTCTTCAAGCTCGTCCTGGGGGTGGGGGAGACGCTCTCCGGCCGGCTCCTCATGTTCGATGCCATGGGCACCAGCTTCGACGAGGTCCGAATCTGGCGTGACCCGGCCTGCCCCGCCTGCGGCGAGGGCATCGCGCGCACCGAGCCGCTCGCAGCGGCCGGCTCACGCGCATGACTTCTCGGACTGACAACGCATGAGCATCATCCGCATCCCTCCCGTCCTCCGCGAGAACACCGGTGGCAGCCGCACCGTCGACGTGACCGGCAGCACCGTCTCGGAGGCGCTCGACGACCTGTTCGGCAAGCACCCGGCCCTGCGAGACCGGGTCACCGAGAACGGCGAGCTGAGCCGCTACATCAACGTGTACGTCAACGATCGCGACGTGCGCTATCGCGATGGACTCGAGACGGCGGTCAGCGGCGACGACACGATCATCCTCCTGCCCGCCATGGCCGGAGGGTCTGGCTAGACCGATGCCGGCCACGGTCGGCGCCGCGCCTGATCTCATCGCCGCCATCGGCAACACCCCGATGGTCGAGCTGCGGCGCCTCGCGCCGCACGACGGCGTGCGCCTCTACGCCAAGCTGGAGGGCAACAACCCGACCGGCAGCGTCAAGGACCGCGTGGCGCGGGCCATGATCGAGGCCGCGCTCGCCGATGGCTCGCTGCGGGCGGGACAGACGATCCTCGAGCCGTCGAGCGGCAACACCGGCATCAGCCAGGCGATGATCGGGTCTCACCTGGGCCACCCGGTGCGGATCGTGATGCCCGACAACACCACGCCAGAGCGCGAGCAGGTCCTGCGCCTCTTCGGCGCCGAGATCATCCCTTCCCCCGGCGCCGAGGGCACCAACGGCGCCATCCGGCTGGCGCAGTCGCTGGCCGCTGGTGACGCCAGCCTCTTCATGCCGTACCAGTACGGGAACGAGGCCAACCCCCGGTCGCACGAGGAGACCACCGGGCCCGAGATCCTGGACCAGGTCCCGGACGTGGACGTGTTCGTTGCCGGACTCGGAACGGGCGGGACGCTCACCGGCGTGGGTCGCCACCTGAAGCGCGAGCGACCCGGGGTGCGCATCGTGGCCGCCGAGCCGCTGCCCGGCGAGGGGGTGCAGGGGCTGCGCTCGCTCGATGAGGGGTTCGTCCCCCCGGTGCTCGACGAGTCGGTCCTGGACGATAAATTCCTGGTCACCAATCGCGACGCGGTGATCGGTCTGCGCCGGCTGCTGCGCGAGGAAGGCATCTTCGCCGGACTCTCGTGTGGGGCGGCCATCGCGGTGGCCGTGCGCGTCGCCCGTGACATCGCGACTGGGTCGGTGGTCGTGCTGCTGGCGGACGGCGGATGGAAGTACCTCTCCGCTGACCTGTGGAGCCGGGACCTGGACGAGCTGGAGGACGAGCTCGAGGGATCGCTCCTGTGGTGAAGGACGGGCTATCGATCGCCGCGGCCCTCGCGGATGAGCTCATCGCCCACGCCCGCACGGAGCTTCCGAACGAGGCATGTGGCCTGCTCGCCGGAGACCTCGGCGCGGGCCGAGCCACCGCCTTCCATCCGGCTCGAAACGTGGAGGCCAGCCCGCTGCGCTACAACGTGCATCCCGACGACCTGGTCCGTATCGTCTTCGGCATCGAGGATGTGGGCGAGGACCTGGTCGCCATCTTCCACTCCCACACGCGATCGCCCGCGGTGCCGTCAGCCACCGACCTTCGCACGGCGCAGTATCCCGATGCCTTTTACCTGTTGGCCACCCTCGCCGATCCCGACGCGAGCCCGGCCGGGTCGCTTCGAGCCTGGCGCATTCGCGACGGTGCGAGCACCGAGGTGGCGCTGCGGATCGAGTGACCTAGCAGTCGAGGAATAGCCTGGACACGATGCCCGGCGCGACGGCATCGAGAGTGATGTCCAACCCACATGTGCTCACCTCCTCCTCGCCGGACCGATAGCTCAGGACGAACTGCGCGTCGTCCGGCGGCGGAAGCCACCGGACATTCGTGAGGTTCAGGCCTTCGAAGTTGGTCGCCGGGAGCATGGCGCGGGCCAATTCGTCGAGCTGGATCGAGACGTCGGGTGGCAGCGACCGCAGGTCAGCGCTGACCAGCTGAACCGCCCCACTCGCAGGCGTGACGTCGAAGACCCACAGATCCTCGCCGAGGTTGCCCGAGCGGGTGCCGGCGACCTCCAGCGTGCATATCTGTGAACCGCAGGACCCTCCAATCGCCATCGTGGTCCACGGTTGTCCGCCGTAGACCCGGATCGCGTCAGATAGGGCGGATGCGATGGCATCCGTCTCGAGCCGATCGGGCACGCCGCCGGGGCGCCGTGAGGTGCGCATGGCATCTAGCAGGGTCGCGGGGTCGAATGCTCGCTCGGGCTCCGGCACGGCGAGGCCATCCGGCAGATTCACGGTCGACGAAGACTGCGGTGACAGTGACGGGGATGAGGATTGCGGTGGTGCCGCCATCGTGGGGGAGGCCGTCGAGCCGCGCGGCGCGGCGGACGGCGGCGTGTCGGTCGTGCAGGCGCTCAGCAGACCGACGACGACCAGGACGGCGCCGGCGCGCCGCGGATCACGGACCGAAACCACGATGGAGGAAAGCCGCCATCTGGCCGCGCGTGACCGTGGCGCCCGGGCAGTAGCGCCCGGTGGCGCAGCCACCGGTGATTCCGGCCGCGGCAAGGGCATTGATGGCGGCCTCGTGCTGGCTGCCCTCGTCATCGGTGAAGTAGTCTCGGCTGCCGGCCGGCAGGTCCAGCGCCCGCACCAGGAAGGACGCCATCTGTTCGCGGGTCACCGGGCTGCGCGGGCAATAGCGTGACGTGGCGCAGCCACCGGTGATCCCGACGGCGGCGATCGCGTTGATGTCCGCCTCGTGCATCGACGCATCGTCATCGGTGAACCGATCGATCGATGACGAGGGCACGTTGCCCGCGCGACGGAGGAACGAGGCCATCTGCTCGCGCGTCACCGCCGCGCCCGGGCAGTAGCGATTCGTGGCGCAGCCGGCCGTGATCTCCTCGCGGGCAGCCCACAGGATGTCGGCGCGGAACGGAGAGTCATCGGCGTCGAAGAATGGACCGCGCACCGTCCAGGCGAGGCCGTACGGCTCTTCTGCGGCATCGAAGCGGTCGTGCCGGATCTCGATCCGCAGGGTACCGGTCGTCGCCGCGGTGATCTCCGCGACCTCGTACGGGTTGTCCCACGAGTACGACCCGGTCACGGCCCCATTCGGCGCGATGATGCGCAGGTCGAGGTCCGCCATCAGCGCATCGGCCTTGGTGGTGTTCGAACCGGAGGTGTGGCTGCTCCATGCGAGCGCGGCACGGACCCGCTGACCGGCCACCACCGGGATTTCGCGAACGACCGTCTGCCCACGTGTCATTGCGCCGAAGACGTACCCACCGTACGTGCCGTTGCCATTGACCAGCGCCCGGTTCGACCAGGTCGCCGACACGGTGCCGACGCCCTCGTGGTCGGTATCGACTCCGCCGTTCGGCATCGGGCTGCGGCGGAAGGCGCCGGCCATGACCAGCGCGCGCGTCGCCTCTGGCCAGGCGGCGAGTGCCGGCGCACGGGCCACCAGCTGGGCGGCAACCCCGGCCACGATCGGCGAGGCGACGCTCGTGCCATCGCCGATGATGCCGTTCGCCGTCCTGACGCTGACCGATGGTGCCGACACGTTCGGCTTGTTGTAGTCGCCGTGCACGTTCCAGGAGGCATCGGTCCGGTCACGGTAGGCCGCACCATTCGAGCCCGGCACGTACCAGAGCCGGTCATCGGAGGTGCCGGCAGTGCCGCGATCATTGATGCCGCCCACGGTGAGCACGTTGTATCCGGTCCCGGGCGACACGACGTCCCAGTTGCCGAAGGTGACGTAGTTTCCTGATGCGGCCACGACGAGGCGGCCATCCTCCCAGGCGATCGAGTCGAAGTACCGGCGTGCTTCCTCCGCTCCGGTCGCGGTGTCCTGGCCGATGCTGGCGTTCAGGATGTCCGCGTCGCCGCCCGAGGGCGAGATCGCCCAATCCGCCGCGGCGATGATCGCTCGGTCCGTGGCGAGGCTGGGTCGGTACCCACCCGTCGACGCGCTGACAATGTCCGCACCCGGTGCCACGCCGGCATAGGTGCCGCTCCTGCTCGCCACGGCGCCGGCGACCCAGGTCGGATGATCGCCGCCACCGCTGCCATACGACAGCGAGCCGGTGGTGCTGTATGAGCGTGCCACCTGCCCTGCCATGTCGCCGGTATTGCGAACGTTCTGGTACTCCACCACCCCCACTCGGACGCCATTGCCCTGGTCGCCGCTCCCGCTCGTCCAGTTCGCGCCGACGGCACGACCGGCGCTCGACATCTGGGTCTCCCAGGTCCCCTCGAGGCCCATGCTCGTCACCTCCGGGAGGGATGCGAGCGCCTCCACGCCGGTCGCCGGCATGTCAGCGAAGACGAGTGGAGACGAGGTGCTCGCATACGCGACCGTTCCCCCCTGGGCCTCGACCCGCGTTCGGAGGCGATCGGCCGCCGCCATGAGCACGACGCGACGTGCCTCCCACAGCTCGCCGCGGAGCGACCGCAGCTGCGCGAGGTCATCCGTCACGGGCCGTCCCGCCAGCCATGTGACCTCCGGATGGACGGCGCGGACCGCCTCCGCTGCGATGCCCGTGTCGACGTCGGTCCAGATGGCAACCCGCAACGTGCCCTCGGTGGGCAGCTCGGCGACCGCCGCGAGCAGCGGCTCATCGGCCTTGCGCTCGAGCACCGTCAGGTCGACCGCGCCCCTGTCAGTAACCGCCTGCAGAACCGTGCCGTCGCCGATCACGCCGCGCACATCGCGGTACACGGAGTGGATCTCACCGCTGTGGCGGTCGAACAGCTTCACCGCGCTGAGTGTCTCTCCGCCACTGGTCGCCTGTCGCTCGTTGACGACCTCCAGGTCGGATGGCGCGACGCCATGCTCGACGGCGACCTGCTCGATCGCTGCCTGTCGCGGATCCGCCGCCGACGTGTCGGCCGGGTACGAAGCCGTGCCGAGCGTGAGCACGGCGGCCAGGCCGGCAGCGCTGAGGCGCGCGCGGTGGTGGTCGCGGCGTTCGACGTGCGGCAGTTCAGCCTTGCGCATCGGCCTCCCGGACTCGTATGACGGCGTATGACAGTGTGGCACGTCCCACGGCAGCCTGGGCGATTCGCTGGCAGCTGGCAATGGGCTCATCGGTTAGGCTTCGAGCATGACCCCTGCCACCGGATTCGCGCCCTCCGTCCACCGCGAACGCCTCGCACAAGCTGCCCGTGCGGCGTCCGAACGCAGCGTCGACGCGCTCCTGGTCACACCGTCGCACGACTACGCATACCTCCTCGGGTATGCGGCGCCGGCGCTCGAGCGGCTGACCTGCCTGATCGTTCCAGCCGATGGTGAGGTGGCGCTGGTGTTGCCGCGTCTCGAGGAGCCGCTCGCCCGACACGAGCTGGGTGAGCTCGCGGATGAGATCACGCTCGTGGCGTGGGACGAGACCGATGACCCGGTCCGACTGGTCCAGGCGATCGTGGCGGGTGCCCGCCGGGTGGCTGTGCAGGACCAGATGTGGGCACGCTTCGCCCTCCGCCTGCGCGCGGCGCTCGATCCGACGGAGCTGGTCGAGGCCGGACCGACCATGAGCGCTTTGCGGCGCATCAAGAGCTCGGAGGAGATCGAGCGCCTGCGCGCTGCGGCGGTCGGAGCCGACGAGGCGATGAGCGCGATCGTCGGAGAGCGCCTGTCAGGGCAGACGGAGTCGGAGGTCAGCAGGCACATCCGTGAGCTGCTGCTGGGAGCAGGACACGACGAGGCAGGCTTCGCGATCGTTGCGTCCGGCCCGAACGCTGCCAGCCCGCATCACGTGGCCGGCGATCGGGTGATCGAGGTGGGCGACGCCGTCGTTCTCGACATCGGCGGAACGCGCGCCGGCTATAGCAGCGACACGAGCCGCACCGCGTTCGTCGGCGAGCCGGCGCCGGAGTTCGCGGCGCTGCACGCGGTCCTTCGCGAGGCCCAGGCCGCCGCCTGCGAGGCGGTTCAACCAGGAGTGGCGTGCAGCGAAGTCGACGCGACCGCGCGCCGGATCATCGACGAGGCCGGCTACGGCGATGCGTTCATCCATCGGACCGGCCACGGCATCGGCATGGCGACCCACGAGGATCCGTACATCGTCGCCTCGAATCCGGAGCTGCTCCGCGAGGGCCACGCCTTCAGCGTGGAGCCGGGGATCTATCTCCAGGGGCGTTGGGGAGCCCGGATCGAGGACATCGTCGTCTGCACCGATGTCGGCGGCGAGCGTCTGAACACGACCTCCACCGAGCTCTACGTCGTCGAGTAGATCAGCGACCTTCCCGGTGGGAGCTCACCAGGGCCACGAGCACCTGGTCGATGGCGGCGTTCGCCTCGTGGAAGGCGGCGGTGAGGTCGGTGACGTCGGCGGACCGGCGCCGCAGGTGGCCGGTGATCGCGTCGAGCACCGGGGAGCGGAAGAAGAGGAACGCCTCCACCGTCTCGGCCAGCGTCAGGCCGGCCCGCGATGCCTCGCCACCGTACAGGCCACCCATCTTCTCGGCCTCGTCGAGCAGGATCTGGCGCTCGGCCTTCTTCGATGCGGCGACGTACTCGATGACCAGCTGGAACGTCCGCTGGCCCCATCGGCGGAACTCGTCGCGCTGCTCGGCCGACAGGCGCGCCTGCCAGGGCTGCGTGGCGTATCCGGTGCGCTGCATGCGCCGATGAAGCTCGCCCGCCATCGTCCGCGTGGAGTCCGGCAGCCGCTCCATGCCGTATCGATGCCGCCGCGGGGCGTTGATCATGGCTTCCAGGCTGGAGCGCAGAAATCGCCGATGCCCGCCCGGCGTCTGGTAGCTCTGGACCTTGCCGGTATCGGCCCATCGACGCAGCGTATCGGGACCCACGCCCACCAGCCTCGAGGCGGCACCCAGCGGCAGCCAGGGATCATCGGGGTCCTTGGCAGGCGGTTGGGCGGGCACGCGGTTGAAAACCTCTGAAATCTATGTCGCGGCGTACGGTAGCCCCGGGGCGCTGCGCTCGTCAACCGGGTACCCGCGTCACCACCGCTTCGCGCGGTACCCCACGCGGCCGAGCTACTCCGTGCGCAGGTCGGTCGCCTTCATCTGCCCGATCTCGCCCCACAGGTGAACGAGCGAGGCCATGCCGTCGCGAAGGTTGCGCAGGCTCATCCACTCGTTCGGCGCATGGAAGTTCCCGGTGGGATTGGCGAATCCGACCATCAGGGTCTTCAACCCGAGATGCGCATCGAGCGCCGCGACGACCGGGACGGAGCCACCGGAGCGCTGGAAGAGTGGTGCCTTGCCGAATCCGGCCTCGAGCGCGCGGGCCGCGGGCCCGATGCCCGGATGGTCGAGCGGCGTGATGGCCGGCGCTCCACCGTGGATGATCCTGACCTCCACGCGCACCGACGGCGGCGCGATCGAGGTGAGATGCTCCACCATCAGCGCCTCGATCTCGCGGTGGTCCTGATCCGGGACGAGCCGCGTCGAGATCTTCGCGGCTGCCCAGGCCGGGATGATCGTCTTGGCGCCTTCGCCCTGGTAGCCGCCCCAGATGCCGTTGACGTCGAAGGTGGGCCGGGCGGAGAGCCGCTCGAGCAGCGAGTGCCCGCGCTCGCCGTCCATCGGTGCCGGAACGCCGGACTCATCGGCCCATGCGCGCTCGTCGAAGGGAAGGACGGCGTAGGCCGCGTGCTCCTCGTCGGTCAGATCGCGTACTCGGTCGTAGAAGCCGGGCAGCGCGACCCGGCCGTCGGCATCGGTCATGGAAGCCAGCATGCGGACGAGCACGTTGGCCGGATTGTCGACGCCGCCGCCGTACTGGCCGGAGTGGACGTCCTGGCGTGGTCCGTGGACGCGGACCTCCCAGTAGGCGATCCCGCGCAGTCCGTAGCCGATGGCGGGCGTGCCGTCGTCGTCGAACGTGTCTCCGTCCGATACGACGCACACGTCGGCCGTCAGCAGGTCGGCGTGTTCGGCGATGAACGCCTCGACGGGTTCGGAGCCTACCTCCTCGTCTCCCTCGAAGAAGAAGCGCAGGTTCACCGGCAGGCGCCCGGTGGTTTCCATCCAGGCCTCGACCGCCTTGAGATGCATGAAGAGCTGGCCCTTGTCGTCGCCGGCGCCGCGGGCGTAGACGCGCTCGTTCTCGTGCCGCGGCTCGAACGGCGGACGGATCCACTCGTCCAGGGGATCCGTCGGCTGGACGTCGTAGTGGCAGTACACGAGCACGGTCGGCGCGTCATCGCCGGCCTTCATCCACTCGGCGGTGACGATCGGGTGCGCGCTGGTCTCGTGGAGCGTGGCACGCTCGACGCCGAGCCGCGTGAGCTCGTCGGCGATCCACCGCGCGGCGCGCCGGACCTCGTCCGTGCGTCCGGGATCGGCGGAGACGCTCTCGATGTGCAGGAACTCGTCCAGCTGCGCGAGGTGCGCTGCGTCGTGCTCGCGGAGATAGGCCACGGCGGCATGCACTTCATCTGTGGACGCGGTGGTATCGGTCTGGCTCGTCATGGAGCCATGGTAGACCGATGCAACCGATGCGGCGTTCCGAGCGTCCCAACGGCACGATGAGGCTCGTCTTCGCGGTCATCTTCGCAATCGGCCTGGCCAGCCTGCCCGTGGCCCAGGTGGCAGCATGCAGCTGCGCGATGTCCACGCCGGAGCAGGCCGCGGAGTTCGCCGATGCCGTCTTCGCCGGTACGGTGGTCAACGAGTCGCCGGTGGGCGTCGACACTCGTCGAGGTGGCGCCATCGCGGCGACCGTTCCGATGCCGATGCCGTTCGGCCAATCCATCTACACCTTCGACGTCGACGGCGTTGCCAAGGGCGAGGTCGGGGCCGGAATCGACGTGCTTGCCGGCGGCGACGGAGCGTCGTGCGGCATGAGCTTCGGGACGGGTGAGCGCTGGCTGGTGTTCACCACGTGGGATGGCGCCATGCACACCACCGGGCTGTGCTCCGGCAACGTGGCGCTCGAGGTCGGTGCGGAGGCGCCCCTGCCAATCACGGCGCCCGACGACAGCCTGGCGGCAGCGCAGGAGGCTGAGATCCCGGTGACCGCCCTGGCGCTGCTCGGCGTCATCGGCCTCGTCGCGGCGGTGTCATTCGTGGCCTTCCGCCGCGAGCGTCCTAGCTAAACGCCCCGAACACGAAGCCGGCGAAGAGCGCGACCGCCAGCATCGGCACGAGGCTCGTGATCCGCAGGAAGGGCGGCCATCCCGGACCACCGGCAAAGGCATAGGCCGGGATCGAGATCGGAAAGAGCAGGACCGCCGCCGACCAGCCGATCCGCGCTCGCGTGGTCAGGTCCGGTCGCTCCTGCACATCCAGCCAGTAGGCGGCGATCATCAGGAATCCCGCGACGGCGAGCACGACGAACAACGTCCAGATCAGGGGGAGCATGTCGGACCGATGCTAGCGCTCACCGCCGCGGCGAGCGATGTCGTCGGCCCCGTTGAGCAGATCGGTCAGGAACGCGAGCGGCCGGCGTCGCGGCAGCCGCGGCTCGCGGTCGGGCAGGAGCGCGGCGACGCCCTCCCGGATGCGGGCCTCGAGCGCGTCTCGAGCCCCGTGGCCGCGGACGGCGTCGGTCGGAATGGGCGGTCCGAAGCGGATCTCGATCCGCCGGCGGAACCAGAGGTTCGTGCTGCCGACCACCGCACACGGGACCACGGGGACGCCGGCGGAGATGGCGAAGGCCGCCGCGCCGTCCTCGAAGTCCAGCAGGTCGGTCTCTCGGAAGCCGATGCGTCCCTCCGCGAAGATGCCGAGCACCCCATCGGCCGCGAAGACTCGGCGAACAGCCCGGACGGCGGATGTGAGCGTCGTCTTCTGCGGGTTGTACGGGATGACGCCGCCGAAGAAGGCCATCACGCGGTTCTTGAAACCGCGGCTGAAGTCGGCCTCCTTCGGCCCGAACCACGTGATGCGCGGCTCGACCGGCACGACCGAGAGCACGAGTAACGGATCGAATCCGTTGTGGTGGTTGGCCACGATCTGGAAGGGCGGCCGCGGCCAGCGGTCCACCCCGCTGACGCGCATGTCGAACAGCGTGCCCATGACCACGCGGTTCAGGCCCCACATGAGCCGATAGCGCGGCGTGACGGCCACGCTCAGCTCACGCGGCCCCGTGCGCCGCGCCCGGTCCGTCGCGGTGCTCATGCTGCCACCGTCGACGCTCGCGTCGCGATGTCGTCCTCGTCCTCTCGGCGGCGCGGATCGACGCGGCTGAGCGCCAACGCCGACAGCGCGATGAACCCGGCGGCGACCCCCATCGCGACCCGCGGGCCGGCTGCATCGCCGAAGCCGGCAGCCACCAGGTCCTGGACCGGCCCGGCGACCACGATGAAGACCGGGCCGGCCATGGCGGTGCCGGCGTTCAGGATCCCCATGTACCTGCCGGCCGTGTGCTTGGGGATGACGTCGGCCATGAGTGCCCAATCCGCCGACAGGAAGGTTCCCATCCCGATCCCGAACGGGACCCAGGAGGCGATGGCGAGCTCGGGAGTCGGTGCGACCGCGACGCCCAGCAGGCCCATCCCGGCGATCAGCGCCGCGGCCCAGATCACGGGTCGCCGACCGAATCGATCGGACAGCCGGCCGCCCGGAATGGCCGCGACCGCGGTCGAGACCCCAACGATGGCCGTTGCCAGGAAGACCGTGGCGTCCGCGTCATCGTCGCTCAACCCGTGCGAACGCCGGAAGTAGCCGATGGCGATCAGGGTCGCGTTGTAGGCCCCGAGGAAGAGGAGCCGCACGAGCAGCAGCCAGAGCACGTCGCGCTGCTGGAGGATGTCGCGGCCCCACGCTGACAGTGCGACCTCGCGCCACGGACGCGTCCGTTTCGGTCCTGCGCGGCCCTCGTCGACCGTGGCGATCAGCACCACCATGGTGGCCACCTCGACGACCCCGAGGGCAAGGGTCGCGAGCGCGACGTTGTCGGTGATGCCGCCGAGCGTGGCAATCCCGACGCCGGCGATCGTGCCCAGGGTGAGCATCAGCCCCATCAAACCGCTGGCCGTGCCGACCTGCTTCGCGGGGACGAGATCCGGGACGTATCCCTGGAACGGTCCCTGCGCGAAGTTGGAGCTAACCTGGAGGAGGAAGTAGAAGGCGACCATCGCCACGAAGTCGTTGTTGAAGGCGAGTCCCGCAAGGAAGACGACGTCGAGCAGGGTCCCGACCACGATGTACGGCTTCCGGCGGCCCCAGCGGGTCACCGTGTAATCGCTGATCACGCCAACGGTGGGTTGGATGATGATCGGCGCGATCGCACCGGCCAGCATGATGATCGCGAGCAGGGTTCCCTGGGTGTCGCGGCTCAGGTCGTCGAGCCGGCCGGGGATGATCGTGATGTTGAGGCCGCCCCAGATCGTCTGGATGCCGAACCAGTAGATCGACAGTGTGACGAGCTGCGAGAGCGGCAGCCTGGTCCGGGATTGCTCGGGACCCGTCTCGGTCATCGGTCCATCCTGCGGTGCGTGCCCGAACCCTAAGCGTTCGCCGGGCTCGTTGGCCATAGCGTGCCGCACGCGGTCCAGCGCCGCACGGCGGCAATGTCGGTCGCCCGGTACCCTCTGGCCTCAGATGTCGAGCAATCCGGCGGACGGCCGGCTCATCGTCCTGCGCCATCCGGACCTGCGCCGATACCTGTCGGCACGGTTCATGGTGGGCCTTGCCACCCAGGTCCAGACGGTCGCGGTCGGCTGGCAGGTGTTCAGCGTCAGCGGCGACCCGCTCGACCTCGGGCTCGTGGCGCTCTCGCAGTTCCTGCCCTTCATCGTGCTCATCCTGCCCGCCGGCCACGTCGCGGACCGATACGATCGGCGCCGCGTGCAGCTGATGACCTACGCGCTCCTGGCGGTGTGCGCCGCGGTGCTGCTGGGCATCTCCATCGCCGGCGTGACCGAGACCGCGCCGGTCTTCGGCGTGATGGTGCTGTTCGGGATCGCGCGGGCCTTCAACCAGCCGACCGGCCAGGCGCTCCTGCCGAACCTTGCGCCGATCAGCCTGTTTCCTCGAGCGGTGGCGCTCAACTCGTCACTCGGCCAGGTCGCGACCATTGTCGGTCCGGCCGTGGGCGGGGCGCTGGTCGTGCTCGGCGTGGAGGCAGCGTACGGGCTCTCCGTCATGCTGCTGGTGGGCGGCGTGGTGCTCATCTCCGGCCTGCGTGGCGGCGGACGCGACGTGCGGTCGCGCGAGCCGGTGTCGTGGTCGACCCTCCTGTCGGGCGTCACCTTCGTCCGTTCCCGACCGATCGTGCTCGGCTCCATCTCGCTCGACCTGTTCGCGGTGCTGTTCGGCGGGGCGACGGCGCTGCTCCCGATCTACGCCGGCGAGATCCTCGACGTCGGGCCGGTCGGACTCGGGGTCATGCGCGCGGCACCTGCGGTTGGCGCGGCGCTGCTCGCCGCCGTCGTGACGATGCGGCCGATTCGACGGCACGTGGGACGGTGGATGTTCGGCGGCGTGGCCGCGTTCGGCGTTGCGACGATCGTCTTCGGACTGTCCACCAGCCTGGCGCTGAGCCTCGCCGCGCTGGTCGTCATGGGTGCCGGCGACATGGTGAGCGTCTACATCCGCCATCTCCTGGTCCAGCTCGAGACGCCGGACGAGATCCGCGGACGCGTGAGCGCCGTGAACTCCGTTTTCATCGGAGCCTCGAACGAGCTGGGGGAGTTCGAGTCCGGCGTCACTGCAGCCTGGTGGGGGATCGTGCCGGCCGTCGTCATCGGCGGCGGCGCGACCGTCGCCGTGGCGGTGGCCTGGTCGCGAATGTTCCCCATCCTGCGGCGCTTGGACCGCTTCCCCGAGCCCGAGGCTCCTGAGCCGTCGGCGGTGGGGCGTTAGAATCCCCGGGTGATCGACCCCATCGCATTCGAGATCGGCCCGCTCCAGCTGCATTGGTACGGGATCATCATCGCCAGCGCGGTGCTCATCTCGGCAGTGCTCGGGGCGCGGGTTGCCACGTGGCTCGGCGAGAACCCCGAGGACGGCTGGTCGATGCTGCTGCTGGTCGTGATCACCGGCGTCATCGGCGCCCGGATCTATCACGTCATCCACCTGTGGGACTACTACAGCGCCAACCCCGCCGAGATCGTGCAGATCTGGAACGGGGGCATCGGCATCCCCGGAGCCCTCGCTGGTGGCGCAGCCGGTATCTGGCTCTCCACACGGTCGAAGGGGATCAACGCGGCTCGCTGGCTCGACGTCTTCGCGCCGGCCGCGCTGCTCGGCCAGGTCATCGGCCGCCTGGGAAACTTCGTCAACCAGGAGCTGTACGGCCCGCCCACCTCGCTGTGCGGCGTGGACTTTCCGCCCTGCCTGCCGTTCGGGGTCCAGATCGATGCCGCGCACCGCGGCGGCACCCCGTGGGACGCGGTGACCTACCCGGTCGAGACCACGACCTTCGTACCGCTCTTCGCGTACGAGATGGCGCTGAACTTCATCGGTATGCTGGTCATCCTGTTCGCCATCCGCCGCTTCGGCCCGCGCCTCTTCGCCGGCGACGCCGCCCTGATGTACATCATGTGGTACGGCGCCGTGAGGACCGTCCTCGAGACCTATCGTGTCAACAACTGGACGATCCTCGGCGTCCCCACCGCGATGTGGGTGGGACTCATCGGCTTCGTTGCCGCAGGGGCCTGGCTCTTCTACCGGCACCGCCGCGGCTGGGGCTCGCCGATGATCAAACCCGCCGCGGAGCGCGAGCCCGATGCCTCGACGGCATCGCAACCGCACCCGGAGGCAAGCGCTGGCTGATCGACCGGGCGGGATCCTGCCCGATGTGACCGCCTCGGTCGGCACGACGCCGCTGGTGGCGTTGGATCGGCTGGCGGCGGACGTGCGACCGCGGATCGTCGCAAAGCTGGAGCACATGAACCCGGGCGGATCGGTCAAGGACCGGATCGCGCTGCCCATGATCGAGGCGGCCGAACGAGCGGGCGTGCTCCGGCCGGGCGGCGTGATCGTGGAGCCGACGAGCGGCAACACGGGTATCGGCCTTGCGCAGGCCGCGGCGGTGAAGGGTTATCGCTGCATCTTCGTCATGGCCGATAAGCAGTCGGAGGAGAAGCGCGCGCTCCTGCGGGCCTACGGCGCGGAGGTCGTCGTGTGCCCGACCGATGTGGAGCCATCGGACGAGCGCTCGTACTACCGGGTCTCGGATCGGCTGGCGCGCGAGACGCCGGGTGCGTGGAAGCCCGACCAGTACTCGAACCCTGCAAACCCCGAGGCCCATTACGTCACCACTGGCCCGGAGATCTGGGACGCGACCGATGGGCTGGTCACGCATCTCGTGGTCGCCCTCGGGACGGGAGGGACGGTCTCCGGGGCCGGTCGCTACCTGAAGGAGCGCAACGCCGAAGTCGTGATCGTCGGCGCCGATCCGGAAGGCTCCGTCTACTCGGGCGACACTCCAGGGCCCTACCTCACCGAGGGCATCGGCGAGGACTTCTGGCCCACCACGTACGACACCGGGGTGTGCGACGTCGTCGTCCGCGTGACAGACCGCGACTCGATGCTGACCGCCCGTGCCGCCACGGCCGCCGAGGGAATCCTCATGGGTGAGTCGTGTGGCACGGCACTCTGGGCGGCGCTCCAGGTTGCCCGGGACGTGGACGATTCGGATGCCCTGTTCGTCGTCCTGCTGCCGGATTCGGGTCACAACTATGTCGGCAAGCTGTACTCGGACGACTGGCTGCGCGCGCAGGGCCTGCTCGCGGCGCGGGACCAGGTCACGGACTACGACTGGCGCACGACCCGCGCCGAGGTCGTGTTGCGCGGCGCGGACATCCCCGGGCGCTGACGTAGCCTCGTCCGCCACTGACGTGGCTTCGTCCGGCAATGACGCCGCGGAACATGTTGCCAATGTGGCAACTAACTGCGACTGAGGAAGCGCTCCGTCGTCGGGGGTTGCCACGGGAGCAACGTGCGACGGCGCGGGGAGCGGTTTCGGATGCTGAATCGCCGATAGTTGCTCCGCCGGCAACGGCGCGGGAGGAGGAGCCCCGGGCGACGGCGCGGGAGGAGGAGCCCCGGGCAACGGCGCAACGGCGCGGGAGGAAGCCTCGGGCCACGGCCCGGCGCGCCTTCCCCCGGGGAGCACGATGGCGACGGCAGCGATGCCGATGACTGGTAGGTCAGCCGTCCGAGGGTGCCTCGGGTGGGCGGCCGTCCTCCTCCTCGGCCTCGGACATCGTGTCGCCCTCGCGATTGGCGGTCGTGGCGCCGGCGTCGTCGTAGAGGCCGCCGGTCTCGGCCGCGCTGCCCCCGTAGGTGGACTCGTCGATCGGCGGTGTGTCTGGCTGGGAGCGCTCTTGTTCGATCATGCCGCACGGGTCGGCAGAAGTCGTGCCACGGGTCGGGTTGAAGACCCAGGCCTGCTGACGCATTGGCGTGCGCGGAGTATCGTTGAGGCTCTCAGCTCAGTACCGAACGCGCACACGAGGAGCGTCATGACGCACGTCGCAGAGCCGCCGGTCGCCCCGAGCGGCGACGCGAGCGGACTGGATCGGGTCAATCACTGGATCGACGGAGCCCGGGTCGCGGGCACGAGTGGCAGGAACGGTCCGGTCTACAACCCGGCCACCGGAGAGGTGGCTCGACAGGTCGACTTCGCATCGGTGGAAGAGGTCGATGCGGCGGTCGCGGCCGCCACCGAGGCGTATCCGGGGTGGCGTGCGACCAGCATCAGCAAGCGCACCGAGATCCTGTTCCGCATGAGAAACCTGGTCGAGCAGCACCGCGAGGAGATTGCCGCGCATCTCACGCGCGAGCACGGCAAGGTCCGCTCCGACGCGCTGGGCGAGGTTGCCCGCGGCCTCGAGAACCTCGAGTTCGCGACCGGCATCCCGCACCTGCTCAAGGGCGGCTTCAGTGAGCAGGTCAGCACCGGCATCGACGTCTACCAGATTCGCCAACCGCTCGGCGTTGCGGCCGGCATCACGCCGTTCAACTTCCCGGCCATGGTGCCCATGTGGATGTTCGCCAACGCCATCGCCTGCGGCAACACGTTCATCCTGAAGCCATCTGAGAAGGATCCATCCGCATCGGTCTACCTGGCTGAGCTCTGGAAAGAGGCTGGCCTGCCGGACGGCGTGTTCAACGTCGTGCACGGCGACAAGGTGGCGGTCGACCGAATCCTCGCACACCCTGACATCGCGGCCGTCAGCTTCGTGGGTTCCACGCCGATCGCGCGCTACATCTACGAGACCGGGACGAAGAACGGCAAGCGCGTCCAGGCCCTGGGTGGCGCGAAGAACCACATGGTCGTGCTTCCGGATGCCGACATCGAGATGGCCGCCGATGCCGCCGTCTCCGCCGCCTATGGCTCCGCCGGCGAGCGCTGCATGGCGATCAGCGTGGTCGTCGCCGTCGGCGATGTTGCCGATCCCCTCGTCGGGGCGATCGAGCAGCGGCTGCCGAAGATCAAGATCGGTCCCGGCAACGAGGAAGGCTCCGAGATGGGCCCGCTCATCACGAAGGAGCACCGCGACAAGGTCACCACCTACCTCGACAGCGGTCCGGCGCAGGGCGCCACACTGCGGGTCGACGGTCGCGAGCATGTCCTCTACCAGGAGGGCAAGGGGTTCTGGCTGGGCGTCAGCCTGCTCGACAACGTGACGCCCGAGATGGAGTGCTATCGCAACGAGATCTTCGGCCCCGTGCTGGAGGTCGTGCGCACGCCCGACTATCCCTCCGCACTGAAGGTCGTCAACGACAACGAGTACGGCAACGGCACTGCCATCTTCACGCGCGACGGCGGCGCCGCCCGGCAGTACCAGTTCGACGTCAATGTCGGCATGGTCGGCCTCAACGTTCCGATCCCGGTCCCGGTCGCCTACTACAGCTTCGGTGGCTGGAAGTCCTCGCTGTTCGGCGACATCCACATGTACGGACCGGAGGGGATCCAGTTCTACACGCGCGGCAAGGTCGTCACTGCCCGCTGGCCGGATCCAGGGACCTCATCGGTCGATCTCGGGTTCCCGCGGACGAGGTAGGGCGAGATGGCCAAGCGCATCGCGCGCCCGATCCACCTCGTCGTCGCCTGGCTCTTCGTCATCGGCCTGCTCTACCAGGTCTTCCTGGCCGGCATGGGCATCTTTTCCGGAGCCTCGGCGTTCGTGACGCACCGGGACGTCGGCTATCTGCTGACGCTGGTGCCTGTCGTCCTGTTCGTGACCGCCCTGGTCGGACGGTTCGGCCGATGGCAGGCGATCGCAGCGGCGGTCATGGCCGGCCAGTTCATCCTCCAATCCATCCTCGTCTTTCAGCGGGACTCGGTTCCGGCCATCGCTGCGCTCCACCCGGTGAACGGCTTCCTCATCCTGCTCATCGCCGTCTGGTTGGCCCGCGACGCCTGGCGCGTGTGGCAGGCGAGCCCCCATGCAACGCCGGCGGAGCCGATCGCATCCGAATCTCCCACCGGGTGAGGCTGGGCGCCATCGGTGTCAGAATGCGGGCCAGATGACTGACCGCTTCGAGACGCTGGCGGTGCATGCCGGCGCAGCGCCCGATCCCCACACCGGCGCCGTGGTGCCCGCCATCCAGATGAGCACCACCTTCAAGCAGGACGGCGTGGGTGTGCTGCGGTCCGGCTTCGAGTACGGACGCAGCGGGAATCCGACGCGCATCGCGCTCGAGCGGGCGATCGCCGATCTCGAGGGCGCCGCTCATGGCCTGGCGTACGCCTCCGGCCTGGCCGCAACGCAGAACGTGCTCTACCTGCTCGACCCGGGCGATCGGCTGCTCATGAGCGACGACGTGTATGGCGGCACCTGGCGCCTTGCCGACAAGGTCTGGCGCCGATACGGGATCGAGACCGATACGCTCGACCTCCGCGACCTCGATGCCGTCGCGGCTGCATTCGGTGGCGAGCACCCGCCACGGATGGTTTGGATCGAGACGCCGTCGAATCCGCTGCTGAAGGTGATCGACATCAGCGCCGTTGCGCGCCTTGCCGCCGTGGCCGGCGCCATCACCGTCGCGGACAACACGTTCGCCACGCCCTACATCCAGCGTCCGCTGGACCTGGGCGCCGACGTGGCACTGCACTCGGCCACGAAGTATCTCGGCGGCCACTCCGACGTCATCGGCGGCCTCATCGCCACGCGTTCGGACGACCTGGCGGAGAAGCTGCGCTTCCACCAGAACGCGGCCGGGGCAGTGCCCAGCCCGTTCGACTGCTTCCTCGTCATGCGCGGCATGCGGACCCTCGCGCTGCGCATGGAGCGCGCATCGGCCAATGCGCTGGTGCTGGCGCTCTGGTTGTCGGATCGTCCCGAGGTGAGATCCGTGCACTATCCGGGGCTTCCGGACGAGCCTTCCGCCGATCTCGTTGCGCGGCAGATGCGCGTGCCGGGCGCCATGCTCAGTTTCGAGCTGCGCGACGGCGAGGAGCGCGCGCGCCGGTTCGCGGCTGCAACGCGGCTCTTCACCCTGGCCGAGTCCCTCGGTGCGGTCGAGTCCCTCATCGAGGTGCCGGCACCGATGACCCACGCATCCGTGGCAGGCTCGCCGCTCGCCGTGCCGGCCTCCCTGGTGCGGCTGAGCGTCGGGATCGAGGCGGTGGACGACCTGCGTGCCGACCTGGAGGCGGCCTTCACCGCATCGGCATCATGAGCGGTCCGCCCGAGCAGCGCGACGGGCCGACGGAACTGGTCGAAACGGAGAGTGGCGAGCTGGTCGAGCGGCTTTCCGGCGGGACCGCCACCCTGCTCCTCGTCTGGCTGGTCGGTGTCGGGGCGCTGTCAACGCTGCTCGCGGTCTGGCTCTTCGTGTTGATGGTGGCAGGCGAGCGGCTCGGCATCGGCTCGCTGTTCAGTGGGTTCGGGATCTACACCTCGCTGGCGGGCGCCGCCGGACCCTGCGTCCTCTGGCTCGCCGGTCGCGCGCAGGGCCACTCCCTGCGCTGGTTCGCCGTGACCGCGATGAAGATCGCGCTGGTGATGGTCGCCATCGTGCTGGCCGTCGTCCTGCTTGCCACGCTCGTCATGGCCGGAGCCCTTCCCGGAACCGGTGCACTCGCCGCTGCAGGTCTGATGGCCCTGGTGGCCATCGTCGTCTCGCTGGTCTGGGCGCTGGCGACCTGGTCGGCGGACCGATGGATCGCTCGAGCTCGGGTGACGGACGACCCTGTCTCCGACTGAGCCAGGTGCGGTTCGCATGGCCGTTACCCACGTCGGCACCCAGCGGTCGGGGCGAGGCTCGTCCCGTTCGGCCGACATATCAGTAACGATATATCCGCTGATGGGAGCCGCGCTCACGAATCAGCGCTTTGCGGCGCACGGCAATAGCCTCCTTGGGAAATGTGGCCGAATCGGCGACGCTGGTGGAGTGGTGGGTCGAGCGTGGCGCCGACGGCGGGACGACGCTGCGGCTGCGCGAGTCCGGCTTCCGGCGCGAGACACATCGGTCGGAAAACGAACAGGGCTGGACCCAGGAGCTGGCCGAGCTCGTTGAGCTCCTGGGCTCGAGCTGAGTTGTTCAGATATCGTAGGTGCTCGACGGAACGGCGACTTCGACATCCGAGCCGAACGCATCGGCAGCGGCGGTGAGCGCCCAGTTCGCATCGTCGCCGTTGACCGGCAGGTGAGTGAGCACCAGGCGTCGGGCGCCGGCATCGCGGCCGGCGCTGCCGGCTTCGGCGGGGGTCAGGTGTCCCCGCGGCTCGGGCGGTTGCGCGTCCTCTTCGATTGAGCGCAGCGTGGCCTCGCTGAGGAGCAGGTCGGCGGCATCAGCGAGATCGGTGAGGCCCCCGCAGGGAGCCGTATCGGCGGTATATGCAAGCCGGCGTTCGTCGCCCTCGACGCGAAACCCCCAGCAAGGGATGTAGTGCTGTGTCGCGCGCGGTGTGATCGTCAGGGAGCCAAAGCGGAACGGGGTGCGCCCGTCATGCTCGCTCAGCTGAAATGCGTCCTCGAAGTGCTTCGCGCCCCCGACGCCCTTCGCCAGGTCGAGCAGCTGATCCGCGGATCCGGGCGGAAGCACAACCCGCAACCGCTCGCCCGGCGCGAGGCGACGCCACGGGTAGACGTAGCGGAGGGTGACAAGATCGAGCATGTGGTCGGCATGCATGTGGCTGACGATGACCGCGTCGAGATCATCCGGGTGGTGGCGATGCAGCAGCTGCGCAACGATGCCGGGACCGATGTCCAGGAGGAGTCGTGCGCCCTCGCCCTCGACGAGATAGCCGGCGCAGGCCTCGCCCGGGTTCGGACGGGCCGGTGAGCGGCCGAGCACGGTGAGGCGCATCGGTCAGTGGGGACCGCCGGCGAGCGGCCGAATGTACATCGCAGCGTGGCCATGCGACTCGCTGGCGAAGCCGAGTCTATCGAAGAACGCGACCGCCGCGGGCGTGCTCACGATCGCCACGATTCGCCGGTCCAGGCAGCGGGCTAGGGCGGCCCGCGCGAGCGCGGACCCGACGCCTTGCCGCTGGTGGTCGGGGCGCACGATGACATCCCACAGGCTGGCGTGCAGCCCACCGTCATCGAGGATGCGTGCAATTCCGATCAGCTCGCCCTCCCAGCGCGAAGCGAACCATGTGCAGCTCTTCGCGATGGCGTCGAGTCGCCATCCTTCGCGCTGCGGCCACCCGACCCAGGCATAGGCGGCATTCACCTCGTCCGGTGTCAGTGCGGCATCAGCCTCGATGGCATGATCGTCTCCCATCTACCGCTGCTCGATCGAGACGTAGTCGCGGGATCCCGGCCCGATGTACACCTGCCGGGGCCGGCCGATGCGCGCATCCTCCGAGCTCAGCATCTCGCGCCATTGGGCGATCCATCCGGGCAGCCGGCCGATGGCGAAGCAGTTGGTGAACATGTTCTTCGGGAAGCCGATCGCTCGGTAGATGAGACCGGAGTAGAAGTCGACGTTCGGGTACAGCTTGCGACTCACGAAGTACTCATCCCGCAGTGCAACGTCCTCGAGCTGCTGCGCGACCTCGAAGAGCCGGTCATCCGCGCCGGTGGCGGTGAGGACCCGCTCGGCTGCGCGCTTGATGATCTTTGCGCGCGGATCGAAGTTCTTGTAGACGCGGTGGCCGAAGCCGGCCAGGCGAAACGAATCGTTCGGATCCTTGGCCTTGTCCACCCATCGCTGGACGTCGCCCCCGTCGGCCACGATGCGCTCGAGGGTGTTGATGACCGCCTCGTTCGCGCCGCCGTGCAGCGGCCCCCAGAGGGCCGAGATCCCGGCGCTGATGGAGGCGTACAGGTTGGCGTGCGTGCTGCCGACCAGGCGGACGGTCGATGTCGAGGCGTTCTGCTCGTGGTCGGCGTGCAGGATGAGGAGCAGGTCGAGCGCCTCCGCCACCTTCGGGTCGACCTCGTATTTCTCCGACGGGACGGCGAACATCATGTGGAGCAGGTTCGCCGAGTAGCCAAGGTCGTTGCGGGGGTAGACGTAGGGCTGGCCGATCGCCTTCTTGAATGACCAGGCGGCGAGGGTCGGGAGCTTGGCGATGAGCCGGTTGATGGTCACCTCGACGGCATCGGGGTCGAAGATGTTCTGGCTGTCGGGGTAGAAATTGCTCATGCCGACCGTGCCGGATGCGAGCACCGCCATCGGGTGCGCATCGGCGGGAAACGAGTCGAAGAAGTGACGCATCTCCTCGCGGATGAGCGTGTGGTGGGTGACCTCCGTCACGAAGCGATCCAGCTGCCCGCGTTTCGGGAGCTCTCCCCAGATGAGGAGGTAGGCGACCTCGAGAAAGGTGGACTGCTCGGCGAGCTGCTCGATAGGGTAGCCGCGGTAGCGGAGCACGCCCTCCTCGCCGTCGAGATAGGTGATGGCGCTCGAGCAGGCGCCGGTGTTGCCGTATCCGGGATCGAGCGTGATCAGGCCGGTCTCGCCACGCAGGGCGGAGATGTCGAGCGCGCTTTCGCCCTCCGTGCCGTCCACGATCGGGAGCTCCAGCTCCCGGTCGCCGATGTGCAGCGTTGCGCCGACTCGCGTTGCCGCTTCGCTGCTCACGCCAGGAGCTCCTCGATCGCTCCACGCTCCTCGAGCAGCTCGTTGGTGGTGGCCTCGATCATCGAGCGCGCGAACGCGTCGTGCTGGATGCCCTGCATGACCTCGACCGCTCCGGGATCCGTGGCGCGCAGCGGATATCCGAACACCAGGCCCGCGGGAACGTCATAGCCGCCAGGCGCCGGCGCCGGGATGGCGGCGCTGAACAGCGCTCCGGTCGGGCGCGCGATGCTGCGCACCGTGTCGATCACCGCGTTGGCCGCACTGGCGGCGCTCGACTGCCCACGCGCCTTGATGATTGCAGCTCCTCGCTGCTGGACGCTGGCAATGAACTCGCCGCGCAGCCACTCCTCGTCGTCGATGACGTCCGGGGCCGGACTGCCGCCGATGGTCGCGTGCCAGGCGTCCGGAAACTGGGTCGATGAGTGGTTGCCCCAGATGGCGAGGTCGCGGACGTCGCTCACCGGCACAGCCGCCCGTGCCGCCAGCTGGGACCGGCCGCGATTCTCATCGAGCATGGTCATCGCGAACCACCGGTCCTTCGGCATGCCGTGACGAGCCGCCGCGGTCGACCCGATCAGCGCATTCGTGTTGCACGGGTTGCCGACCACGAGCACGCGGCAGTCGTCGGAGGCATTGCGGGCGATCGCCTCTCCCTGGCCGGTGAAGATGCCGCCATTGATGCTCAGCAGATCCTTGCGCTCCATGCCTTCCCTGCGCGGAACGGCGCCCACCAGGATCGACCAGTTGGCGCCACGGAAGGCCTCATCGGTCGCGGACGTGCAGACCACGCCATCGAGCAGGGGGAACGCGCAGTCATCGAGCTCCATCCGAACGCCGTCGAGGGCCGGCAGGGCGGCTTCGAGCTCGAGCAGACGGAGCCGCACGGGCGTGTCGGGTCCGAACGCATGGCCGGAGGCGATCCGAAAGAGGAGCGCATAGCCGATCTGGCCGGCGGCACCGGTGACGGCCACCGTCACGGGGGAGTCGGGCATCGGTCTCCTGTCAGCTTGGGTCGGCGTGAGTGTAGCGCAGCCTCACGGGTCGTCCGGCCGCGGGCCGCCCAGCCTGCCGGCCGCCCAATCTGCGACGGCGGCCGCCATCGATGTGAACGCGATACGCGGGAGCCAGTCATCGACGGCAGAGCGCGGCACCCAGGCGTGGTCGCTGGACTCGAAGTCGGTCAGGACCGTTGGGCGTGCCTCGGCCGCACGCGCACGGTAGACCGCCGTCACCGCGTTGGCACCCGGCGAATGATAGACGCCAGTCAACGCGACCAGCTCGACGAGGATGCCGGCTTCCTCGAGCGTTTCACGGCGTGCCGCATCCTCGAAGGACTCGCCGGGATCGAGGTACCCGGCCGGGAGATCCCAGGCGCCGATCCCCGGCTCGACGGCGCGGCGCAGGAGCAGGACCGAGGGGTCCGGGCCGTCCGGGTTGCGCTCGAGAAGAACCGCGGCTGCCGGCTTCGGATTGGCGTACCAGCGCCACCCGCATCGATCGCAGACCAGCGGCTGCTCATCGGCGGTTGCGCAGTGGGTGCATGCATCGACGCGGCGGCTCACTCCGGGCAGCGTATCAGCCGGATCAGCCGCCGATGCGCTGCGTCTCCGGCTGCGGCAGGTCATCGCGACCGGGCGCCAGCATGAAGGTGCGGAGGCGATCCCGCAGGACGTCGCGCGCGAGACGGAAGGCGGCCAGGCGCGTCTCCTCGTCGCCGTCAACGGCGGAAGGATCGTCGATGCTCCAGTGAGCCTGCTGCGCAACTCCGGGGATGGTGGGGCACGCCTCCTTCGCCTGGTCGCAGACGGTGATCAGCCAGCTGAACGCCTCGCCCAGGTACGGGTCGAGGGTCGTGCTCGAGTGGCTCGAGATGTCAATCCCGATCTCTTCCATGACGGTGACCGCCTCTGGCCGCACGCGCGTCGCCTCGGTCCCGGCACTGAATGCCTCGAAGCGATCACCGCCCCAGGCGCGAAGCATACCCTCCGCCATCTGGCTGCGGGCGCTGTTGTGGGTGCAGACGAAGATGACGCGCTGCCGATTCGTGCTCATGTGCGCCGATTCTATGCCGCAACCATCAACGCGGTGTGAAGGCAGGTCACTGTCCACCATTGGGGACAGGATGTGGATAACCTGCCATCAAGACCCGAAGGTCGTGGAGAAGGGGGATTGCGCGCGCGATTCGACGACCGATACCCTGTTGTCGTCCCGAAGGGGCAGCCAACGGCACCAGCGATTGCATCAACGGTCCGACGGCGGTTCCTTCGGGACATTTCCATGCCCGCTCGATCGGTCGCGATGGACGCGGCACCGCGAGCCGCATCCGTCGGGCGGCGTGATCCTCTCCATCGGTGAACGCTCGGCGGGCCCGAACCATGCGCTCTGGCGCAGCTCAGGCGTCGATCGCCGCTGGCTCTAGCGCTCCAGGTCTCGTTGGAGTCGTCGCACGACCTCGGCGGTCTCGTCGGCCGGGCCGTGGCCTGGCTCCGATGCTGGTCCGGCAAACGTGCCGAACTGCCGATCCCCGGCATCGCCGAGGCCCGGGACGATGTACCCGCGCTCGTTGAGGTGGGAGTCGAGTGCGCCGACGTGGACGTCGACGTCGGGATGGGCCGCGGCGAGCGTGGCAACGCCCTCGGGAGCGGCGATGAGCGACACCTGCTTGATCCGGGCGGCGCCCCACTCCTTGAGGATGTCGACGGTCGCGGCGGAAGAGCCGCCGGTGGCGAGCATCGGGTCCAGGATCAGGCAGACCTGCACGGTGGCCGCATCGGGCAGCTTGTTGTAGTACTCCACCGGCTTCAGCGTCCGCTCGTCACGGTACAGGCCGATATGCCACACCTCAGCCGTCGGCAGCAGCTCGAGCATGGCGTCGACCATGCCCAACCCCGCGCGCAGGATCGGGATGAGCCCGACCTTGGGCCCCAGGCGCGCGGCGGTCATCGGCTCGAGGGGTGTCTCGATCACCTCCGGGCGGGTGGCGAGATCGGCCATGGCCTCGTAGCCGAGCAGCCAGGTCAGCTCGCGAACCAGCTCGCGGAACTTCTTCGGCTCGGTCGTCTTGTCGCGCAGGATGGCCAGCTTGTGCGCGACCAGCGGATGATGGCTGGGGTGAAGGGACATCGCCGCCGATTCTAGTGTCGCGCGCGCGGCCACAATGGCCCGATGCGCCTCCCCGTCTCCCCGCTGCCGATCGCCTTCGGCGTCTTCGGCCTGGTGTGGGGCACCTGGCAGGCGGTGCTCCCCGACCTCGCGGCTCGATTCAATCTGACCACCGGGCCGCTCGGGCTGATGTTGACCGCCGGCTTCGCCGTATCGCTGCCGGTCATGGTCGGGACCGGGCGGCTGATCGATCGCGTCGGATCCGGACCGGGGATCGCCGTCACCGCCATCGGCCTGGCTGCCGGGTTGGCCGTGGTCGCGACGCTCGCATCGTTGCCGGTGCTGGTGGTCGGCGTCGTCGTCTTCGCAGCCGGAAGCGGCGCCTTCGACGTTGCCATCAATGGTGCCGCGCTCGCGGATGAACGCTGGAGCCGGCCGGCGCGCCTGACGTTGCTGCACGCTGCGTTCAGCGGTGGCGGCGTCGTGGGCGCGGTCGGCGGCGGCGCCCTGGTCGGCGGCGGCATTCCGTTCGGCCTGGTGTATCCGATCCTGTCGGCGTCGGTCGTGGTGGTTGCAGCGCTGTCGCTCACGGCGACCTGGCGCGCCGCCGCACCCAACGGAGCGGTGCCGCGAGCGATCGCGTTCGCCATGCTGCCGCTTGCCGCGCTGGCGGGCCTGGCATTCCTGGCGGAGGGATCCATGGAGACGTGGTCGGCCATCTATCTGCGTGACGAGCTCGGCGCAGCGGCGTTCATCGGTGCCCTCGGCCCGGGCGCGTTCCATGCCGCCATGCTCATCGGACGCCTGATCGGCGCCGGTGTGGCCAACTCGCTCGGCGCTCCGACGACGCTCCTCGTGTCGGGGACGATGACGATGATCGGGATGGTGGTGGCGCTGTCGGTGCAGATCCCGGCGGTCGCCATCGTCGGGATGGCGGTCGCCGCGCTGGGTGCGTCCTTCGTGGTGCCGGTGGTGGTGAGCCTGGCAGGACGTCGGGCCGGCGTCTATGCCGGACGGGCGGCCTCGTATGTCCTCTCGCTGGGATACGCCGGCTTTCTGATCGGGCCGTCGCTCGTCGGCATGCTCGGTGAGCTTGCGGGCCTCCGCACCGGCCTCATCGTCATACCGGTGGCGGCCGGCGTCATTGCCGTGGCGTCCCGAAGCCGCGCCGCGCACGGCTGAGCGCGAGCTCCCACCCGGCGCCCGACCACACGCTGGAGGCTGGTACGAGTCCTGCCGTCTCCAGCGTGGATCTACCTTGGCTGGCGGCATGCTGCTAGGCTATCGGCCAGTGCACGACGCTATTCGCGCACGGACCGTGTGCCCGCCCGTCGCTCGGATCCGCCACCTGAGGAGGTTAGGAGAGCATGGTCTTCGGATCAAAGCGTGAAACCAAGCCGGACAGTCTCTCGCGCGAGGACGTGGTCGGGAACCTGTATCCGGACAGCTTGACGAGTGAGGTCGACGTGGCACAGTCACCCAGCGAATTTCCCCGGCGCGATGAGCGCGGCAACGAGAGCGTCATCGATCCCCATGCCCGGTTCAACGGGAAGTACGTCAGCGACCGCGACCTGCGGATCGAGGGCGAGGCACAGGGCGAGATCGAGTGCCAGGGGACGCTGATCATCAGCCCGCAGGCTCGCGTCCGCAGCGCGATCAAGGCGCACAACGTGGTCGTCAACGGCGATTACGAGGGCGATGTCGATTGCGGCGGCCGCTTCGAGATCGGCTCGACCGGTCGGGTCAAGGGCAACATCAAGACCCAGGTGCTGGTGGTCAAGGAAGGGGCTCACTGGGAAGGCGGCGTCACGATGACCCGCGAGCCCGGCGCGCGACCGACGCCGCAGCCGGGACAGCCAGGCCAGAGCGGTGCCCAGCCGGCCCAACGGCCGAGCGGCGGGGGGAGCATCTTCAGCAAGGGCGACCGCGAGGGCGGCGACAAGTCTGCAGCCGAGCCGCGCGAGGGGCAGCCGGCCGGACAGGGTGGCGGCGGCCAGTAGACCGTCGACGCACCGGGCGGCGGACGGCCCGCGTCGTCGTGGGTGCCTGACCTGCGCGGCGGCGCGCGATTGACAGGGCGCCGTGGCGGCACGGGACGGCGTGGAGGATCCGCACCTCCGGTGCTGGTGGAGGTCACCCGCGGCGACCGTGTCGAGTCCGTTCATCGCGGCTCGATTGCCGTCGTTGCGCCGGATGGGTCGCCGGTAGCGTCGACGGGTGATCCGGATCAGTTCGTCTACCTGCGTTCGAGCGCCAAGCCCTTTCAGCTGGCTCCATTCGTCGCCATGGGCCGGTTCGACGAGTACGAGCTCGGAACCGAGGCGCTGGCCATCATGGCGGCCAGTCACAGCGGCGAGGACCGCCATGTGCGCCTGGTGCAGGAGATCCTGCGCCGCGCCGGGTTGACGAGCAGCGTGCTTCAGAACCAGGTCCACGCTCCGTACGACGCGGAGACGGCCCAACGCCTGGTGCGCGATGGCGAGCGCCCGACCGTGCTGCGCGGAAACTGCTCGGGCAAGCACGCCGGCATGGTCCTCTTCGCCAAGGCATCTGGCTGGCCCATCGACAGCTACTGGCACCCCGGGCATCCCGTTCAGCGGCTGGCACTCGAGACCGTCTCCGCCCTCTCGGATGTCCCGATCGAGCGCATTGCGACGGCGACCGACGGCTGCGGGGTCGTCTGCTTCGGCATGCCGCTGGGGGGCCTGGCGCTCGCCTTCGCCCGCCTCGCTGATCCGTCGGCGGTGGCCGACCCTCCGCTGCGCGAGGCGCTGACGCGCATCCGTGACGCGATGATGGCCCATCCGGAGCTCGTCGGCGGCGAGCGGCGCCGGATCGACACCGCGCTGATGCGTGCCTATCCCAAGCGCATCGTCAGCAAGGGAGGGGCGGAGGGCGTGCTGGCCATGGGCCTGCCGCCCGGTGGACTGCCAACGCAGGCGCCGTACGGCGATGGGCCGGTGGGCATCGGCGCAGCCATCGAGGACGGCAACCTCGCCCGCCGCGGTGGCGATGCCACCGCCGTCGAGATCCTTCGACAGCTGGGGCTGGCGGGTGATCCGCTGCCCGGCGCCCTCGCCGAGTATGCCTCGCCCGCCATCCTCGACCCGCGAGGGGAGCGGGCCGGCGGCGTGCGCGCGGCGTTCACGTTGACCTGATCAGCTGCCGAACGCGTCTCTCACCACCGCGGCCAGGCGGATGAAGAGCGGGGCGAGCAGCAATGCGGGCAGGAAGCTCGCCACCCGGATCGGCTTCAGGTCGAGCAGCCGCAGCGCAACCCCGAGCAGGATGACGCCGCCGGCCGAGGTGATCGCCAGGATGGTCGCCTGGTCCATGACGTCACGCAGGAGCAGCGCGGCTCCCGCGATCCCGCCCTGCACGATCAACACGGTGAGAGCCGAGAGCGCAACCCCCGCGCCGAGTGCCGCGGCGAAGGCGATGCTGGCGACGCCGTCGAGGAGCGACTTGACGGCGAGCAGCTGAATGTCGCCGGTGAGGCCGTTGGCCAGCGATCCGAGGATCGTCAGCGGACCGACGCAGAAGACCAGGCTTGCCGTGACGAACCCTTCGGCCACGCGGCTGGGACGGTCGCCACTCGCCAGCCGGCGTTGAAACCAGCCGCCCAACCACTCCAGGCCATCGTGCAGCCGGAGCAGCTCGCCGATCACGACGCCGAGCAGCACCGCGCCGAGCACCGCGAGATCGTCACCGGCCCGGGCCGCGGGATCGGTGAAGATGCGCAGTCCCATACTGAGGCCGATGAGCACGGTGAACAGGCCGAGGCCGGTGGTCAGGCTCGCTTGCATGCGCTGCGGCATGCGCGTGCCCAGTGCAAGCCCGATCAGGGTGCCGATCAGCACCGTTGCGACGTTCAGGAGGGTGCCGGTGAGGAACACCTACCAGGCCACGGCCAGGCGATGAATGGCGGGAACACGTCTCCCTGCGGCACGCTGCATGCGTGGACAGGGTAGCGGCCGCGATGCGCCAGCGCGTCGCGCGGATCTGGCTGCTCCTGGTCCTCAGCCTGCTGGCGGGATGTGCGACCGAATCGGACGATGGGGAGGGATCTGCGGTGCGCTTCGTTGCCCTGGGTGACTCGTACACGATCGGGACGTCCGTTGCGGAGGCCGAGCGCTGGCCGAACCAACTCGTCGAGCGCCTGCCCGGGATCGAGCTCGTGGGCAATCCTGCGGTGAACGGCTACACGACACTCGACCTGATCAATGACGAGCTTCCACAGCTCGACGCACTCCGGCCCGAGCTCGTGAGTGTCCTCATCGGCGTGAACGACGTCGTGCAGGGCGTCGCCGACTCGCAGTACGCCGGCAACGTGGCGGTCATCCTGGAGGAGCTGCTGACGCGGCTGCCGCCGGACCGGGTCGTGTGCATCGCGACGCCGGACTACACCGTCACGCCCAGCGGCGAGGCGTTTGGAGATCCGGTCCAGCAGAGCGACGCGATCCTGCGTGCCAACGCCATCCTGCGCGAGGCGTGCGATGCTCGCGGCATTCGGTTCATCCCCGAGATCTTCGAGATCAGCCAGGCGGCGCGGGACGACCCGACGCTCGTGGCGGACGACGGGCTGCACCCGTCCGGCGCGCAGTACCGCCTCTGGGTGGACGCGATCGCGCCGGTCGTGGAGGATCTGATCGGCTCCTGAGTGCCACCTCATCGTCGCCGACCAGGGGGAGCAGGCCGTCCGCGCCGAGTGACGTCACCAGGGCGATGAGCTCGCCGCCGCTCGCGGATCCAGGTGCGAGCCTGTGTTCGTCAAGCATGCAGAGTGCGAGCTGAAGTGGCAGACCGAGCTCCTCCCATCCCGAACGGGCTCGGCGGTAGCGTGCGCGCGCATCCTGCTGTGCGCCGATCGCGGCGAGCCCGGCTTCCATCGTCTCGACGGTTGCCTCGGTCGCGCGCCCCCACTGCCCCGGAGCGCTGAGGCCAGCCATGCTCGCCTCGGCCGATGGTTGATCGCCCGCCCACAACGCGGCGCGCGTCGCGAGCGCCCGCTGGTATGCGGGGTCGTTCCCGACGTATCCGGTGGTGGCCTCCTGCGCCAGGCGGCGCGCCTGTTCCGGCTCACCCGCCACGAACGCGGCCCACGCGCGCGCCTGCCGCACGCCGGCGACGACCTGCCCGTCGGTCTCGGGCGGCAGCGGTTCGAGCGCGTCGAGCGCGTCCATGGCGTCGGCAGCCCCACGGAGCGTGCCGATGATGGAGGCGGTGGCGGCCAGCACGATCCCGTATGTGTCGGGAATCCCGCGCTGCGTGAGCTCATCGATGGTCTCCAACGCCCAGCCCCACTCCCCGGTCTCGATTGCCGCGGTACACGCGATGTCAGCCAGGGGCACGGCGATGTCGGCGAGGCCCATCGCCGTGGCCAGCTCCAGGCCCAGTCGGGCTGTCTCCATCGCCGCACGTGGGTCATCGGCCAGCAGTGCCCATGCCTCGTTGTTCCGGGCCCGAAGCTCGGTGTGGAGCGACCCCGCGTCCTGGGCCTGCGCGATCGCCGCCCGCAGGTCGGTCAGCCCTTCCTCCTCCTCGCCCAGGGCGACCCTCGCGGTTCCACGCGTCACGCGGAGGTCGGTTGCGATGCCGGCCAGCCCGAGGTGTTCCGCCGCCGCCAGCGCGCGGTCGGCCCAGGCGAGTGCCTCGCGGTCGTCGCCAACGACGGTCCGCGCCCGGGCGAGCTCCGCCACCAGTGCGACACCGGCCGGGTCGGCCTCCCAGTTGCGGATCGCCCGCATCGCCGCTTCCAGCTCCGCCAGCGCCGGCTCGTTGCGTTGCGCGGACAGCATGACGCTCGCGAGCCTGGCCCGCGATCGAGCGGCCTCGTGCTGCTCGCCCGCCCCCGACTGGAGCGCAATGAGCTCGCGAAGGTGCTCTTCGGCGAGCTCGAGACGGCCAGCCGCCTGGGCGGCATCGGCAGCCTCGGCCAGGAGCGTCGGACGCTGCCCCGCTCCTCCGAGCCGGAGCGCCGCCTGGAGCATTCCGAGCGCGCGCTCTGGCACGTGGAGCGCGGTGGCGCCCCGCGCGCCGTGCCGGAGCGCAGCGACCGCTCGTCGGGCGAGCCGATCGGCCTCGCGTGGCTGCGACGTGAGTCGATGAGCCTCGACCAGGTGCCCGGCGAGCTGCTCCGCGACGTCCTCGTCGAGCGACTCCAGGTAGTGGGCGGCCGCCAGGTGGAGCGTGCGTCGCTCCGAGCGCGCGAGCGTATGGTATGCCACTTCGCGCACGAGGTCCTGTACGAATCCGACCTCGCCATGCCCGGGTGAGCTGAGCTCTTCGTCGAGGGTCAGCAGCTCGCGCCGAACGAGGCCGTCGAGACGCTCTCGAGTTCGGTCGGGACCTCCGCCCGCGACGGTGAGGAGCGCGTCCGGCCGGAAGCGGTGTCCGAGCACGGCAGCCGCGAGCAGGAGTCGCCGCTCGCCGGCGGGCAGCGAGTCGATGCGGGCGGCGATCAGCCCGTGGAGTGAGTCGGGCACCTCGATCTGCATGGGTGGCGCCGTCGCGCGCACCGATGGTGGCCCCTCCTCCTGCCCTGCGTCACGGCGATCGCCGAGCATCCGGGCGACCTCGACGGCGTAGAGCGGCACGCCGCCGGCGTGCTCGAGGATCGGCTGCAGGAGCTCAGCCGGAAGGTCAGGTGCCCGTTCTGCCAGGAGCTCTCGCATGGCATCGTCGGGCAAGCGCTCCAGGCTGATCGCCGTGAAGCTGCCGACCCCGGAACCCCACGCCGGGCGGCGGTCCAGGAGCTCGGGTCTGGCCAGCGTAAGGATGAAGATCGGTCGGGTCCTGGACCACGTGGCCATGTACTCGATGAAGTCGACCAGGCTGGGATCCGCCCATTGCAGATCCTCGAACACGAGGATGACCGGGGTCCGTTCGGAGACTCCCTCGAAGAACCGTCGCCACGCGGCGAACAGCTCGTCGCGGTCGAACGCAGTCGTGTCCTCGCGCGACAGGAGTGTCGCGAGACGTGGCTCCATCCAGCGTCGCTCCGCCTCGTCGCGGATGAGCTCCTCGAGAGCAGCTCCCAGCTGGCGGCGCGCCACCTCCGGCGCCACGCCATCGGCGATGCGGGCACGACGACGGACCATCTGCGCCACCGCGGAGAAGGCGATCCCCTCGCCGTACGCGAGAGCACGCCCATCGTGCCACGCGATTCCGTCGGGATGCTCGTCCACCCAGCGATCCAGCTCCCACGCGAGCCGGCTCTTGCCGATCCCGGCGATGCCCGTCACGGACACCAGGCGACTGTGACGGTCGCGCATGACCGTGCTCACCAGGTCGGTCAGCTCCCGCAGCTCTCGATCGCGACCGACCAACCGTCCCGGGTGAACGCCGCTCCGTCGCCCGTCGGAGCCGTCGCCGGCGCCCGTCGCGCGGTACGCCTCGAGCCGGCCCGTCCTTCCCTTGAGAGCCAGCGCCCCGACGCGCCGGAACGATGTTGCAGTCGACGCGCGCTCGCGGGTCGTCCGATCGACGAGCACGCCGCCGACCGGCGCGCGGCTCTGGAGACGTGCGGCCACGTTCACGAGGTCCCCGGCGACCATGCCCTGGCCCCGGGCGCCGATCGTCACCGCCGCCTCCCCCGTCGCGACGGCAGCACGGGCGTGGAGTGCTCGGCCGGACGCGGCTCCGCCCATGCGGTCGACCGCGTAGACCATGGCAAGGGAGGCGCGGACCGCCCGCTCTGCATCGTCCTCGTGGGCGGATGGCGCACCCCAGACAGCCATGACGGCATCGCCGATGAACTTCTCGATCGTGCCCCCGTAGGCGGCAACGATCGATCGCGCCACCTCGAAGTAGCGTGCCTGCACCGCCCGAACCTCTTCCGGGTCCATCGCCTCCGCAAGCGCAGTGAAATTGGCAAGGTCAACGAAGAGCACCGAGACCCGGCGCCGCTCGGGCTCGGGCGCCGCCTCCGCCGGCCGCTGGCCCTCACCACCGACCGGTTCGCCGCAGAACGAGCAGAACCGGGCGTCATGCGCCAGCTCCGCCCCGCAGTGCGCGCAGGTCAGGAGCAGTCGACCCCCGCATGTTGCGCAGAAATGAGCGGCGTCCGGGTTATCCGAATCGCACGAGGGGCATCGCATGAACCACCTGCCATCGCGGGCGGATCAGCGCCCTCGGTCGCTACCGGTCGGCCGGGTCATCGTCGGGATGTGGATGCTTGTAGATCATCTGGCCGGCACGTGCGCCATTCTCCATGACGATGATGCTCTGCTTCCACCGGGCCAGCGTGTTGTCGTGGTTGATGACGAACGTTGCGATGTTCGCCTCCGCCGGCCCCGGGTACCGCTCAACGGAGCGCTTGATATCGAGGTCCGCCGGGAGTCGGCCTCCGGACCCCGGCCCCTTCTGCGTGTCGGCTGCCATCGTGCGGCCCGGCTTGTGAAGGGCCCACTCGGACTCGCGCGTGCTGCTCTTGAACAGCGCGTAGGAGATGCTGATCTCTTCTCCGCTGTTGGCGAATGCTCGCAGAGCCGGATCGGCCTCCAGCGCCTCCGGCCTGAACAGCTCGGGGTCGTTGAGCCGGACGTAGGTGTTGTAGCCTTCCTCCGTCCCTGCTCGCTGGTCCCCTGGCAGATCCTTCCCCTGCGGAAACTGGTCATAGAGCCTGTTCTCGGGCTCCGGATTCTCGGGGCCGTTGGCCACCATGCTCGGGTCCTCCGGTGTGAGTGCGGTGATGATAGGTTCGCGCCCGTCCGGTGCCTACCCCTCCGTGCGGGCTGCTAGCATCGGGGGATGGACCGACCGATGCGCGTTCGCATGGCGCCCAGCCCCACGGGGCCGCTCCACATCGGCACATCGCGCACCAGCCTCTACAACTACCTCGCCGCGCGCCACGCCGGTGGCACCTACGTGCTGCGCATCGAGGATACCGACGCCGCGCGCAGCACGGTCGACTTCGAGCGGGACATCATCGACAACCTCCACTGGCTCGGCATCACGTGGGACGAGGGCCCGCAGGTGGCCGGCGGGGAGGACATTGGTCCCCACGCTCCGTACCGGCAGAGCGGGAGAGCCGATCTGTACGCCCGGGAGGCGAATCGGCTGCTCGAGGCCGGCGCGGCATATCGGTGCTGGTGCACGCCGGAGGAGCTGGAGGCAGTTCGCCATCAGCAGGAAGCGGCCAAGGAGCCGCCGCGCTACAACCGGCGCTGCCTGGCCCTGACCGATGCGGAGCGTGCCGCCTTCGAGGCCGAGGGCCGGGCATCGGTCATTCGCTTCAGGGTCGAGCCGGAGAAGATCCGCTTCGACGACCTGGTCCGCGGCGAGGTCGAGTTCGACAACGCGCTGCTCGGCGATTTCGTGATCGTGCGCAACGACGGAATGCCGCTCTACCACTTCGTCGTTGTCGTCGACGATGAATCGATGGAGATCACGCACGTCATCCGCGGCGAGGATCATCTGTCGAACACGCCGAAGCACATCGCGCTGATCCGGGCGCTCGGATACCGCGAACCACGTTTCGGGCACATCCCGCTCATCCTCAACGCCGATCGATCGAAGATGAGCAAGCGCAAGTTGCAGACGGCCATCACCGCGTATCGAGAGGAGGGCTATCTGCCGGAGGCCTTCGTCAACTTCCTCGCCTTCCTGGGTTGGTCGCCCGGCACCGAAGAGGAGATCTTCAACCTCGACGAGCTCGCGGCGCGGTTCGAGATCGGCAAGGTCCACCACGGTGGCGCGATCTTCGACAAGGATCGGCTGGATCACCTCAACGGGGTCTACATCCGCGGCATGAGCGATGAGCAGCTCGCGCTGCGCCTGCGCCCATGGGTGCCCGATGCCATACGCGATGACGACCTGCTCCGCCTGGTGCCGCTCATCAAGGAGCGGCTCGTGAAGCTCGGTGACGTCCCGGGCCTCATCGGGTTCGTGTGGGAGCCGGACGAGGTCGTGGCCGGCTGGTATGGGCCGGAGCTGCTCCACCCGAAGAAGGGCGGGCCGGAAGAGGCTCGCAACTCGCTGGAGGGAGCGCGCTCGGTGCTGGCGGAGCTCGACGACGCCGACTTCAGCGCCGACGTGCTCGAGCAGCGCTGCCGGGAGGCCGCCGATGCGGCCGGCATGAAGGCTGGCGACTTCTTCTCGCCGATCCGGGTGGCGATCACCGGCCGAACCGTCTCGCCGCCGCTCTTCGCCTCGCTCGAGATGCTCGGGCGCCCTCGTTCCCTGGCCCGGATCGACGATGCGCTCGGCAAGCTGGCCGGGGTGCCGGTTTGAGTTTCGACGAGCCACGCGCAGGCGAGATGGCTCCGAACCTGGACGACCTCGTCGACGCCGATCTCGTCGTGCCCATCCGGTCGTCGAGCGGTGAAGCGCCGCACCCGGAGCTGCTGAACAGCGAGGCCTTCCGCCACGGAACGGACGAGGCCGGCGAGCGATTCATCGCGGCCTTCAGCTCTCCCGCGGCGCTCGTGGATTTCGGTCCTCCGGGGAGCGACAGCATTCGCATGAAGGCACGCGACCTGTTCGAGCGAGCCGATGCGGTCCAGGAGCGTGTCGTGGTCGATCCAGGCGCGCCGACCCAGATCGAGGTGGCCGTCGGCGTGCTGCCATTCCTGGCGGCCGGTATCGATCCGAATCGGCCGGATGCTCTGCGCGCGCGCCGGCCACTCGGGAACCTGCCGGCGCTCGAGGTTCCGGAGCAGGTGCCGGAGCCGTTCGGCCGCGAGCTGCATGCCGCCCTGTCCGAGCTGGCGCATGTCGAGCGAGCCTGGTTGCTCCGCGCCGGCACCGCCTGGACGGCCGGCATCCAGCTGCATCCCGATGCGCTGCTCGCCGACTTCGACGCCGTCCGCAACCGGCTCCATGCCGTCGCCACCGAGCATCTCGGCTCGCGTCGGCTGCTGGCCGTCACCGATCTCCGCGCGCCGGTTCTCCGCGAGATGTACGACGCCACCGCCGCCCCCTTCTACGTCCGGCAGGGAGATCGGAAGGGCATCTTCTCTCGCCTCTTCGGCGGCTGAGCCCGTACGGGCGCGGATCGGTCCTGGACAATGTGCGCCTCGATGCGCACTGTTCATCGCACGGTCACCCGTCCTGAACACTGCTCACGAGGACGGACACTGCCCGGCCCATGAGGCCGATCGGCCTCCCGTCCACGCTCAGAACCTCGGTGCCAGGCCGCGATTTCCGGGCATTGACCGCTGGGCGCACATTGTTCAACTCGGTGGCCTGCTCGGAAGCGATCGAAGCGTCACGGCACCAACACGAGGCGGCCGTTGACGTCGCCCGAACGCAGGCGATCGTGCGCGGCCAGTGCCTCGTCCAGCGGAACCGGCTCGACAACCCACTGCAGCACGCCATCCTCGGCAAGTCGCACAACCTCGCGGAGGTCGCCATGCGAGCCCCAGGCGACAGTCGTCAGCCACGACTCGACGGGCGGGCCGTCGAACCCGAACGGCGCTGAGCCCCCAGCCTCGCCCACCAGCACGACCAGCCCGTCCGGAGCGACGACGGCGCCAGCCTGGGCGAGCGTCGCATCGCTCCCGACGAAGTCGAGCACCACGTCCACCTGATCGCCGAGCGAGTCGAGGAGCGCACCTGGATCGGTCTCCGGCAGGGCGAGATCGGCGCCGAGCTCCGTCGCTCGCGCCAGGCGCATCGGCGAACGCTCCTGCACGCCGACGACGAGGTCGGCTCCCGCGTCGGGCACGAGGCGGAGGTACTGGAGCGCGAACTGGCCAAGCGCTCCGGCACCGATCACCAGCACCCGGGCGCCTGGCCGGAGCCAGCGTTCGGCGCGCCGCACGGCACGGTAGGGCGTGACGCCGGCATCGGCCAGGGGAGCCGCGCGCACGGGGTCCAGCCGGGTCAGCGGGACGAGATGGCGGGGATGGGGGACGAGCATGGCCTCGGCGTAGCCGCCGTCGGCCTGAAAGCCTGGAGCAATGGATCGGTCGCAGCGCTGCTCGGCGCCCGCCCCGCACTCCCGGCATCGGCCGCAGCCCCAGCCGCCGTGCACCAGGACCGCCTGGCCGATGGGCGGTTGCTCGGCGGCACCCGGGCCGACGGCGTCGACGAAACCGGCGACCTCGTGCCCGAGGGTGACCGGCAACGAGACCCGTGGCTGGGTGCCGTCGACGATGTGCAGGTCCGTATGGCAGACACCGCAGCCGCCGACGCGGATGCGGACCTGGGCGCCGCTCGGGTCCGGGATCGGGACCTCGTCGAGCCGCATCGGCTCGCCAGCGGCATGGAGCCGAATGGCTCGCATCGGCCTACGCGGAGGCAGATGCGTCCTCGGCGGCGGCCGGGATCGGCTCGGAGAGCGCACGGACCGCCTGGTCGATCAGCGCATCCGGCTCGACTCGGTCGATGATCGCGCGGATGATCCCATCTCGATCCACCGCGATGGCGACGGGCTGGGCCACGTTCACGTTCTCACCGTCGGCGGTCGCCTCGATGCCGAGCATCTCCACCGCGCTGCGGCGCTCATCGCTGAGCAGGAGGAATGGCAGCGACTGCTTGGTGACGAACGCCGTTTGCTGCTGCTCGGAGTCGCAGCTGATGCCGACGACCGCGATGCCGGCCTCGTGCAGCCGCTGATGCCCATCGGACAGGGCCTCGATGGCCTTGAGCCCCCTGCGGCGGCTGGCGCCCTTCAGCGTCGGTGCGCCGAAGAAGAGGATCAACGCCGGCTGCCTGGTGACGAAGGTGCGCAGGTTGAGGAGGTACCCGTCGGTGGCGCGCAGGCCTACCGACGGGAGCGGATCGCCGACCGCCAGCTTCATGCTCATGCCTCAAATTGTAGCCGCGCCCAGCCGAACGATTCCGCCGGACCGATGGGCGAGGCCGTCGCGCTCGAGGCCATCGATGATGCGCTCCCAGTCCGCCGAGTCCAGGCGTCTGCCGATGCGTCCCGTGTCGAGCGCCAGGACTCGACGTAGGCGCCGTTCGGTGATCCGGTGGCCGGCTGCGGCCGAGAGCAGCCGCACGACCGCGCCGCGGTAGGCGCGATCGGTCCCTCGCAGGGCGGCTTGCCGTGGCACCGCCACCGTCGCGGCGGCATCCCGGGACGGGCAGCCGGCGGCGATCGGACAGATGTCGCACCGCGCATCCCGCGGGCGGCAGATGGCGGCCCCGAACTCCATGCTGGCGTGGGTCCATGCGGCGACGTCCGGCCCGGTGCCCGACGCTGCGAGCGTGTCGGACAGCGACTGAAGCCGTCGTGGCCGGTCGGGTCCACCGAATCGACGGAGCAGCCAGCGACGGACGTTCGTATCGACCACGCCGACTGGCGTGTCGAAGGCAAGCGAGGCAACGGCGCGCGCCGTGTAGGGACCGATCCCCGGCAGCCGAGCCAGGCTCGCAACGTCACGCGGCCAGCCCTCGCGCGAGATGATCGTCGCGGCTCTGTGGAGCGCGATCGCCCGGCGGTTGTAGCCGAGCCCGCTCCACTCGGCGACGACCGTGGCGACCGGCCCTGACGCGAGCGACTCGACCGTGGGGAAGCGGGCCATGAACGACGGGAAGCGCTGCGCGACCCGCGCTGCCTGCGTCTGCTGCAGCATGACCTCGCTGACCAGGACGGCATATGGGTCGCGCGTCCCGCGCCACGGGAAGTCGCGGTGCTCCACGGCGTACCAACCGAGGAGAGCGCGACGCATGTCGTGGACGGCTTCCGAGCCGAGCGGTGCGGGCACGCATGGAAGGGTATCAGCGGCCGCGCCGGGCGCATCGGTCTGGCATGGTGCGCTACCGTTGCGGGCCATGGCGTATCGACTGCTCTGCCTGGATGCGGGCTTCACGCTCCTCTCGCCGCGTCACACGTTGGCCGATGCGCTGTCGGGCGTGCTGGCCGCTGATGGACACGAGATCACCGAGGATGAGCTCCGCGCCGCGTGGGAGGAGGCCGACCGCTGGTTCTGGGACCAGTATCACCGCCCGGACAACGACACGTGGAGCGACGACGGCCGCATCGAGGCCTACTGGCGTCAATATCACGGTGTCATGCTCGAGCGGCTCGGGGTCGGCGCTCGCCGCGAGGTCCTCGATCGCATCCTGGCCAGCCAGTTCTCGACCGACGCCTGGCAGCTCTATCCCGACGTCAAGCCGATGCTGGGCGAAGTGCGAGCGTGCGAAGGCGTGAAGATCGGGATCATCAGCGACTGGGGCTCCAACCTGCGTCCCATCATCGTGGAGCTTGGCATCGACCGATCCTTCGACTTCGTCCTTGCCTCGGGTGCGGTCGGTGTGGCGAAGCCGAATCCGGCGTTCTACCGCATGGCGCTCGATCGCGCCGGGGTCCGTCCCGACGAGGCGCTGATGGTCGGCGACTCGTATCGGGCGGACGTGCGCGGCGCTTGGGGCGCGGGCATGGATGCCGCCTGGCTCGATCGGCACGAGGGGATCCGGATCACGCCGGCCGGAGAGCCGGTGCCCACCGATGTGCGGATCATCCGATCGCTGGACGACCTGCCGGAGATCGTCCGCGCCGGCGGTCCGCTGCCGCGTGGCGAGGTGATTGCGGCCGATCCGTCGGCCGCCTCCTGAGGCCGGAAACGTGCCCCGGCCATCGTCTCCCGAGATCGTCGTCGACAAGTTCGGCGGATCGGTCCTGCGTCGACCGGAGGACATCGCGGCCGCCGTGGAGGTCGTCGTACGCCAGCGCGGTTCGGGCGTCCGACCGGTCGTGGTGGTCAGCGCGTTCGAGGGCGTGACCGACACCATCCTGGGCGCCGCGCGCGTGCTCCTGCCGGATCGCGGTGATTCGCTTCGAGAGCCGGGTCACGCCGCCGACTCAGGGCTCGCGAGAGAGACGGATCGCGCGTTGGCCACAGGGGAGGCGCTCTCCGCCTCGCTGTTTGCGCTCGGCCTCCAGGGGCGTGGCATTCCCGCTCGGTCGTTCTCCGGGGCCGAGGCCGGCATTCGAACGGCGGCCGCACACCTCGGGGCAGAGGTGCGGCGCGTGCTCTCGCGGCCGGTGCGCGCGGCGCTCAACGGGGGACTGGTGCCGGTGGTGGCCGGGTTCCAGGGGATCGGCACCCATGGCGAGCTGACGACGCTCGGCCGCGGAGGGACCGACCTGTCGGCGGTGGCCCTGGCGGTTGCGCTGCGAGCCGATCGGTGCGAGCTGTTCAAGGACGTCGGTGGCGTCCTCGAAGCCGATCCGCACCTCGTGCCGAGCGCCCGCTTCCTGCCCTTCGTCGACGCGTTGCAGCTGGAGCTGCTGGCCGAGATGGGTGCCGAGGTCGTTCATCCGGTGGCGGTCCGTCGGGCGCGCCGCGGGAAGTTGCGGCTGGTGGTGCGAGCCCTCGAGGACGGCGCGCCCCAGACGCTTGTTCGTCCCTCGTCGGTCTCCGAGGGCGGCGTGCTCATGCTCGCCGTCGATCGAAAGGAGCGCGTGGCGCGGATCAGCCTCGTCGGGCCCGCGTCGCTCATGCCGGAGGTGCTGCCGCTGCCGGCGCACGGCGAGGGCGCGTTCGACGAAGGTGGCATGCGTGTCGTGTGGGCCGAGGTACCGCTCGCCTCGGCCGCCTCGGCAGCCCAGGCCGTGCACGCATCGTTCATGGGAGGCTCCGCGGAGCCAGGGTAGTCGCCGGCCGTTGCCTCGACCGATGGGCGGGCCGGAGCCCGCCCATCATCATCATCAGCGGCGGCGCGAGCGGGTGCGACGAACGGCGGCGAGAGCGAGCGCTCCCGTCCCGCCGACCATGACCGCGACGCCGAACAGCACGAGCGATGCCGATGTGGCACTCATCGCCGTGTCCGGCAGCATGGGGACCGTCGGGCCTCCACTGCTCCCCGCTGTGTCACTTCGCGGCGGAGCGCTCGCGCCATCGGTGCCACTCCCCGGCGGGGTCCCCGGCGAATTGTTCGGGGGATTCCCCGGCGGGTTGTTCGGCGGATTCGCCGGCGGGTTGTTCGGTGGGTTGTTCGGTGGGTTGTTCGGTGGGTTCGAGGGAGCGTCGCAGGGGCCGACCCAGAACACCTTGTGCTTGGTATCGGCGCCCTGCGATCCGTCCGCGTTGACGGTCAGCTTGACGTGATACCCCTGCTGCGGATGAACCGGGTAGCCGCTCAATGCCCGCGTGAGGTCGTATTCGCGCGAGGCATCCCAGCCCGCCTCGCTCCCGCCGCCGTCGTTGTCATCTTCCCCGATGAAGATCCGGTCCTGCAGGAGCACGCCGCGGCCGGTGGGAGCGTGTGCCTCGAAGGTCACATCGGCCCAGAGGTCGCCCTCGTCGAAGCCGTAGAAGTCGACCTCGAAGGTGCAGCCGACGTGCGGCTCATTGTTCGGGTGCCGGTCGAACTCGACGCCATCGATCTTGACGGTGCCGTTGTTGCCCGGCGGATTCTTGGCTGCCACCGGAGCCGCGATGACAAGCATCAGCAGCATCGACAGAAGCACGAGCATCGGCGCCACCGTGCGCCGGTTGAGACTTGCCACCATGATCGCCTCCCCTGGTCGTTCGACCCGATCGCGGTTCGATGCGGGCTCGATTTCGACCCTAGCCGAAGGTCCCATCAGGTGGTAGTACCTTCGGTTGTGCGGTTGCGGGGAGTGAGCATCGGTGCCAACCGGTGCTGTGCGCACGACGGTGCCGGAAGTCACCACTGATTTGTCAGGCGCCGACTGCCTCGTGCTCGGAGGCAGTACGGCCCCGCAGCTGAAGCAGGACCGCCGCCGTCAGGATCAACGCGCCGCCGGCGAGCTGGAGGAGCTCAGGCCGCTCGTTCAGGAGCCACGCCGCCAGGGCGACGCCAACGACAGGCTCGAGCGTGCTCAGGATCGCCGCCCGCGGGGCGCCCAGCAGGCGAATGCCGGTGATGAAGCACAGGGTCGGGATCGCGGCACCGACGAGCCCGGCCAGCAGCACGGGCAGGAGTGCCGCGCCCGAAGCGAGCGGTGCACCAAGGTCGACGAGCTGCCCGATGACCAGGGCAATCGCGACATAGCCGAGTGCCGCACCGCCCATGGTCAGGGCCGCCGACTCGACCGGCGGAATGCGGGCGAATCCGTGGCGTGCGGCGAGGACGTAGAACGCCTGGGTCAGCGCGGCCAGGAACGAGAGGCCGATGCCCAGCGCGTCGAGCTCGCCGAGCTCGCCCGAGCCGGTGAGCGTGAGGATCAGCCCGAACATCGACAGGCCGAGCGCTCCCCATCGCACCGCGTCGAGCCGGTCGCCGAACCAGGCGACGGAAGCCACGGCCACGAATGCCGGGTAGCTGTAGAAGACGAGCAGCGAGAGGCCGATCTCGATGCGCACGAAGGCGATGAACATCGCCAGGTTGAGGACCAGGTTGGCCATCGACGCTGCGCCGATGAACCACCGATCGCCGGCCGGGATCTCGCGCAGCGCCAGCGGTCGCCGCCCGGCGGCGCCACGCAGTGTGATCAGGAGCAGGATCATGGCGGTGGCGCCGATCCCCGCGCGCCAGGCGACGATGGCCAGCGAGCCCACGCCGGCGTCATCGGCATAGCGGGTGATCGGTCCGAGGGTGCCGAAACAGATCGCCGCCAGGACGACCAGGCCGGCTCCCAGCAGCCCGGCCGATCCGGGGGACGCGCGTCCCGTCACCCGCTACTCGCTGGGGACGAGCTGAGGCTCTTCGGCCTCAGCAAGCTCGGCGCGGAGGCGCGCCAGCTCAGGGCCGATCTCCTCGCTCCGATCGCGGAGCGCGTTGTGGCGGGCGACGTGCCGCTTGACGATCGTCGCATCGGCATAGATGCCTGGGTCGGCCAGGCGCTGAGTGATCTCCGCCAGCTCGCGCTCGATGGCCGCGCTCTCCGTCTCGACGCGCACCATGGCGAGGCGCAGGTCGCGCGTGCGCCGGTGGCGCGAGTTCCGTTCCTCGGCCTCGCGTCGCCTGCGGTTCGCGGCCGCCTTCGCCGACTCGCGCGGCTTCGGAGCAGCGGCGACCACGCCGCGCGGCGTGGAACGCGCGCCTTCCACGGCTCCTCGCGTCTCGATGTCGACGCCGCGCTTGGCGGCGTAATACTCGAAGTCGCCCGGATAGACGGTCGCGTTCCCGTCATTGACCTCGATGATCGTGTTGGCAACGCTGCGGATGAGGTATCGGTCGTGGGTGATCAGCACGATCGTGCCGGGAAAGGCGTTGAGGGCGTCTTCGAGCACGTCGCGTGACTGGATGTCGAGGTGGGTCGTCGGCTCGTCGAGGCAGAGCAGGTTGGCCGGATCGGCGAGGAGCTTGGCCAGCGCCAGTCTCGTCTGCTCGCCGCCCGACAGGATGCCGACCTGCTTGTCCACCGCCTGCCCGCTGAAGAGCAACGCGCCGAGCAGCTTGCGCATGTCCGTCGTGCTCATCATCGGCGCCGCGTCGTTCAGCTCGTTGAGCACGGTGTTCTCCGGGTTGAGCGCCTCGATCTGGTGCTGTGCAAAGTAGGCGACCTGCACGTTCGAGCCGAGCTCGCGAGTGCCGCTCTCGAATGCGAGGACTCCTGCCAGGATCTTGAGCAGGGTCGACTTGCCCGCCCCGTTCGGACCGATCAGCGCCACCTTCTGCCCGCGCTCGAGCTGCAGATCGAGGTCGCCGCCGTAGACCACCGTGTCGCCGTAGCGCTTGGCGATATCGGTGAGGGAGATGACCGTCCGGCCGCTGCGCGGCGGCGCGGGAAAGCGGAACCTCACGGACCTGGTTCGGCCGGTTGGCGACGCGACACGGTCCAGCCGCTCGAGCGCCTTCACGCGGCTCTGCACCTGTCTTGCCTTCGAGGCCTTGTATCGGAACCGATCGATGAAGGCCTGGGTATGCGCGATCTTTCGCTGCTGGTTCTTGGCGGCCGCCTCGATCTGCGCCATGCGCTCGGTGCGCTGCTCGACGAAGTCGGCGTAGTCGCCGACGTACTCCGTGGCATTGGCGTCGTGCAGCTCGACGACCCGGTTGGCGACCTCGTTGATGAAGTCACGATCGTGGCTGACGAGCACGATGGCTCCGGCGTAGACGGCCAGGAAGCCCTGCAGCCACTCGACCGATGCGAGATCGAGGTGGTTTGTCGGCTCGTCGAGGAGCAGCACGTCGGGGTTCTGAAGGAGCAGCCGCGCGAGCGCGACGCGCATCATCCAGCCGCCACTGAGCTCACCCGTGTCGCGTTCCATGTCTGCGTCCGCGAAGCCGAGCCCGGCCAGGATGCGCCGCGCATCGGCCTCCATGCCGTAGCCGCCGAGCGCCTCGAACCGATGCTGAAGCCGGCCGTACTCCTCCATCAGCTCGTTGAGCTCCTCGTCGTCGGCTGCTTCCTCCAGCTCGCTCTCGATATGCCGCATGCGACGCTCGATGCCGCTCACCTCGCCGGCGCCGGCCATGACCTCAGCCAGCACGCTCCGGCCCCGACTCTCGGCCACTTCCTGGCGCAGGTAGCCGATGACCGTCTCCCTCGCCCGCGTGATGGTGCCGCCGTCGGGCTGCTGGTCGCCCGTAATGAGCTCGAGCAGCGTCGTCTTGCCGGCCCCGTTCGGCCCGACGATGGCAATGCGACGCCCGGCGCTGATCATTAGGCCAACGTCGCTGAAGAGATGCTGCGCGGCGTGGCTCTTTGACACGTCCGCGATGGTCACGAGGCTCATGGGGCGTCGGGCATGGTACCGGCGGCCGTCGTCGCGCGCTGCCGACGCTCGGGCTACTCGGCGACGAGACGGGCCCCGGCGGTGTCGAAGCGAAGGCGGGTCGCCATGCCGGGAATGCCCGCGCTGTTCCACGCCTTCTCGACGGCGTGCGCGTTCGTCGGCGAGTCGCAGACGGCGAGGACGGTCGGACCGGCACCAGAGAGGCACGCCCCGGCTGCGCCGCGTTCATACGCGAGGTCGATCAGCTCGCGGCTTCCCGCCAGCTGCGGCAGGCGGTACGGCTGGTGCAATTCGTCGTGCATCGCGCTGCGCAGCAGGCCCGCGTCGGAGGTCATGATGGCCGTGGCCAACAGCGCGCTGCGTCCAGCCTGACGGGCCGCCGACGCATGTGGAACGGTGGCGGGCAACGCCGCCCGCATCTCGAGCGTGCGGCTCTCGCGCTGCGAGATGAAGGCGACCGGGATCCAGGCCTCGGGCGCCCGGAAGCGGCGCAGGGTCACGCGTTCGTCGTCGGCCACGGCCACCGTGAATCCACCGTAGAGGGCGGCGGCAACATTGTCGGGATGGCCCTCCAGCCCTGCGGCCAGTGCCAGCAGCTCGTCGGCATCGACCGATCGGCGTCCCACGGCCGCGCCGAGCACCACACCGGCCACGATGGCCGCGGCACTGCTGCCGAGCCCGCGGGCGGCCGGGATCATGCTCGAGACCTCGATCCGCCACGACGCCGCGCCCGGTGCCGTGGATGCCCGTAGGCCATCGCGAAACGCACGAATCAACAGGTTCTCGTCCGCAGGCTCGTCGTCCCGCGGGCCTCCCTCGCCCCTCGCATTGAGAACGAGGCCCGGCTCTTCGCCATGCCACAGCTCCGCTCGCAGCTTCAGCGAGAGCGCGGCCGCGAAGCAGTCGAATCCGCTCCCGAGGTTGGCGCTCGAGGCGGGAACGTCGACGCTGGCGATCGGCGGCATGCTCGGGGTGAGTATAGGGTCGCCGCTACGTCATCCGGCCGGGCGGATGCTCGGCCAACGTCGGAGACGGATGTGAGACGTCCCGCGGGTGTGATGTGGTCGCCGGGCAGCCGACACTTGGGACATGTCACGAGCCGATCAGACCCAGCCCGTGGATGCGTTGCCGCAGAGCCGTGCGCAGGCGGAGGCCGCGCTGCGCGACGACCCGGTCGTCTGGCTGAGTTCCGTGCAGGCCGACGGTCGCCCGCACGTGGTTCCCGTCTGGTTCCACTGGGATGGTGAGCGGATCGTGGCGTTCAGCAAGCCGCACGCGCGCAAGGTCGACAACCTGCGCGACAAGCCGCGGGTCATGCTGGCCGTCGGTACGCCAGGTCCGGACTTCGAGGTGGAGCTGATCGAGGCCACGGCAGAGCTGCCCGACGTCTCGGCGACCGATGTGATGCCGGCCGGCTTCGGGGCGAAGTACCGCGAGCTGCTGCGCCGCGCGAACCTGACCGTGCAGCGCTTCGCCGAGGTCTACTCCCAGCCGATCGTGCTTCGTCCGACCCGGTTCCTCGGCTACGGAGGCTCCAGCTGGTCGGGGGCAGTGTTCGCGACCTGAGCGTCCGCCACGGTCAGTCCGATGGGCGGACGCTCTCGACCGCCGTGATGAGGTCGTCGAAGCCGAAGGGCTTGGCAACGAACGCGGATGCGGCGATCTCGGCTGCCCAGCGGGCGGCGTCGCGAGCCGCGGTCATGACCACGATCGGCGTCAGATGGCCGCGCAGCCGAAGCTCGCGGGCGAAGCCCCAGCCATCGAGCACCGGCATCCGCATGTCGAGCAGGATGAGATCCGGCGCTCGCTGCTCGATGACATGCAGGGCATCGGCGCCATTCGCGGCCTCAGCGACCTCGTAGCCCTCGATCTCGAGCATGGCGGACACGGTCGCCCGGATGTCCGGTTCGTCGTCGACGATCAGCACGCGCACGTCAGGCATCGGCTGCGGCCTCCGTGCCGGAGATCGGCCATGGCGAAGCGGGCTGCTCCTGTGCCGGTGCCGCTCCTGCCTCTGCGGGGATCATCACCACGAACGTGCTTCCGCCACCGGGTGTCGATTCGACCCAGATCCGCCCTCCATGCGCCTCCACAACGCGGCGGCAGATGAAGAGGCCGAGCACCTTGCCCGTATCCTTGATGCTGCTCTGGACGTTCGATGCGCGGTAGAAGCGCTCGAAGACCCGCTCCCGCTCGTCGGATGGAATCCCGATCCCGTGATCGACCACGGACAGGTGTGCCTCGCTTCCCGCGGATCGCAGATGGACCTCCGGCATCTGTGCGTTCGACGTGTACTTCAGCGCGTTCTCGACCAGGTTGTCGAGCACCTGTTCCAGTCGCTTGCTGTCGGCCGAGCTGACCAGTGGCTCGTCCGGCTGAGTGACCTTCAGGTCGAGGCCGTTGTCGAGGAGGCGTTGCTGCACCGCCCCCACCACCGAGCGCAGGTCCATCGAGACGCGATTGACCGCCGCCGCTCCCTGCTCGAGACGCTGCGCATCCAGGAGCTCGCTCACCAGATCTCGGAGGCGGCGCGCTTCTCTGGCGATTCTTGCCACGCTGGCGATGTCGACCGCAGCGCCCGGATCGCGCGACAACCGTCGCTCCAGGAGCTCGGCCTGGCCGAGCACGACGGTGAGCGGCGTCCGCAGGTCATGGGCCGCGGCTGACAGGAACTCCTCCTTGAGTCGAGCGGCGTCCTCGCGCGATCTCAGTGCAGCTGCATCGGCCGACCGGGCTCTTGCGTCGAGCAGGACGGCCGTCTGGTTCGCGAGCAGCTCCAGGAGCCAGAGGTCGTCCTCGACGAAGATCGGAGCGCGATCTGCGTAGACCGTCAGCACGCCGAGCTGGCGATCCTCGGCTGTCACCGGCGCCGCGATCACCGTCTCGGCGGCATTCCGTTCGTAGACCTCTGCGTTCTCCGGATCGGCGCGTGCAGCGTCGATCGCGACGATCCGCCGCTGCTGGCTGAACGCGCGGCCGCCGATGAAGGCGTCGTCAGGGAGCTCCAGCCAGCCGCCGGCGTGCGTCGGATACCTGAGCAGTCCCCGGTCCGGGTCGGCGAGGCCGATCGATGAGCCGGTGGCGCCGAACGCATCGGCCGCCGCGCGCTGGAGCTGGACAACGGCCTCGCGTTCGTCTGCCATGCCTGCCAGGTGAATCGAGCGTTCCAGGAATTGACGCAGCTCGGGCTCGCGCCATGCCTGCCGTACCCATGCCGGAGGCGCGAACCCGAGGACGAACGACAGCACGGCTGCCAGCGCCCCGACCTGGCCGGCAGCGGCAAGGGCGTCGGTCCTGAGCAGTGCACCGATCAGGAGCACCACGATGGCACCGATGAAGGTGAGCGCACCGGCGGCGACGGCCGCCATCCGCATGCGCGTGATCCCGCGGGAGCGCATTGCGGCGCGCGCAAACGCGAAGGCGGCAAAGCCGCCGACCGGGAGGAACCAGGCCAGGAGAGCCAGCTCGACGAGCTCGGGCTGCGATTCGAATGCGGCGAACGACAGCACGGAGATGCCGATGAATGCGGCCACGCCCGCCCACTGCACCCATCTCGGCGTTCCGCTGAAATCGTCGACCAGCCGCAACATGGCCAGGGGGGCCACGTTGAGGAGGGTGAGCGTGACCCCGGTGAGGACAGGGCCGTCGAGGCCGATCCAGTCCGAGACGGCCCCGATCGTCACGACCGCTGCGATCGATCCGAAGAGGAGGACCGTGTTCAGGTGCGACCGTGACGGCTGCCGGAAGGCATGCCACAGGACGACCACGAAGAGGCCGACGAACAGGACTTGATTCACGAGGCTGATCAGGTCGAGCGCGCTCATCTCGGCACGGGCACGGGATTCGGGCTCATGTCAGCACGCAGCGTGCCACCGAGCAAGCGACTCGTCACCCGGCGACCGCCTCGTATCGAAAGCAGTCGACAAGGTGATCGTTGACCAGTCCGGCAGACTGCATGAGGGCATAGCAGATCGTTGGGCCGACGAAACGGAACCCGCGCGTGTGCAGCTCGCGAGACAGTGCCCGCGATGCGTCGGTCTCGGAGGGAACCTGGTCCATCGTCCGCCATCCGTTCTCGACCTGGTGGCCCCCCACGAATGACCAGATGAGGCCAACCGGGTCGTCCGCGCGGAGCCAGGCGGCCGCGTTGCCGATGAACGCATTCACCTTGGCTCGATTGCGCACGATCCGGGCATCGGCCATCAAACGGCCGCGGTCCTGATCGGTGTAGGCGGCCATGCGTTCGATGTCGAAGCCCTCGAACGCGGACCGATAGCCATCGCGCTTGCGGAGGATGGTGATCCAGGCCAGGCCTGCCTGGGCCCCCTCCAGGCACAGGAGCTCGAAAAGCCGATGCGGCTCGCGAATCGGCACGCCCCATTCGGTGTCGTGGTAGGCGGTGGAGAGCGGATCGCTTCCCGCCCACGGACATCGGCGAACCTCCGTCACAGGCCGAGGACCAGGCGAGCGATGAGGAAGTAGACGACCAGTCCGGATGCGTCGATCAAGGCGGTGATCAACGGCACACTCATGACGGCCGGATCAACGCCGAGGCGCTTGGCCCCCAACGGCAGCAGCGAACCGACCAGCGACGCCAGGGTGCAGGCGGTGAGCAGGGTCAGCGACACGACGATCGCAATCGGGAGCTCCGCCGCGAGCGCGATCGGTCCGAATGCGATGGTTCCAAGGATGGCTCCGAGGAGGAGACCCGTGCTTCCCTCGCGCAGCACGACCGGCGCAACGTCGGCCATTCGGACCTCACCCACCGCCAGGGCGCGTGTGATGGTCGTTGCCGATTGCGCGCCGGTATTGCCGGCGGTGCCGATGACCAAGGGGACGAACAGGGCGAGTGCGACCACGTCGGCGAGCGTGTCCTCGAAGGTGGCCATCACGCGGACGGTGATCGCGCCGGCGGCGATGAACACGATGAGCCACACCACCCGGCTCCGCGCGAGCTGGAGAATCGAGGTGGCGAGGTACGGACGGCCCAGTGGCTCGGCACCCCCGGAGCGTGCGACGTCCTCGGTCTCCTCTTCCTCGAGGACCTCCATGGCGTCGTCGACGGTGACGATCCCGACCAGCCGATCCTCGGTGTCGACGATGGGCAGCGCGAGCAGATCCGCCTCGCGAATGAGACGCGCGGCCTCCTCCTGGTCTGCGTCGACGCGCGCCGAGTAGACGTCGGTGTCCATCAGCTCTCCGACCGGCGTGCGGGGGTCCGCCAGCACCAGGTCTCGTAATCCGAGCGCGCCCACCAGGCGACGCTGGTCATCGGTGACCGGCAGCGCGTAGATCGTCTCTGCTGATCGACCGATGCGTCGCAGCCGATCGATCGCATCGGCCGCCGACATGCCGGCGCGCAGGCTGACCACCTCCGGCGACATGAGCCTCCCGGCCGAGTCCTCCGCGTAGCCGAGCAGGGTCGAGGTCAGTCGCCGTTCGTTCGGCGACAGCCCGGCCAGCAGCCGCCGCGCGACCGTCGCCGGCATTTCCTCCGTCAGCCGTGCGCGGTCGTCCGGGTCGAGGCCCTCGAACAGCTGCCGCACGTTGGTGTCGCGCAGCCCCTCGAGCAGCTCCTGCTGGAGCGATGGGTCGAGCAGCTCGAAGACTTCGAGAGCCCTGTCCTTGCCGAGCAGCCGGAATGGCACCGCGCGCTGTTCGCGCGGCAGCCGCGAGAGCTCGTCCGCGATCTGTACCACGTCGGCATGCTCGAGCCAACGGTCGATCAGCTCCAGGTCTCCGCCCTCGAGCAGCTCGTCGAGCTCGACGGTGGGGACCGCGTCGGGAGTGCCGGTCAGGGTCGGACGTGTCACGAGGCGAGAATAGTCGGTGCGTCCCAGGCACCGCGACGCCCGGGCCGCGTGTGCCCGGGCGTATCGGTACGGAAGCGGTGGCTAGGCCCTCGAGCCGGCGATCCGGAATCGAGGGAGCCGCAAGGACCATGTCCACCTGCGTCGCGGGCTGTCGCCCGGCAGAGGATCGACATGTCGACGACGGCGCCGTTCGAGCTCGCGACGGCGATCGGCTTCCATCGTCTCGGACAGCAACAGGACGGTGATGGGATGCATCGACCGGCCTCCTTTCGAGTGTTCTCGGTGGCTCGCCAGGGCTACTTCGTGACCCTCGGCATCCCCTCGGTGTCCGTGGTCTCCGCAGCGTGAGCCAGCTCGCGACGGATGGTTCGAAGCAGGGTGGTGACGACGCCGTCCCCTCCGGTCCTCCGTTCCGGCCGCGATGGTCGATTCGGAGGCGGCGTGAAGAACGCGACGTCGGTGATGCTGAGCGCGTATGCGCCTGCGGTCGACATGGTGCCTCCTTTCTGGTGCTGTGCTCCGGATGTCCTCGGACCATGATGCGTTGCCCGCTCGTCCGTGGCGCCTGACGCGAGTCGCGGATGGATGGGAGATGTTGCGCCGATGCTCTCCTACGTCATTCGTCGGTATGCTTGGCCGGTGGAGCTCGACGATCCAGAGACGCGTCACCTCACCTTCCTGTTCGCCGACGTGGAGGGCAGCACCCGGCTCGTCGAGCATCACGGACCCGGGGCGGGCCTGGCGCTCTCGCGATATCACGAGCTCGTCGCCGAGCACGCGGCGGCCCGCGGCGGTCGGCTCTTCGAGCGGATCGGTGATGGCGCGTATGCCTGCTTCCCGGGTGCGGTCGCCGCCGTGCTCGCCGCCGACGCTCTGCAGTCAGCGGTCGCCGACCAGGATTGGGGCGACATCGAGCGGCTGCGGATTCGCATCGCCCTGGTGAGTGGCGAGGTCGAGGTCCGCGGCGATCGCTTCTACGGACGGGCGCTCTTCCGCGCGGCGCGGCTCCAGTCCCTGGCAAGGGGCGGCGAGACGCTGCTCGCCGGCACGACCGTGGACGAGCTTGCGGGCGCATTGCCCGATGGAACCATCCTGCGCGACCTCGGCACGCAGCGTCTCCGTGACGTGCCGGAGCCCGAGCGCGTATTCGCGCTGGTGCATACTTCCCGCGCGCATGCCGATGCTGCGCCGCTACCCGACGATTCCGAGAAGCAGGGGACCGAGACGGTGATAGACGAAGAAGGGCCGATCCGCGTACTGCTGGTCGACGACCACTCGGTCGTTCGACGGGGACTGCGCGGCTTCCTGGAGCTCCTCAAGGACTTTGACGTGGTCGGTGAGGCCGAGAACGGCCGGGAGGGCGTCGCCGCCGCCGATCGGCTGGCTCCCGACGTGGTCCTGATGGACCTGCTCATGCCCGAGATGGGCGGACTGGAGGCGATCGCCGCCATCAAGCAGGCACATCCGGAGATCGAGATCGTGGCTGTCACCTCGTTCATCGAGGAGGAGAAGGTCACCTCGGCGCTCGAGGCCGGCGCGTCTGGCTACCTGCTCAAGGACGCCGAAGCGGAGGAGGTCGCCCAGGCCATCCGCGCCGCCTACCACGGCGAGGTCCACCTGGATCCGGCGGTCTCGCGACTCCTGGCCCAGCGCCTCCGGCAGCGCAAGGACGCAGAGCCGATCGAGCCGCTCACCGCTCGTGAGAAGGAGGTCCTCTCGCAGCTGGCCAAGGGAGCGTCGAACAAGGAGATCGCGTACGAGCTCGGCATCACGGAGCGAACGGCGCGTACCCATGTCTCGAACATCCTCGGCAAGCTGGCCCTCGCCTCACGCACCCAGGCCGCCCTCTACGCCGTGGAGCACAAGCTGGTCTGAACGGCCTGGCAACGACCACCGGGCCCTGCGGGTGCACCAGGTGCACGTCTGATCGTCGAGGAGAACAATGTGCGCCAGCACGCGCATTGCATGGTTGATGGGGGCGATGGCCCGACTCTCTGAGCGTGAGCTGTCTCCGAATCGCTGCTGTCGATCCGGCAATGCTCGCCCATCGCCACATTGTTCAACCTCGCCGTCGCTGGATTGAACAACGCCTGCTCCAGCGACAATGGGCCGTGCCGCTCAGGCAGGACGGAGCGCCCAGTCCCCCAGCGGGACGGGCGCACGTGAGACGGTCAGCCCTCGACGACGAGGGTTCCGGTCATCTCGGGATGCAGGTCGCAGCGGAAGAAGTATTCGCCCGCTTCCACAGCGTCGATCTCGTACGTGATCGTGCCGTCGGTGACCATGTCGCCGACGAATGAGAGAAGGCGGGCCGGTGATTCCGGCCCGCCGATCAGCGTGGGGTGAGGAGCTAGGCGGCCGTCGGGCGGAAGCGTTCCGGCAGGACCGGGGCGACCGACTCGAGGGCGGTGCGCACGAGGGCCAGCGGGCTGCCGTAGACGCGAACGATGTCGACCACCAGCACGACCACCAGCGCGACCTCGATGCCCTTGGCGATGAAGCCGAGGGTGAAGTACGGGCCCATCACGAGGTAGCCGGCGATGGTCATCGCGGTGTAGCCGATGAGCGCGATGCGCGGGAACCAGCTGAACCGCTCCACCATGGCGACCGGAGCGACAGCGCCGATCACGATGAGGCCGGCGAGGCCGAGGTAGCCGAGCGCGTTCAGGGTGAAGAGCAGGCCACCCAGCGTCGAGTGGATGTAGGCCGTCGCCAGCGTGAGCCCCACGATGGCGGTGGTGAGCACGACGCCGGTGGCGCGGCTGCGAAGGAGCGCGGACATTGCGGTAACCCTCCCGGTTGATGTGAGGTCTTCGACACCGGTCATCGGCATCGGTTCATTTCGATGGACGAAGTGTCGGGCGGGAGCTCCGCCCTGGAATCGGGCAGACGGGCGAGACCAGCGGGGACATCCGTGTTGGCCGGCGTCGGGTCAGATGACGTACGCGACGTGCGCCATGGAGCCGATCCGGCCCTGGCCGCGCAATGGCGTATCCTCTGCGCGCTCATGACCCGCGCACCTTCCCGCCCCGAGGCGACGACGACGGCACGCGTGCCTGGCGAGCAGCAGGACAGCCACGCGCTCCTCTCGCGCGCCGTCGAGGAGGTGGCTCGCCTTCTCAACGCCGATGGCGCGATGGTCTACCTGGTCGATCCCGACGAGCATCGGCTTCGCTTCGCCGTCGATGCCGGGATCCGCAACCCCGAGGCCCGCCAGCTGATTCGCGACCTGTCGCTGCCGGTCGGCGTCGGTCTCTTCGGCACGGCGATCTCGAGCCAACAGGTCGTCGTGTCAGGCGATTACAGGAGGGACAGCCGCTTCCAGCACTCGCCGGTCGCCGATCGGATCGTGGCGATCGCGAACATGCGCTCGATGGCCGCGGCACCACTCGTGGCCGAGGGAGAGGTGCTCGGAGCGCTGGGGGCCTATTCCTCGCGCATCGACGACTTCGATGAGGCGGAGATCGCGCTGCTGCGAGCGCTTGCCGACCATGCGGCCACGGCGATCGCCAACCAGCGCCTGATCGAGCGTCTCGCGCGCTCGCAGGAGGAGCTTGCGCGCCGTGTCGACGCGCAGCACACCCTCGGGCAGATCTCGGCCCGCATCACCGTCCTTCGTCAGCCTGGCGAGATCCTCGACCTGATCGTTGACGCCGTCCGCCGGCTGATCGGCTCCGATGGCGCGCACCTGACGCTCATGCTCCCGGGTGGCCAGCTCCTGCGACCGACGGTGGTGGTCGGCGGTAACGCGGCGTGGACAGAAGACTGGCTGGCCCAGCTCGACTTCCCGGTGGATGGTGGGATCAACGGGCTCGCGGCGGCTCGCGGCGAGGTGATCCATACCGAGGACTATCTCCTCGACCCGCGCATCCCGCACGACGCAGAGGACCAGGCGGTCGCGGAGCGACTGGCGCTGCGGGGCATGGCTGCCGCACCATTGCTGGCGCCGGGCGGCGAGGTCATCGGCACGCTTGCCGTCTCGTTCGAGCAGCCACACCCGTTCAGCGACGACGAGCTGGCGCTGCTCCAGGGCCTGGCGGACCAGGGCGCCATCGCCATCTCGAACGCGAAGCTCGCCCAAGAGCTGCAGGAGCATACCGACGAGCTCGCGCATCGTGTCGAGGCCCAACGCACCCTGGCCGAGATGGCTGCGCAGCTCACCTCGCTTCGCGATCCATCGGCCGTCCTGGAGCAGACCCTGCGGGCCGCCGTGCGCCTCCTGAAGGGCAACGGCGGCCAGATCGGCATGGTCGCCGCGGACGACGACGGTGCCCTTCGCTGGGGTCATGGTCACTCGCTCGTCCACAACGAGCTCGTTCCCTTCACGAAGGAGGACCACACGCGCGCCGATGACGGCGTCTCGGGCCGTGCGATTCACACGCGACGGGCCTCCTGGACCGATGACTACCTTGCTGACCAGACCTTCACGCACGAGGCGGAGTCCGATCGCGTGGCGCGTGAGCTCGGGATCAGGGCGGTGGTTGCCGCGCCGCTGCTGGACGACGACGGGCCGATGGGCGCCATCGGCGTCTTCGCCGAAACGCCGGGCGCATTCGATGCCGATTCCGGTGAGCTGCTGGGGCTGCTGGCCGACCAGGCAGCCATCGTCCTGACCAATGCCCGCCTCAATGCCGAGGCGGAGGTCACCGCAGAGAAGCTCGCCCATCGCGTCGAGGCGCAGCGCACGCTGGGTGAGATCGCGGCGTCGATCACCTCGATTCGCGATCCCTCGGCGGTCCTGAGTCGCGCGGTGTCGGAAACGAAGCGGCTGCTCGATGCCGAGCACGTCGTGATCCACCAGGTCCGGGCCGGCACGCGCGAGCTGGCCGATTACCGCGCGTCCGTCGAGGCCGAGGCGAAGGCGGCCCCCGTCGACGACACGACCATGACCATCGGGCAGGGGATCGCCGGGCGCGCCGTGGCCGAGGGGGACGTGGCCTGGACGGGAGGGTATCTCGAGGACAGCTCGTTCACGCACACCCCGCGAGCGGACGACTGGATCAGCCGATACGGGTATCACTCGCAGATGAGCGCGCCGCTGATCGGCGGCGACGGCGGGCCGCTGGGCGCCATCAGCGCGTACTCGAGCCGCCGCGACGCCTTCGATGCCGATGACGCCCAGCTGCTCGGCGCGCTGGCGAGCCAGGCGGCCATCGTCCTCGCCAACGCGCGACTGTACGAGGAGCTGGAACGTCGCGTGGAGGCGCAGCGCACCCTCGGCGAGATCGCGGCACGCATCACCGCCATCCACGATCCGGGCGACGTCCTGCAGCGGACCCTCGATGAAGCGGTTCGCCTGCTCGATGCCGACGGCGGACGAATCGAGCTTGTCGCTTCCGGCGGCGGCCTGCACTGGGCGTTCGGCCATTCGGCGATCGATCTGCCGATCGAGCGCGACGAGGAGGCGGACCCGGTCGTGCTCGACGAGGGCGTCTCCGGCCGAGCGGTCATCGAGCGCCGCGTCGTGCGGACCGGCGACTACCTCGCTGACGCCGCGTTCGCCCACGCCGAGGCCCCGGACCGGTACATCCGGCAGCACGGGATCCGCTCCGTGATGAGCGCGCCCCTCATCGGCGAGGACGGCGCCATCGGATCCCTGACGGTCCATTCGCAGGCGCGCGATGCGTTCGACGCGGCGAACGCGGAGCTCCTGGAGGTGTTGGCCAGCCAGGCCGCGATCGCCGTCGCCAACGCGCGCCTGTACGAGCAGCTCGGCGAGGAGTCGGCCGCGCTGGCGCGACAGACCGAGTCACAGCAGCGGCTGCTCCAGATCAACCAGCGCCTGCTTTCGACGCTGGATCCGGCCTCGGTGCTGGAGCTGATCGCCGACGGCCTCAAGAGCGTGGTCTGGTACGACAACTTCAGCATCTACCGCGTGGATGACGAGATGCGGATCCTGCATCCCGTGCTCGCCCGAGATCGCAACGCCCATGCCGTCCTCGAGTTCCCGATCGTCCGCGGCCAGGGGCTCACCTGGTGGAGCGTCGAGCACCGCGAGCCGGTGCTCCTGAACGACGCCTTGAACGACCCACGTGTGATCCAGATCCCCGGCACGGCGGAAGAGCAGGAGGCGATGATCACCGTCCCACTCATCAGCGGGGACGAGGTCATCGGCGCCATGAACATCGCGCGCACAGGCGCCGCCGAGGTGGCCTTCACCGATGCAGACTACGAGCTGGTCCAGCTCTTCGCCGGACAGGCCGCAGTGGCCATCACGAACGCGCGCCTGGTCGAGCAGCTCCGTACGCGCGTCGACGCGCAGCGCAGCCTTGCCGAGATCGCCGCCCAGATCGCCTCCCTGCATGAGCCGCAGAGGGTCCTCGACCGCGCGGTGGCGGATGCCGCACGCCTGCTCGGTGCCGACCGCGCGCAGATCAACCTGGTCGGCGACAGCGCGACGCACCTCGATCCACCCATCACCGCCGCGCCGATCCCGCCGTCGCCCGACGACGTGGTGGTGCCCATCGGCTCCGGGATCGCCGGCATTGCCGCCGCCGAGAGGCGCGTGTGCTGGACCGGCGACTATCTGGCCGACAAGGCCTTCCCGCACGATGAGGGGGACGCCTGGATCGGCGTCCAGGAGATCCACTCGATGATGTCGGCGCCGCTGCTCGGGCCGGATCGGCTCATCGGCACCATCACCGTCCAATCGACCGCCACGAACGCGTTCGATGAGCAGGACGCCGAGCTGCTGAATCTCCTGGCCGACCAGGCGGCCATCGCCCTCACGCACGCCCGCCTGTACGCGGAGGTCGAAGAGTCCGAGCGACGCTACCGACACCTGGTCGACAACTCGCCGGACATCGTGTGGAGCGTCGATGCCGACGGCAGGTTCACGTTCTTCTCTGAGTCGCTCGAGGCGCGGACCGGGATCAAGCCGGACCAGCTGCTGGGGCACCCCTTCTCCGCGCTCGGTGGTGAGGAGACGTTCGCGGATGTGATCAACGCCTGGGAGACGCTGCGCGAGCACCCCGACCGGGAGCAGCGCATCCGGCTCAACCTGCCGCTGCCGGACGGTCGGCTCAGCCAGAGCGAGGTGGCCATGACCGGCACGATCGTCGACGGCCGTTTCGCCGGGGCGCACGGATCGGTCCGGGACATCAGCGAGCGGGAGCGCCTGGAGGGCGACCTCCGCAGCCAGGCGGCGGAGCTCGCGGCGGGCCAGGAGCGCGCGCACCTTGCGCGTGAGCTGCACGACTCGGTCACGCAGGCCCTGTTCAGCATGGGGCTCACCCTGAGGACGCTCGAGCTGCTGCTGGAGACGAATCCCTCGGCGGCGCAGGGCAAGCTGGAGGAGCTCCGCGAGCTCCAGAAGGACGCCCTCGCCGAGATGCGCACCCTCATCTTCGAGCTTCGACCCTCGAGCCTGGAGTCGGACGGCCTGGTCCAGGCGCTGCGGACGCACGCGACCGCCGTCCAGCGCCGCACCGGGCTGACCATCGTCGTCGACGCCGAGCCCATCGAGCGTCTGCCGCTCCCGTCCGAGGAGGCGCTCTACCGCATCGGCCAGGAAGCGCTCCACAACGTGGTCAAGCACGCCAACGCGTCGAGCGCCACGCTGCGAATTGCCAACGGCGACAACCGGGTAACGCTGAGCGTGTCGGACGACGGCATCGGGTTCGCGCCCGACGAGGTGCCGCGCGGGCATCTCGGGCTGATCGGGATGCGGCAACGGGTGGATCTCGTTGGCGGCGACCTGCGCGTCGAGAGCCAGGGCGGCGGCGGCACGATCATCGAGGCGAGCGTCCCCGGTGGTGCCCCGCATCAGACGAATGACGTAGGCGAGCCTGCGCCACACGGCCACTAGGCGCCCTGCTCTTTAGAGCGGTACGCTCCTTTCCATGTCACTCCTTCCGCGCCACGCACCGTCCCACGCGCCGAGGGTCGTGATCGTCGACGCCGATCGCCGCATCCAGTCCAGCCTCTCCGACCTGCTCGGGGTCACCGGCGCCGTGCAGGTCGTCGGTCTCGCAGGCGACGTCCGAGCTGCCCTCGAGCTCGTCGAGCAGGAGCGGCCCGACGTGGTCCTGGTCGACCCGCGGCTGCCAGACATCGAGGCGGGCGTCGCTCTCATCGCGGGGATGGCTCGTGCCTGGCCATCGATGCGGATCGTTCTCACCGGCTGGAGCGACACCGCCGGCCACGGGCAGCTCGACGCGACCGAAACCGCCTACGTCAGCAAGAGCGCCACTCCGGAGCAGTTCACAGAGGCCATCGTCCTCGCCTGCTGCGCTGCCTAGAGCTCCATCGCATCGCGGATGGCGCCGAGGTCGGGCGGGATCGGCGTCAATGACCCCTCCTCCGCCTGCACCGCATCCGGATCCTTCAATCCGTGACCGGTGAGCACGCACACGACAGTCTCGCCTGGGCCGATGCGCCGCTCCGCGGCGACCCTTCGCACGCCGGCGACGCCGGCCGCGGAGGCGGGCTCGCAGAAGACGCCCTCGAGGCGCACGATCAGGCGCTGGACCTCCAGGATCTCGTCATCATTGACCGCCTCGATCAGTCCGCCCGACTCGTCGCGCGCCTGCACCGCCCATTGCCACGAGGCCGGATTGCCGATACGGATGGCGGTGGCCACCGTCTCGGGCGCCTCGACCGGCTCCCCGCGCACGATCGGGGCGGCGCCTTCGGCCTGGAAGCCGAGCATGCGCGGCAGCTTTGCTTCGGGTGTATGGCCGGCATCGGCGTAGGCGCGGAAGCCTCGCCAGTAGGCGGTGATGTTGCCCGCGTTCCCGACCGGCAGGGCCAGCGCGTCCGGCGCCGCGCCGAGCGCGTCGACGATCTCGAATGCAGCGGTCTGCTGGCCGATGAGCCGATCGGGGTTGACCGAGTTGACCACGACCGCCAGCCCCTCGTCGCCGAGCCTTCGGACGGCGGTGAGCGCGGCGTCGAAGTTGCCGTCCACCATGACCAGCCTCGCGCCGGCGGCGAGCGCCTGGGCCAGCTTGCCGCGCGCGACCTTGCCTGCCGGCAGGATCACGTGGCAGGGCAAGCCCGCGGCGGCGGCGTAGGCGGCGGCCGACGCGCTCGTATTGCCGGTCGACGCGCACACCACCGCCCGGGCACCTGAGCCAACCGCGCGGTTCACCGCCAGCACCATCCCGCGGTCCTTGAAAGAGCCGGTCGGGTTGGCTCCCTCGAACTTGAGATAAAGCCTGTCGACGCCGATCTCGGCACCCAGGCGCCTGGCGCGGATGAGCGGCGTATCGCCCTCGCCCAGCGAGATCGGAAACGTCTCTCCCTGCCGCGCGATCAGCTCGCGGTATCGCTGGAGAAGCGGGGGGTGCTGCACGGCGCCGAGTATAGGTTTCGTGGTGCTTCGTGCTGCCGCTTCGCCACTCGAGGGCGGCGAACTCTCCTGCTATTCAGGTGGTGACTGCTACTCGCCAAGCAGACCCTGTGCGTGGCCAGGTATGCGCCACGTGACTGGTTGGCGCGGTTCCGTGACCGAATGCCACCCCGGGGGCTGTTCCGCAGCGACCTCACGCTCACGGGGGCCACGGCCGATGACGGAAACCTGCCGAATGGTGCCCGAGCAGTCAGGCCGTGAATATCTGGCAGGTAGCATCGGTGCCGTGAGCTCTCGACTGCTGTCCGCTGCTGTATTGATCGCGGTCAACCTGGTCCCGCTCATCGGCGTCGCCTTCTGGGGCTGGTCGCTGATGATGATCCTGGTCCTGTACTGGATCGAGTCGGGGATCGTCGGCTTCATCAACGTCTTCAAGATCGCCCGGGCCGAAGGACCGACGACGGTGGGCGCGGGCGGGTCTCGCATCAGGTTCCGCATGAGCGGCGTCGCCACGAAGCTGGCGCGCGGCGGGCTGATCGCCTTCTTCATCCTGCATTACGGCCTGTTCTGGGTTGGACACGGCGTGTTCGTGTTCCTGCTCCCGCTCTTCGCCGGGCTCGCCTCGATGGGGACCGACCCGTCCGGGTTCGGGGCGGCGGCCTTCGGACCGCTGCCGATGGAGGGCGTGCTGCTGTCGGCGGCCGCGTTGACGGTCAGCCACGGAACGAGCTTCTTCGTCAATTTCCTCGGCAGACGCGAGTACCTGCGCGTCGCGCCCGAGCAGCAGATGTTCAGCGTCTACGGCCGCGTCATCGTGCTCCACGGTACGATCCTGGGTGGTGCCTTCCTCGTCGGATTCTTCGGGACGCCGTTGGCGGCGCTCGTGCTCCTGGTCGCACTCAAGACGGCCACCGATCTCTTCTTCCATCTCCGTGAGCATCGGGTGACCACTGCCCAAACTGGGGATCCGCCGCGCTGACGTGCTTCGATCGGCCCCTTCGTCGCGACCCATCGAGCCTCCTGTGCCCGAGCCCGCCGTCCGGCGCGATCCCCGTGGTCTGTGGAGGACCACCACGCCGGAGCCGCGCGGGGCACCGCTGCCGCGATGTATCGAGGCGACGCAGCGGCCCTCTGCTCAGCGCCCGGTGAGTGCCTCACGCACGATTCGCTCCTGCTCGACGTGGTGCGCCGCGGGATATCCCTCCGCGGGACGCGAGCGCTCGGGCCGCGAGATGTCGCCGAGCGGGATCTTGTAGGGCACCAGGTGGCGGATCTTGGGCAGCACGAACTTGCGCGCGCCCATGTTGCGAGGCTCTTCCTGCACCCAGGCGAACGATTCGATCCCGGTGTATGCGTCGAGCACTGTCTGGAGCTCGCTGTCGGGGAAGGGATAGAGACGCTCGACGCGAATGACCGCGACATCGGTCGCCTGCTCGAACTGGTCCGAGCCGACGAGGTCGTAGTAGATCTTCCCGCTGCAGAGCAGGATTCGGCGGACCTTCGCCGCCGCCTTCGGGTCCGCCGCGAAGCGGGGATCATCGAGGACGCCACGGAAACCCCCGGACGCCAGCTCGGAGGCGCGCGACGCGGCCTGCGGGAGGCGAAGGAGTGATTTCGGCGTCATGACCACCAGCGGCCGAGCGTCGCGATGGCGAGCCTGTCGACGAAGCAGGTGGAAGTATTGCGCGGGCGTGGTGGGGTAGACGACCCGGATGCTCCCCTCCGCGCCGAGCGACAGGAATCGCTCGATTCGTGCGGACGAGTGCTCCGGCCCGGATCCTTCGTAGCCATGCGGCAGGAGCAGCGTGAGGCGCGACGTGAGCCGCCACTTGGCAAGGCCCGAAACGATGAACTGGTCGACGATGATCTCCGCGCCGTTGACGAAGTCGCCGTACTGCGCCTCCCAGAGCACGAGCGCGTCGGGCGCGGTGACCGCGTAACCGTATTCGAAGCCCAGTGCTGCGTACTCGCTCAACGGAGAGTTGTGGAGCTCGAACGCGGCCTGGGAGCCGTGCAGGTGCTGGAGCGGGACGTGGCGCTCGCCGGTCGTCGCGTCCCAGAGCCCGGCGTGACGCTGGCTGAACGTCCCGCGCACGGTGTCCTGGCCCGTCAGCCGAACGGGGGTCCCCTCGGTGAGCAGCGAGGCGAAGGCGAGCAGCTCGGCGTGGCCCCAGTCGATGCGAGGCTCATCATCGTCCAGGGCGGCCGCGCGTCGCTTCAGCTGCTTGTCCAGCTTGGGATGGATCGTGAAGCCCTCGGGAACGGCACCGAGCGCGCTGTTCAGCTCGCGGAGGTGGGGGAGGGCGACCGCCGTCTTCGGATCGGCGACCTTCTGCTGGGGGATCGCCTCCGAGCCGCGGTCGAGCCCGCCCTCGCCCTCATCGGCGCCTTTCCGCAGCGATGCCTGGCGCGCGGAGAGATCGCGCTTCGCCTCCTTGATCCTGGCCTCTGCCTCGTCCGCTGTCAGCGCGCCGGCCTCGACCAGCTGCGCCTGGTAGCGCTCGCGGACCGACGGATGATCGGCGATCCTGGTGTACATGGCCGGCTGTGAGTAGGCCGGCTCGTCTCCCTCGTTGTGGCCGTAGCGGCGATAACCGACCAGGTCGATGACGACATCGTGGCCGAACGCCTGCCGATACATCATCGCCAGCCTGGCGGCGGCCAGGCACGCCTCCGGGTCGTCGGCGTTGACGTGGACGATCGGCGCGTCGAACCCCTTGGCAAGGTCGGACGAATAGTCGGTCGAACGGCCCTCGCGCGGGCCCGTGGTGAAGCCGACCTGGTTGTTGGCGATGAGATGCACCGTCCCGCCCGTCGAGTAGCCGTCGAGCCGTGCCATGTTGAAGGTCTCGGCGACGACGCCCTGGGCCGCGAACGCGGCGTCACCGTGGATGAGGACGGGCAGCGTGGAGGCCGGGTTCGTGGTGGCGATGGCCGTGGATCGGTCCGTCTGCTCGGCCCGCGTGCGGCCGGTGATGACCGGGTCGACGGCCTCGAGGTGGCTGGGGTTCGGCGAGAGGACGACGCGCACCTCCTCGTCGTCCACCGTGAGGTACCCGCCTTCCGCGCCGAGGTGGTACTTCACGTCGTCCAGGCCGCCCTTCGGGGCCGTGGCCGCCTCGCCGCCGGCCCGCCCTGCCTCGAACTCGGCCAGGATCGCCTCGTAGCTGACGCCGACCACGTGCGCCAGGACATTCAGCCGGCCCCGGTGTGCCATCCCGATCATCACTTTGCGCGCGCCATGGTCGGCGGCATCCCCGATGATCACATCGAGCATCGGCACCATCGTGTCGAGGCCCTCGATGCTGAAGCGCTTCTGGCCAAGGTAGGCCTTGTGCAGGAAGCGCTCGAGTGTCTCCACGCTGATCAGCCGCTCCAGCAGCGCGACCTGGTCCTCCGCCTCCATCGGAAGCCGATGCTCGCCCGACTCGATGACCCGGCGCAGCCAGACGCGCTCCTCGTGTGAGCCGATGTGCTCGACCTCGTAGGCGATCGCCCCCGTGTACGTTGCTCGCAGGTGAGGCAGCGCCTCCGCCAGGGTGTCGCCCGGGACATAGATGCGCAGCAGCTCCGCCGGAACGTCGCGCATGTTCTCTTCCGTCAGCCCGAGTGGCGCAGGGTCGAGCGCCGGATCGCCGGCCGGCTCCGACCCGAGAGGGTCGAGCCGAGCGGCCATGTGCCCGAAGTGACGATACGCCTTCACGAGCGCCATCCCGGCGGCCATCGCCTTGAGACGATCATCGGCCTCGCCAACGGGCATTGACACCGCGGGAGCGCCGGCCGCCTCGGCCGGCGAGGGCATCGGCTCATCAGTCGTCACATCGGCCGTGCGAGCACCGAGCGCCGCGAAGGCGCCGGCGAAGAAGCCGTCCTCGCCCGTCAGCAGCCCCTCCAGGCGTCGAAGGAACATGCCGGACTCGGCACCCTGGATGATCCGATGGTCGTACGTCGAGGTGATCGTCATGCGCCGGTCGCCGCCCACGCTGCGGATCGTCCCCGTGGCGACGATGGTTCCCTGGTTCGGCATGAGACGTGGCACGCTCATCGTCGTGCCCAGCGTGCCGGGGTTGGTCAACGTGATCGTGGCGCCGGCGACGTCGTCGGCCGACAGCCGGTTGGCGCGAGCCTGCTCGACCAGCTCCTCATAGCGCGCGTGGAAGCCGGCAAAGTCCAGCTCGTCCGCGTCCTTGATGACCGGCACGACCAGGAAGCGGCCGCCGTCCCTGCGCTCCACATCCACGGCCAGGCCAAGGTTGATGCCTCCAGGGTCGACCCGGTAGGCCTGCTCGTCGATGGTGGTGTAGTAGTGGCTCATGCTGCGCTGCTCGGCCGCTGCCTGAACGATCGCCCAGCCGACGAGGTGCGTGAAGCTCACCTTGCGCGGGCTGATCTGCTGGTTCAGCTCGCGGCGCCTGGCCTCCAGGGTGGCGACGTCGATGTCCCGGAAGCTCGTCGCCGTCGGCACCCCCAGGCTGGCGGTCATGTTTCGTGCCAGCGAGGCGGCCGAGCCCTTGATCAGGGTTGCTCCCTCGGGCACCGGTGGTCCACTCGAAGGCGGCGCCTCGGCCCGCGTGGCGCGGTCGCCATTGGTGGCCTGCTTCGGCGCCGGTGCCGTGACTGGCTCGAAGCCCCCCGCGCCCGAGTCGAACAGGCTCCGCCACTCCGGCTCGACGCTCGCCGGATCGGTCCGATACTGTTCGTAGAGGTCCGCGACGTACCCCGCATTGACGAGGTTCAGCTCGTCAAGCGTCTCCGTCGGCTGGTCTGGATCGATCGGGGACATGTTGCCATCAAGGATACGGTGCCACGTGCGTCCCTGCCGCTCGCCGAGGGTCCGCGGTCGAGCGGTGTGGTCCGCCAGCCACCCACGCCGCTTGCGCTCCAGCGCAACCATCGATCAAGCAGGGGCTGAAGTCAGCGCCGATCAGTGCATTCGCCTCCATCCTTAGCCCCCCGGCGCACGTCTCGGTCGCGATCGGTCCGAAGCTCGCAATTACCTGCGCCGGGACGCAAGAGGTGGGACGCGGTGGTCCCATCAGGGCTGACGCTCCGGCTTCGAAGCCGATGCCAACGCTCACGCGCCTTCAGCGCGCGTGCCAGTTCTCACTCAGACCGTGGCTTGGCGGCGCTCCAGCACAGCCCGGCCCAGGACCACCAGCCCGATCCCGATCACGGCCACCGGCAAGAGCCACTCCGGCAGCGCCAGGCGCTCGCCGCCGATCCCGATGACGCCCTCGAAGAAGAGGAAGCCGATGGCGAACATGGCGAGCCCGCCGAGCAGTCCCCAGGTCCCGTTGCGCAGGTCCCCGGTCGTGCCGCTCCGGATGCCCCACAGCAACAGCCCGAGCCCGCTGGCCGCGGGTCCGACGAGCGCCCACGCGTAGGCCCATGATTCCCATCGGTCCGTCTGATCCTGGTAGAGCAGGACGAGGCCGACGGTCGTGGTGATCGCGCCGCCGATGACCATGCCCTGTTCATTGGCAATGACGAGGCCGATGACGAGGATGGCGACGCCGGCGGCGATCACGAAGAATGGCCAGCCGATGTCCTCGATGCCGATCCCCAGCAGCTGGCCGGCGAAGAGCGCTGCGCCGATGAGGACCAGGATGAGGCCGATCGCCATCATCGACATGCCGTGGCTCTCGGGGGGCCGCTCGGGTGGCGTCGTCGGCGTCTGTGTCATACGCCGATCGTAGCGCCCGCTGCAACTCGGGGCGCGGCTAGCATTGAGGCGATGGATCTCAACGCCGACCTGGGCGAGAGCTTCGGGCGCTGGACGCTCGGAGACGATGATCGCCTGGTGGCCCACATCACCAGCGCCAACCTCGCCTGCGGCTTCCACGCCGGTGACTTCCGGGTGATGGAGGCGACGGTGGCCATCTGCCGTCGGGCGGGGGTCGCGGTTGGCGCCCAGCCAGGCTATCCCGACCTCCTCGGCTTCGGCAGGCGCCCGATGGCCTTCGACCCGGACGAGGTCGAGTCGATGGTCCGCTACCAGGTCGGCGCGCTCGAGGCCTTCTGTCGCGCGCATGGCGTCGAGATGCAGCACGTCAAGCCGCACGGCGCGCTCTACAACCAGGCTGCCGCGGACCCGGCACTGGCAGCCGCCATCGCGCGCGCAACGGCGAAGTTCAGCCGGGACCTCGCGCTTGTCGGGCTCGCCTCCTCGCAGGCGATGGCGTCCGCCGCCGACGAGGCAGGGCTGCGCTTCGTTCCCGAGGCATTCGCCGACCGCCGCTACCTTGCCGATGGATCACTGCAACCGCGCTCCGACCCCGGCTCGGTACTCCATGATCCGCAGGAAGCGGCCGCGCAGGCCGTCTCGATCGCGGCGGATGGGCGAGTGACCGCCACGGACGGCAGCTCGGTCAACCTCCACGCGGAGAGCATCTGCTGCCATGGCGACACCGCCGGCGCAGTGGAGATCGCGGCATCCGTCCGGCGCGCGCTCGAGGCTGCCGGCGTGACCGTGGCCTCGCTCGGAGCTCCGTGATCCGGCAGTTCGGCGAGTCCGCGCTGCTCGTCGAGCTCGAATCGGCCGACCAGGCGCAGGCGCTCGGCGCGTCCCTTCGCGCCGATCCGCCCGTCGGCGTGCTGGAGTCGGTGCCGGGCCTCGCGTCCCTGCTCGTCGAGCTCGATCCACTGACCGCCGATCAGGACGTGGTCGCGGCCGCCATTCGGCGCGGGCTTCGCACCTCTGGCCCGGCGCCGCCCGCCGGCCGGCTGCACGCGATTCCGGTGCACTATGACGGGCCGGATCTCGCGGAGGTGGCCGACCTCACGGGCCTCTCGGCTTCCGACGTGATCGCTCGCCATGCCCGAACCGAGCTGCGTGTCCTGTTCTGTGGCTTCGCACCGGGCTTCGCCTATCTCGGCGAGCTGCCACCGGAGCTGCACGTCGAACGGCTCTCGACGCCGCGCACGCGGACGCCGGCGGGCTCCGTCGCCATCGCAGGGTCGATGAGCGGCATCTATCCGGCTGACATGCCCGGCGGCTGGCGAGTCATCGGCCGCACGGAGGTGGGAATGTTCGACCCGCGCCAGGACCCGCCGGCGCTCCTGCTGCCCGGCGACCGCGTCCGATTCGAGCCGGCATGATCGAGGTCATCGATGCCGGCGCGCTCACCTCGGTCCAGACGGCCAATGGACGGCCAGGCTGGCGGCACCTCGGCGTGCCGGTCGGAGGTGCCGCCGATCCGTGGAGCGCGCGCCTGGCGAACCGGCTGGTCGGCAACCCGGATGATGCGGCGCTGCTCGAGGTAACCCACAACGGACCGTCGCTCCGGTTCGGAGCAGCCACCGCGGTGTCGCTCACCGGGGCCAGCTTTGACGCGACCCTCGACGGCCTTCCGCTGCCGGCCAACGTCGGTCGCCGGGTGCGCCCGGGCTCGCTGCTCCGCATCGGCGTCGGCGATCGCGCCCGGGCGTACCTCGCAGTCGGCGGCGGGATCGAGGTCGAGCTGCTCCTCGGCTCCTCATCGACCGACCTGCGCAGCGGGTTCGGTGGGCACCACGGGCGTGCCCTGCGAGCCGGCGATCGCCTGGCGCACGGCGCTTCTGCGACTGCCATGCGCCGCTGGACGGGCCATGCGCCGGAAGGTCCGATCAGGATCATGGCGGGGCCGAACGATGGAGCGGAACGACTTGCCGGCGAACCCTGGACGGTAGGTGCGGAGGCGGATCGGACGGGGTTGCGACTGGACGGACCCTGGCTGGCGGTTGGCCCGCCGGAGGTTGCCTCGATGGGCCTGCCCCTCGGTGCGATCCAGGTGCCTCCCGACGGACGGCCGATCGTCATGCTCGCCGAGCGCCCGGTCACGGGCGGCTATCCCGTGCCCGCGTGCGTCATTCGTGCGGACATCGGTCGCGTGGCGGGGCTGCGGCCGGGGGATCGCGTCGTGTTCGCATCGGTCTCGATGGAGGAGGCTCGCGCCGCAATGCGCAGCCATGAAACCGAGCTCGCCGCCCTGGAGGACGCTGACGCGTCACCGGACGACGAGCTCGGCTGGGCGGGAGCCATCGAGTGAGCTAGTTCTGAAGCTCACCCTGCGGACGAAAGATGAGTCGTGCGGCGCCGTCGTTCTCGGCCGCGACGTCGATGGCCGCGTCCTCGAGCGGTGTCGCCAGCTCGGGAGCGATGAAGACCTTCAGGCCGTCCTTCTCGGTCACCTGGTCGCCCTCGACCGGGGCGTCGGTGAAACCGAGACCGATGGTGATCTCGCCTGGCTCAGTTGACTCGGGAAACACGCGCAGGCCATACGTCTCGGGGACGTCCTGCCCCTGTCGTAGCTCGGAGAGAAAGGTGGCTGCGCCATTGGTGATCTGAAGCACTGCTTCTCCTTGGGATTGGTTCTACGGAGCAACCAGGCCCGCAAGACCGATACCACCATCAGCCGATGATGCCGCGCAACGTCTCCAGGCTCACGTTGCGCCCCGTGGTGACGACCGCCACGTTGCTCCCGGCAACGTCCAGCAGGTTCGGCCGCAGCGCCGCGATGCCGAGCACGGCACTCCCTTCCAGGAGAAGGTGCGGGACTTCCAATGCCCAGCGCATGGCATCCGCGATCTGCTCTTCGTCGACCAGCACGACCTGGTCGACGAGCTGGCGGCACAGCTTGAAGGTGATGCTGGTGCGCTCGATGTTGCCGGCCACGCCATCGGCGATGGTGGGTGCGATCGGCATGGGATCGGTCTTGCCGGTCTCGAGGTAGCCGTACATCGGCGGGGAGGCCGAGGGCTGGACACCGATGAGTCGCAGCCCGGGCTTCATGGCCTTCGCCCACAGGCCGATGCCCGCGATCAGCCCGCCCCCGCCGATCGGCACGACGATGGTATCCACGTCCGGCCAATCCTCGAGGATCTCGACGCCGACCGTGGCCTGGCCGGCGATCACGTCGGGGTCGTTGTAGGGCGGGATGTAGATCGCGTGGCCCGCGTCGTCGCGGCGGCGCGCTTCCGCCTCGGCGTCGTCGGTGTCATTGCCGATCAGCTCGACCGTGATGCGGCTCGTCTCGAGCGCGCGAAGGCGCTCCAGCTTGGCGGGGGACACCGATCGTCCGACCAGTACCGTGAGCCGCATGCCGTGGCGGATGGCCGCGGTGGCGACCGCGATCCCATGGTTGCCGCTGCTGGCCGTGACGAGCGCCGCTTCCGGCCTCGCCTCCGCCATGAGTGCGACCTTGTTGTGCGCGCCGCGCGTCTTGAAGGCGCCGGTCGGCTGGACCTCTTCGCGCTTCAGGCGGACATCGGCGGCATGGCTTGCCTCGGCCAGCTCGCGACTCGGCTCCATGGGCGTGTACACGGCGATGCCCCGCAGCCGCTGTCGTGCAGCATTGACGTCGGCCAGGGTGGGCATGCGCGGCATGCTCCGGAGTGTACTGGCCGAATTCGGGCCGTTTGCGCCGGCGCGCAACTACCTACGACGTTGGCTCGCTGGTGGAACCCCTCGGGCTCCATCCGGTGCGTAGCATTGCGCCGGGGCGCAAATGATGGGCATGATCGAGTCGCGCCCAGTCCGGGTTGGCCTCGCCTTCGTAGGTACTTGCGCTGGCGCGCAAACGGACGCCCGGTACGGCCGCGCTCAGGCGGCGGGCAGTGGCTCCGGCGGGAGAGGCGCTGAACCCGCGGTTGGCGACTCGCGGATCTCGCGCAG